>DATDJN010000001.1:0-4671 GCA_036520515.1 Rhizobiaceae bacterium
GGCTCGAAAGATCGCCTGATCCTGTGAGGCGGACATTGACGCAGGCCGCAGTCTGGGCAGCGTGGGGACTGCCTCTTTTGCTGATGCCCATGAACATGGGCGGGATGCCGTTGGCACCTGTGATCATCGGCGTCATTTTCGTTGTCGCCTGTACAGTTCAAATCGCATCCGGGAAGTCCTGACAGCCAATCGACTTGGCGTGAGCGTTCTGCTTGAATGCGCCACGCCGGAAGGTCCTGCGGTCTCTATGTTCCAGGGATGGTATCGATGAGGAAGCTGCTGCTCGCCGGCCTCTTTCTGTTAGTCGCGCATTCGGCCTCGGCGGATCCCGCCTACACGATCACAAATATGAGCTGTTCCAGGGTGCAGGCGACTGTGCAAGCGAACGGCTCGGTTATCCTGCGCTGGCGCTCGCCGAGCGGCGCGCCTCTCTACGGGCGGTACGTCTCGGACCGTCGCTTCTGCTGGTCGGGCGAAATCATCTCCTTCGCCATCGTTCCGGCGGCCGACGGGGCCTGCAACGTGAAGACGTGTGTCCTTAAGATCCACAACCACTTCTGAGCTTCCAATCGCATGGCTACCAGCGGGTAGCGCTACCAACTTCCTTGCGCATCGATACGGGCTTGGCTACGTTCGCGTTCCGCCGGTGCCGGGAGGAAAACGATGCCGCGGCGAAACGCTCATTTGGAGGAGAGCAATTCCATGAACAGACGCGAGTTTTTGGTGTCGTCAGTGGCTGTCGGCGCGCTGGCGCTCGGCGCGCCGGCCGCATTCGCACAGGACAAGCTGACCATCCTGGGTTCGGTGCCCAGCCTCAGCTTCCCGTTCTTCGTGCACATGCTGAACCAGATCAAGGCCGAGGCGGAGGCGCAGGGCGTCAACCTCAATGAAAGCGACGGGCAAAATTCGGCACCGAAGCAGACCGCCGACATCGAGGCGGCGATCGTGCAGAAGGTCAACGCGATCGTCATCTCGCCGCTCGACGTCAACGCGCTGGCGCCGGCTGTCGAGCAGGCCGTGCAGGCCGGTATCCCCCTCGTCACCATCGACCGCCGCGTGGACGGCGTGGACGGCATCCTCGCCCATGTCGGCGCCGACAACGTCAAGGGCGGCGAGGCCGAGGCCCAGGCGGTCGTCGATGCCTTCCCGAACGGCGCGAAGCTTTTCCATCTGCAGGGCCAGCCGGGAGCCGGACCGGCGATCGACCGCAACAAGGGCGTGCACAACGTGCTCGATCCGCTGCAGGACAAGTACCAGATCGTCTTCGAGCAGACCGCCAACTTCGCCCGCGCCGAGGCGCTGTCGGTGACCGAAGCCGGCCTTGCCGCCAACGGCAAGCCCGACGCGATCATCTGCGCCAACGACGACATGGCGCTGGGCGCCATGGAGGCCTGCGCCGCCCGCGGCTTCACGGACGTCAAGATCTACGGCTTCGACGCGCTTCCAGAGGCGCTGGTTGCGGTGCGCGACGGCAAGCTTGCCGGCACCGTCGAGCAGTTCCCGGGCGAACAGTCCCGCACGGCCGTCCGCATCGCGGTCGCCTATGCCAAGGACAAGACCGAGCCGGCGGAGAAGCTCGTCCTGCTGACCCCGATCGTCATCGGCAAGGACAATCTCGACAAGGCAGAGCGCCTCGGCGAAACCCAGTAGGCGCGATCTCGAACCGTCGGCAGGCCGGCCCGCTTCCAGTGGGCCGGCCCGTGCTGATCGGATGACGCAGCCTGCGGAGGAGAGACGATTGTCCCTGGCCCGAGCCGCAGCAGAGCCGGCCGACGAGGTGCTTCTCGCCGTCGAGGGCGTGACCAAGCACTTTGCCGGCGTGACTGCCCTGAGCGACGTCTCGCTCGACGTCAGACGCGGCGAGGTGCTCGGCCTGCTCGGCGAGAACGGCGCCGGTAAATCCACGCTGCTCAAGATATTGTCGGGCGTGCAGCCTCCGTCGAGCGGCCGCATCGTGTACGACGGCGTGGAATTCAAGCCATCGAGCCCGCAGGAGGCCAAGCGGGCGGGCATCGTCACCATCTATCAGGAGCTCAGCCTGATCCCGACGCTGACGGTGGCGGAGAACATCTTCATCGGCCGCGCTCCGACAGGTCCGCTCGGCCTCGTGAACTGGAAGAAGATGATCGAGGCGTCGCGCCAGATCATCGGCCGCGTCGGCCTCAGCATCGATCCGCGCACGCCGGTTTCCGTGCTTTCGGTCGCCGAGCAGCAGCTGGTCGAGATCGCGCGGGCGCTGTCGCTCGAAAGCCGGCTTATCATCATGGACGAGCCGACCTCGGCGCTGACGGAAGCCGAGGTGCAGCGGTTGCTGTCGATCATGGACCGGCTGCGCAGGGACGGCGTGGCGATCATGTTCGTGACGCACCGGCTGGAAGAGGCGTCGTTCATCTGCGACCGCATGACGGTGCTGCGCGACGGCAGGCTCGCCGGCCATCTCGAGCGCGAGAACGGCGAGCCGATCCAGATCCCGAAGATCATCGAACGGATGGTCGGCCGTGCCGCTTCCGAACTCTATGCGCGGCCGCACGGCCGCGAGGTGTCGGGCGAGGTCAGGCTTTCCGTGCGCGGCCTGCGCACGGTGCGCGATCCGGAGGCGCCGCATGCCATCGTGCTCGAAGGCGTCGACCTCGATCTCAAGGCAGGCGAGATCCTCGGCGTCGCCGGCCTCGTCGGTTCCGGCCGGACCGAGCTGGCGCGCGCCGTCTTTGGCGCCGACCGCATTGCGGCCGGCACGATCACGCTCGACGGCAGGCCGATCGCGCCGGCCTCGCCCGCCGACGCCATCGCGCTCGGCATCGGGCTCGTCCCCGAAGACCGCAAGCATCAGGCGATCTTCGCGGCGCTCGGCATCCTCGCCAACTTTTCGGTCGCCGCGCTCGGCCGCTTCAGCAACGGCCTAGGCTTCATGGCCGAGCGGCGCGAGCGCGAGGCGCTGTCTGAGTACAAGAAGATGCTGTCGATCCGCATGGCCTCGCCGGAACAGGCGATGGAAGGCCTGTCGGGCGGCAACCAGCAGAAGGTGGTGCTGGCCCGCTGGCTGGCGCGCGACCCCAAGGTGCTGATCGTCGACGAGCCGACGCGCGGCGTCGACGTGGGGGCCAAGGCGGAGGTGCACCAGATCCTGGTGCAACTCGCCGAGCGCGGCATCGCCATCATGATGATCTCCTCCGAACTGCCCGAAGTGCTTGCGGTGTCCGACAGGATCGTCACCATGCGGCGTGGACGGATCACCGGCGAGATGCCGGCGGTGGAGGCGACGGAGGAGAAACTGATGGAGCTGATGGCGCTCGACAGGCGGGAGGGGAGGGCGCAATGAGCAGCACGGTGGAGCCGGGCGAACGCAATGGCGTGAACATCGCGCGCCTTCTGGTGAGTTTCGGACCGCTGATCTTCCTGGCGGCCCTGGTGGTGATCTTCACCGTGATGAAGCCGAGCTTCATCGACCCGATCAACATCTTCAACATCTTGCGCCAGATCTCGATCACAGGGCTGATCGCGCTCGGCATGACGTTCGTGATCCTGACTGCCGGCATCGACCTGTCCGTCGGTTCGCTGCTGGCGCTCTGCGGCATGGTCGCGGCCGTGGTGGCGAAGGGCGGAACCGCCAACACGCTGTCGCTGTCGGCCGCCGGCGGCACGGGCTACGGCTGGTTCGCCGCCCTGCTGGCGGCCGTCGCCGTCGGCGCGCTGGCCGGCTTCGTCCAGGGGCTGGCGATCACGCGGCTGAGGGTACCGCCCTTCGTCGTCACGCTCGGCGGCCTCACCATCTTCCGCGGCCTGACGCTGACCATCTCCAACGGCGGGCCGATCTCGGGCTTCGACGCCTCCATGCGCTGGTTCGGCAACGGCCTGGTCGGCCCGGTGCCGGTGCCGGTGATCATCTTCGCGGTCGCCGCCATCCTCTGCCACATCGTGCTGCGCTACACGCGCTACGGCCGCGCGGTCTATGCCGTCGGCGGCAATGCCGAGGCCGCCCGGCTGTCGGGCCTGCGCGTCGACCGCATCCTGATCTCCGTCTACGTGATTGTCGGCTTCTTTGCCGGCCTGGCGGCCTTCGTGCTGTCGGCGCGGCTGAACTCCTCCGAGGCGGTGGCCGGCATGGGCTACGAGCTGACGGTCATCTCGGCCGTGGTCATCGGCGGCACCTCGCTCTTCGGCGGCATCGGCAGCGTCGGCGGGACGGTCGTGGGGGCGGCGCTGATCGGCGTGCTCCAGAACGGCCTGCAGTTCAACAACGTGTCTTCCTATACGCAGTCGATCGTCATCGGCCTGATCCTGATCCTCGCCGTCGCCTTCGACCGCTTCCTGAAATCGCGCGTCAGCCGCTGAGGCGCGATCCTCGGGCGCTCCACGGAGACCTGTCGCTGCCGGGCGCCTCTTGCCCTTCATGGGAGCGGTCTCCCCGTCTCCAGGCATGCGGGCCGTCTCCAGGCATGCGGGATCGTTCCCGCGCCTGGTTTTTCCAGGCCGGGCTGTGGGAAGGCGGCGCATGGGGCGACGTCTTCTATTATTATTATTTGACGCGCTCCATGCGCCGCCGGCGTTTTCTCCCCTGCCGGCTCCCGGCCCATCGCTGCTTCCGGGGCTTCCGGACAACAACGCGGGCGCACAGGGCGACAGACGACCGGAGATGTCCCGCGCAACCCAGCGGACGCACTCCAGCGCCAC
>DATDJN010000002.1:0-3697 GCA_036520515.1 Rhizobiaceae bacterium
CCGCGCAGACCACCTACATCCTGGACAAGGTCGCGGCCTCGATCTCGGCGCTGGGCGGGCGGGTTGAGGACGTCGTCAGGACCCGCATCTATCTTAAGGCTGCCGCGAAATGGGAGCCCGCCTCGCGCGCCCATGGCCGCGTGTTCGGCGCGGTGTTGCCGGCGAACACGATGATCCAGGCCGGCGACCTGATCGGCGACTACGAGGTCGAGATCGAGGCGGAAGCGGTGGTGGACGAATAGTAGCTTCAGTGTGAAGCCGCCCCCTCCACCGCCTTCGGCGGTCTCCCTCCCGGGGAGGATCAGGTCGCGGACGGCCGCGACGCCGCTGGTTCCTCCCCTGCGAAGCGGGGGAGGGGGACCATGCGAAGCATGGTGGAGGGGGCGTAAAGAGCGCCGGCGATGATGCCGCCTAAACCCTGCCCGCGACAAACATCGGTCCGCCCTTGTGGGCCGGGAATCCGTAGCCGTTGATCATGACGAGGTCGATGTCGCCGGCACGCTGGGCGATCTTGCCGGCGAGCAGCCTGTCGCCCTCGGCGGCCATCGCGCCGAGCAGGCGCGTGACGATTTCGTCGGGCTCGATCCGGCGTGGCGTGATCCCCTTTCTGGCGCGCGCGTCTTCGATCAGCGCCGCGACCTCGGGGTCGACCGTGCGCTTGCTGTCGGGATAGGCGTACCAGCCGCGGCCGGATTTCTGGCCGAATCGCCCGGCCTCGCAGAGACGGTCGGCGATCTCGACATAGCGCTCGTCCGGGTCGCGCGTTGCAGCCTGGCGCTTGCGCCGCGCCCAGGCGATCTCCAGCCCGGTGAGGTCGAAAACCGCGAAGGGACCCATGGCGAAGCCGTAGGCTTCCATGGCCGCGTCGATCTCCTCGGGCGACGCGCCGTCCTCGATCAGGAACTCCGCCTCGCGGCGATAGGCCGAAAAGATGCTGTTGCCGATGAAGCCTTCGGCGACGCCCGAGACGACCGGCAGCTTGCCGAGCTTCTTCGCCACGGCGAGCGCCGTCGCCAGCACGTCGGGCGCGGTCCGTGCGCAGTTCACCACCTCGAGCAGCCGCATGATGTTGGCCGGCGAGAAGAAATGCAGGCCGACGACGCGTTCCGGCCGCGTGGTGGCGGCTGCGAGCGCGTCGGGATCGAGATAGCTGGTGTTGGTGGCGAGGATCGTGTCCGGACGCACGATGTCGTCGAGCCGTTGGAAGAGCTCGCTCTTCACGGCAAGGTCGTCGAAGACCGCTTCGATGACGAGGTCGACGTCGGCGAGAGCCTCCATGCTGCCCGAGGTGGTCAGGCGCGCCAGCCTTTGCTCGCGTCCCTCGGCGTCGAGGCGGCCGGAGGCGACGTTGCGGTCGAGCAGGCCGGCGATGCGCTCGCGGCCGTGCTGTGCGGCCTCGGCCGTCATCTCCGCGCCGATCACCGTGTAGCCGGCGTCAAGTGCGGCGACCGCGATGCCCGAGCCCATCAGGCCGAGGCCGACGATGCCGATCGTCCTGACCGGACGCGGCTCGACGCCTTCGAGCCCGTCGACCTTGGCGGCGGCGCGCTCGGCGAAGAAGACATGGCGCAGCGCCTTCGCCTGGTCGGAATCGCGCAACCGGATGAAGGTCGCGCGCTCGTCGACCAGCCCCTCGGCCAGCGTGCGCCCGGCCGACGAGCGCACGAGGCGCAGGGCTTCGGCAGGGGCATCCTGCCCGCGCGCCCGCGCCAGCACCCTGGCAGACATCTTGTTGAAGGCTTCCTGGTCGACCGAGGCGATCACGCACTCGCCCGTACGGCGCGGCGGCTTGCCTGCGAGGTCGCGTGCGGCGGCGACGGCCGCTGCGACCAGATCATCCGCCACGGCATCCACGATGCCGGACTTGTGTGCCTCTTCTGCGCCGACCAGCCGCCCGGTGGCCGCCATCTCGGCCGCCGCCACAACGCCGGCCAGGCGCGGCAGGCGTTGCGTGCCGCCGGCGCCCGGCACGATGCCGAGCTTCACTTCCGGCAGGCCGAGCTTCGCGGAAGCCGACGCGATGCGGTGATGGCAGCCGAGCGCGATCTCCAGCCCGCCGCCGAGCGCCGCGCCGTTGATGGCCGCGACGACCGGCTTGCCGCTCTCCTCGATGTGGTTGATCACCTGCGGCAGCAGCGGCTCGGCAATCGGCTTGCCGAACTCGCGGATATCGGCGCCTCCGACGAAGGTCCTGCCCGCGCCGGTGAGGACAACGGCGGCGATCCCAGGCGTCGCGGCGGCATGATCGATGGCCGCGAACAGTCCTTGCCGCATGTCGGCCGAGGCCGCGTTGACCGGTGGATTGTCGATGGTCACGACCAGCACCCCGTCGGTGACGACGGCGGTCACGGTCTCCGAGAATGTCACGCTCACTGTGTCGGTCCCTCCAGTGCCTAGTCCGGCACCACGGCCATCGCCTGGATCTCGATCTTGGCGCGATCCTCGACCAGCGCCGTCACCTCGACGGCGGCCATGGCCGGGAAATGCTTGCCGATCACCTCGCGGTACGCCCGGCCGACGCCCTTGAGGTTGTCGAGATATTCCTGCTTGGAGGTGAAGTACCAGGTCATCGTCGTGATATGTTCGGGCCCGGCGCCGGCTTCGCCGAGGATCGCCACGATGTTCTCCAGCGTCTGCCTGACCTGGCCGGCGAAATCGTCGGTCTCCCATTGCTGCTGGCCGTTCCAGCCGACCTGTCCGCCGATGAAGACAAGCCGGCCGCGCGCCGCGACGCCGTTGGAGTAGCCGATCGGCTTCGCCCAGCCTTCCGGCTGCAGGATCTCGTGCATCAAATCCTCCGTAAGGTTCATGGCTATAGCTCCGTCCTGACCTTCCAGAGTTCCGGGAACAGCTCGACCTCGAGCATGCGCCTGAGATAGGAGACGCCGGCCGTGCCGCCAGTGCCACGCTTCAGTCCGATGATGCGCTCGACCGTGGTGACGTGGTTGAAGCGCCAGCGACGGAAATAGTCCTCGAAGTCGACCAGCTTTTCGGCGAGCTCGTAGAGCTTCCAGTGCGTCTCCGGGTCGCGGTAGACGATTTTCCAGGCGTCGAGCACCTTTGGATTTTCCGTGCGCGTCTCGCGCCAGTCGGCACGGTTGGCCTCGTCGCCGATGTCGAAACCGTTGCGCGCGAGCAGCAGCAGCGCCTCGTCGTAGAGGCTCGGCGCAGAAAGAATCTCCTCGAGCCTGGCGGTGACCTCCGGCCGGTGCTCGTGCGGCTTCAGCATGGCGAGGTTGCGGTTGCCGGCCAAAAATTCGATGGCGCGGTACTGCCAGGACTGGAAGCCGGAGGACTGGCCGAGCGACGCGCGGAACTCGGTGTACTCGCTGGGCGTCATGGTGCGCAGCACGTCCCACGCGCCGGTCAGCTGCTCGAAGATGCGGGCGACGCGGGAAAGCATCTTGAAGGCGGGCTCGAGCCGGTCCTCGCGGACCGCGCGGATGGTCGCCTGGATCTCGTGGATGGCGAGTTTCATCCAGAGCTCGGAGGTCTGGTGCTGGATGATGAACAGCAACTCGTCATGCGCCTTCGACAGCGGCTCCTGCGCGTCGAGCACGCGTTCCAGATGCAGGTAGTCGCCATAGGCCATGCGCCCGGAGAACGACATCTCGGCGCCCTCGGAGGCGGGATCGTAGGGCTTGCGGCTCACGTCACCAGCGCCTTTCTATGGTACTCCGGCTGGTCCCACAGCCGG
>DATDJN010000003.1:0-12862 GCA_036520515.1 Rhizobiaceae bacterium
CGAGTACAGGGAAGGCATGTGCCAGGGCTCGCTCGACATCCTCAACCGCACGGTGATGGTGGCGACGAGCCCGCTGCATACCGCGGAAGAAACCGAGGCGATCATCCACAACATCGACCAGGCGGCCCGCGTGGCGCTGGAAGATGTGGCGGTGGAGGATGTCGTGCTGAAGAGCCAGCAAGCGGTGGATTTGCAGAAATTTGACGCGTGAGCGCCACTCTCGCGGCGCCTCTCTAACCCCGGTCCAGCCGCAGGAACGCCGCCCGCAGCGCCAGCACCGCGCGCAGGATCTGGCGCTCGTCCATGGCGGCGTAGCCGAGCAGCAGGCCGTGCTCGGGTGCGGTCGAATGGTAGTCGATCGACACCGCCTGCACGTCCAGCCCCTCCTTCACCGCGGCGGCGACCACGTCGAGGTCGTTCAGCGGCCGCGTGAAGCTGGCGAGGAGCTGCATGCCGGAATCGTTCTCCGAAACCGTCGCCCATTCGCCGAGATGCTCGCGGCACAGCTTCACGAAATTCGCCTGCCGGCGCGCGTAGAGGCGGCGCATGCGCTTCAGATGCGTGGCGAAATAGCCCTGCTTGATGAAGTCGTTGACGGTCGCCTGCAGGATCAGCGGCGCGAACTGGCCGGTGATCGAGACGGCCTTGTCGAATGAATCGACCAGTTCCGGCGGCACGATGAGATAGCCGACGCGTAGCGCCGGCAGCAGCGTCTTGCCGAACGAGCCGATGTAGACGACGTGGTTGGCATGGTCGAGGCCGCGCAAGGCCGGCACCGGACGGCCGCGAAAGCGATATTCGCCGTCGAAATCGTCCTCGATGATCCAGGCGCCGTGGCGTTCGGCGATGTCGAGGAGCTGCAGCCGCTCCTCGATGCGCATGATGGTGCCGAACGGCCATTGGCAGGAGGGCGTCACGTAGATCAGGCGCGGCGGTGGCAGCTCCGGGTCGGAGAGGTTCCAGCCGCGGCGGTCGACCTTGAGCGGCGCCAGCTTCGCCCCGGCGGCGAGGAAGGCGCTCTTGGCGCCGCGATAGCCGGGCTCCTCCATCCAGACATGGTCGCCCTCGTCCATCAGCACCCGCGAGACGAGGTCGAGCGCTGCCTGCGCGCCGGTGACGACGATGACCTGTTCCGGCGCGCAGTCGATGCCGCGCGACACCGAGATGTTGTTGGCGATGGTGGCGCGCAGGCCGGGATGGCCGGCGAAGGAGAGATAGCCGAGCAGGCTTTCGTCGCGCGAGCGCGAGTTGCGCACCAGGAGGCTCGACCAGATGGAGAAGGGAAAGGAGGCCGTCTCCGGCACGCCGGGATGGAAGTTGATGACGCCGGCGTTGCGCGGTGGCTGCGGGCCGCTGACGATGGTCTGGCCGCGCGCCGACAGCCGGCGCAGGCTGCCGTTGTGGCGGACGCGCGGCGCCTGGCGATCCTGCTTGATCGGCGCCACCCAGGTGCCGGAGCCGGCGCGGGCCTCGATGAAACCTTCGGCGAGAAGCTGGTCGTAGGCGGCGATCACCGTGTTGCGGCCGACCTTGAGGTCCTCGGCCAGCGAGCGGGTGGAGGGAAGCAGCGTGTGGGCGGCGATCTGGCCGTCGAGGATGAAGCGGCGCAGCGACGCGTAGATCTGGCGATGCATCGGGTCGTCCGACGCCCGGTCGACCGACAGGATATCGAGTGAAAGGCGCATGTGGTCGCCCAAGCGTCACTCCCCGAACGGCTGGCTGATCGGCTGACGGGAGGAAGTCTGCACCTTTTCGGCGGCCGGCTCCAGACGGGCGGCGCGGGCGATCTTCTCCTCGTTGAGCAGCCGGACTGTGTCGAGCACGAGCCGGCGCGTTTGGGCGCTGACCAGCCGGCCGCCCTGCAGCGCGCGATGCACCGTGCCGGCGCCGAGTGCGGAGCGCGCCGCGATCTCCTTGATCGTGCAGAGGCGTTCCGAGCCGAGGCCGACTTCGTAGGCCATCAGCCGTCCCGCGTCTCGATCGTGAAGCCCGCTTCCCGTGCCGTTGCCAGCAGCGAGCGGTAGCCCTTGGTGGCGTAGGTGAGCGGATGCGCCTTTGCCGGATCCTGCTCGGCCTCGACGACCAGCCAGCCGTCGTAGCGGCGCGCCGCGAGGGGGTTCAGCAACGCCAGGAAATCGACGGAGCCGTCGCCGGGCACGGTGAAGATGCCATCCATGACGGCGGCCATGAAGCTCATGTCTTCGCGGCGTGCCTTCTCCAGCACCGGCTTTCGCACGTCCTTGCAATGGAAATGCGCGATCCGGTCGAGGTGGCGTTCGAGCAGGGATTTGGGATCGCCGCCGGAGAACAGGCAGTGGCCGGTGTCGAAGAGCAGGCCGACCGCCTCGCCGGTCGAAGCCATTAACCGGCCGACTTCTTCGTCGGTCTCGACGATCGTGCCCATGTGGTGGTGGAAGGCCATGCCGACGCCGAAATCGGCGAAACGCTCCGAAAGCTTCGTCAGCTTGCGGCCGTAGGCGATCCACTCGTCGTCGGCGAGGCGAGGGCGCTGCGAGATCGGCGCGTGGATGGCGTCGTGGCGGCCGCGCGAGGTGTCGGCATAGACGACCAGCTTCGCGCCGAGGTCGCGCAAGAGCGTGAGGTGCGGCACGATCGCGTCGAATTCTTCCTCCACCTCGCGGTCGAGTATGCGACCGTCATACCAGCCGGAGACGAGTTCCAGCTTGTGGGCGGCGAGGATGGCAGCGAGTTCGGCGCTTCGGCGCGGAAATTTCCCGCCGAGTTCGGTGCCGCGATAACCGGCTGCCGCGGTTTCGGCGAGGCACCTCTCCAAGGGCACGTCGCCGCCGAGCTCCGGCACGTCGTCATTCGTCCAGGTGATGGGATTGATGCCGATCCTGACTGCCATGCCCTCGCACCGAATGGACCCGCCGACTTCCCGCGTACAGGCCGTTTCGGCGGAATCCTGGCAGCTGAGAGGGTCTGTCGCCAGAACCATTCTGGCCCAATTCGGGAGAGCCAGTTGACCGCAGCGCAACTTGCCGCCGGCAGTCGAGTCGGGCTAGGCCTCAAGGATGACAACGCATCGCTTCATCGCCACGGCCTGGCACAATGTGCTGGGAACCTTGCCTCCCGCCCTCACGATCGGTTCGGGCGATACGGTGATCACCGAGACGATCGACGCTCACGGCATCGACAAGGACGGCGTGCAGCGCGCGCCCGAGCCGAACCCGATGAACGGGCCGATCCACGTGACCGGCGCCGAGCCCGGCGATGCGCTCAAGGTCGAGATCCTGCGCATGACGCCGATCCGCGCCACCGGCTGGACCCGCGCGTCGCTCGCCGCCAACGTCGTCGATCCGGAATTCGCGCGCGGGCTGCCGCCGCGCGACAAGACGAACTGGCGGATCGATCGGCAGCAACTGACCGTGACGCCTGAGCCCGCCGTGCCGGGCCTGGAGCATCTCGTGCTGCCGCTCGAGCCGATGATCGGTTGCTTCGGCGTGGCCCCTGCGCTGGGCCAGGCCTTCTCCACCGCGACCAGCGCCGAGAATGGCGGCAACATGGACTATCGCGGGTTCTGTCCCGGTGCGACGGTCTGGTTCCCCGTCGCGGTGCCGGGCGCGCTGTTCTTCCTCGGCGACTGCCACGCCGCGCAAGGCGACGGCGAAATCGTCGGCACCGGGATCGAAACCTGCTTCGAGGTGGAAATCCGCCTCACGATCGAGAAGGCGCGCAACCTCGTCTGGCCACGCGGCGAGAGTGCAACCGACATCTTTTCGGTCGGCAATGCCAGGCCGCTCGACCAGGCTCTGCAGCACGCGACGACCGACATGTTCAACTGGCTGACCGGCGACTACGGCCTGAGCCCGGCGGCGGCCAGCCACCTCATGGGGCAGGTCGTCCGCTACGACGTCGGCAACGTGTTCGACCCGGCCTATACGATGGTCTGCCGCATCGCGAAGAAGTGGCTGCCCAAGCGGTGATTTCAGGCTGAGACCGGCAGCGCCTCGGGGGGGCCATGACCGTGCTCACTGAGCGGCAGCACCAGTGTGGTCTCGACGGGCGCGGCCAACGCCCAGCGGACATTGCCCGGCGAGCGCTCGACCACGGCGGTGCCGTTCAGGGATTGCGGCGTCACGCGCTGCAGAACGACGCTGCCGAAACCCTTGCGCGGCTCGCCTTCGTTGCTTTCCGGTGGCAGGGCGGGCGAGGTTTCCTCCCACACGACCCGAAATTCGCGGCCGCCCTCGGCGGTTATGGCGATCTGCCAGTCGATCGTTATGCGGCCGACATTGGACGAGAGCGCACCGTATTTGGACGAGTTGGTTCCGAGCTCGTGGAAGGCCATTCCGAGATGCTGCACGGCATTGGGCTGCAGCGTCACGAGCGGCCCGGACAGAGATATCTGCTCGTCATGTCCGAAGGGTTTCAGGTGCTCCTGCAACAGGTCGAGCAGGCTGGCGCCCGACCACTCCGACGTGACCAGAAGGTCGTGCGAGCGCGACAGCGCCATGATGCGGTCGCGTATCTGTTCCTCGAACTCGCGCGGATCGGTTGCGCGCCGGCTTGTTTCGCGCACCACGGAGAGGATCACCGCGAACTGGTTCTTCACGCGATGATTGACCTCGCGCATCAGGAGGCGGATGCGGCGCTCGTTCTCCTTGGCGAGCGTGATGTCACGCGCGATCTTGGAAGCGCCTATGATCTGGCCATCGTCATCCTTGATCGGTGAGACGGTCAGCGAGACGGAAATGAAGGTGCCATCCTTGCGGCGGCGGGTCGTCTCATAACTGGCCACGCGCTCCCCGCGGCGGACGCGATCGATGATCTCGGCTTCCTCGTGCTGAAGACCGTCGGGGATCAGCATCAGGATCGAATGGCCGATGGCTTCGTCGGCCGTATAGCCGAACAGCTTCTCCGCAGCCTGGTTCCAGTCTGTTATAATGCTGTTCAGATCCTTGCCGACAATCGCGTCGTATGAGGAATCGACAATGGCCGCGAGCCGCGCGTTCGCCAGCCGGTCCGGAGCAATCTTGGAGATTTCGACCTTCTTCACGGCAACATAGCTAACAGCTGCGTCGGTGCGGGGCAAACATTTGCCTTCCAGTCTGCCTCGGCGCGTCCACTAGCTGAAGATTCTCCCATCATTTCATATACTAGTTATCTTTCCCCGCGCCTGACGCATGAAGCTGGCGAAGGATCGGCAATAAAGAGTCCCTCCGTCCGGGCCGACTCAGCGCTGGCCGACTGCCTATGGGCAGGTCCGAGGCGGGTCATGCCGCCTTCTTCCCGCGAGCCGTTTTCCTCGGCTTGGACTTGGCAGCGGGCTTGATGCCTTCCTCCTCCAGGCTCCTGCGCAGGACGTCGGCGAGGTTGACGACATTCTCCTTCGGCGGAGCGGCGGGCTTGGGCGGCTTGCGGCCGGCCTTCTTGGCGTTGATCATCTCGATCAGCGCGTTTTCGTAGCGGTCTTCGAAATCCTGGGGATCGAACTTGCCTACCTTCTTGTCGATCAGCAGCGATGCGATTTCGATCATCTCCGGGTCGGTCTTCGGCGTCTTGATGTCCTCGAAGATGCTCTTCTCCGAAACGACCTCGTTGGCGTTGCGCAGCGTCGTCATCATCATCCCGTTGGCTCCATAAGCACGGATGACGACCTCGCGCCCGCGCTGGTAGAGCACGATCGAGGCAAGGGCGGCGGCCTTCTTCCTGGCCAGCGCCTCCCGGATCACGGCGAAGGGCTCCTTCGACATCGAATCGGCCGGAACGATGTAATAGGGCTTGTCCAGATAACGCTGGTCGATCGACGCGACGGGTACGGTCTCTTCCACCTCCAGAGTGTGCTCGGTCGCTTCCTTCAGCTTCTTCACCTCTTCCGGCTCGATCAACAGATAGTCCCCGGTTTCGAGCTGGTAGCCCTTCATCTGGTCCTCGGATTCGACCACGTCGCCGGTGATCTCATCGACGTAGGTGGATTTCACCGGCAGGCGATCCTGGCGGTTGAGGATGCGGAAATGGATCTTCTCGGATTCGCTGGCGGCGTTGATCAGCTTGATGCCGCAGGACACAGAGCCGAACTTCAGGAAACCCTTCCAGATCGCCCGCGTGGCCATCAGGCTCCTCCCTGGGCCAGCCGCTGCTTGGCCTCGCGCATCATGCGGATCACCTCGTCCGTGCCCACCAGCGACTTGCTGCGCCCGGCGATCAGGGTGGAAACGACCGACACTGGATCGCTCGCCGGGAAGCTGTCCTCAAGGCCTTCGCTGAGCTGTTCCTCCAATGTCGCGCGATCCTCTGCCCGGCCAGCGGTGCGCCGCCGACGTTTCGTTGCGTTCATTGCCATGACGGATGTCGCCTGTTTCTGCCTGGCAGACAAACTCGGGAGGGCGCGACCTAGTTCCACGCGGGCTGTCGGAGCGACAAACATCTGCTACGATGGCTTCTCCGGGGAGGGGACCGAGCTTGAAGAAGCTTTTCATGGCAGTCATCCTGGTGCTGGCGCCTGTCGAGGCGTCCGCCATCGTGCGCTACATGGTGCAGGACATGACTTGCGCGGAAGTGCAGGATTCCGTCAGCCGCGACGGCGTTGCGATCCTCTACCGCAAGGCAGGCAGCAACGGCGTGCCGCTATATGATCGCTACGTCGCAAACCAGTCTTACTGCCAGAGCGGCCAGCAAACGATCAGGGAAAGCGTGCCGACCGCCGATACGCAGAGTTGCCGGGTCAGCAAATGCATGGACGCGAACCGCTTTGGCGGCAACAATCGCTAGCATCACGCTGCCGGAAAAGTCCATAAAATAGGCATGCACTGGTCCTGACTAAAAAATAGCCACCTGTTGCTGCGCTGCGCAAAATTCCCTCACGGCATCCTTTGAGGCGACACGGCCTGCTTCATGCCCCGTGTGCGATCGAGCCCCTATTCCTTTGAATTCGCAGCGCAAACGCATGGAGGCCGGAGGCTGCAATCCCAATTGGCACAGCCATTGCATCGCCTTGTGCGGTGCAACGTCCATCGGGAGATTTCAATGAGGGGTATATCGGCAGTAACAAACGTCCTGTCCGCAGGCGTGATCGCGGCGGGCATCGGCCTCGCCTCGCCGGCGATGGCTCAGGAAGACACAATCAAGGTCGGCGTCCTGCACTCCTTGTCGGGCACGATGGCGATCTCGGAGACGACGCTCAAGGACACGATGCTGTTCCTGATCGACGAGCAGAACAAGAAGGGCGGCCTTCTCGGCAAGAAGCTCGAGGCGGTGGTCGTCGACCCGGCCTCCGACTGGCCGCTCTTCGCGGAAAAGGCGCGCGAACTCCTGGCGGTCAACAAGGTGGCGGCGGTGTTCGGCTGCTGGACCTCGGTGTCGCGCAAGTCCGTGCTGCCGGTCTTCGAGGAGCTCAACGGCCTGCTCTTCTATCCCGTCCAGTATGAGGGCGAGGAAAGCCAGCGCAACGTCTTCTACACGGGCGCAGCCCCGAACCAGCAGGCGATCCCGGCCGTCGACTACCTGATGAACGACGAAGGCGTCGAGCGCTGGGTGCTCGCCGGGACCGACTACGTCTATCCGCAGACGACCAACAAGATCCTGCAGGCCTACCTGGAATCGAAGGGCGTGGCCAAGGAAGACATCATGATCAACTACACGCCGTTCGGTCATTCCGACTGGCAGACGATCGTGACCGACATCAAGAATTTTGGCTCGGCCGGCAAGAAGACCGCAGTGGTCTCGACCATCAACGGCGACGCCAACGTGCCGTTCTACAAGGAGCTTGGCAACCAGGGCATCAAGGCCGAGGACATCCCGGTCGTCGCCTTCTCGGTGGGCGAGGAAGAACTCGCCGGCCTCGATACCGCTCCGCTGGTCGGCCACCTGACCGCCTGGAACTACTTCCAGTCGGTCGACACGCCCGAGAATGCCGCGTTCATCGAGAAGTGGCGCGCCTTCATCAAGAACGACAAGCGCGTGACCAACGACCCCATGGAAGCGCATGTGATCGGCTTCAACATGTGGGTGAAGGCCGTCGAAAAGGCGGGCACCACGGAATCGGACGCGGTGATCGACTCCATCATCGGCGTTTCCGTGCCGAACCTCTCGGGCGGCTTCTCGGCCATGATGCCCAACCACCACATCACCAAGCCGGTGCTGATCGGCGAAATCCAGGCCGACGGCCAGATGGAGACGGTGTGGCAGACCTCCGGCCTTGTGGTCGGCGACGAGTGGTCGGACTACCTGCCTGACTCCAAGGACCTGATCGCCGACTGGCGCGCTCCGATGTCGTGCGGCAACTTCAACGTCGCCACCGGCAAGTGCGGCGGCAAGGGCACCACGAACTGACGCGAAAGGCCTAAGGCCGTGTCGCGAACAGCTCCGGGCGGCCCTCCTCCTCGTCGCCCGGAGCGTCCCTGTCAACGAAGGGCCGCTCGTACCGTGACCATTCTCTTCAGACGGCTTCTGCTGACGGTCCTCGTTGCGCTTGCATTCGCCTCGACGTCCCACGCCGACGAAGCCACGCTAAGGACGACCATCCAAAAGTTCGCCACCGCGAAGGGTTTTCCGGCAACCGAAGCGATCGTGCGCGAACTCGCCGCCACCGGCGACACATCGGTCGAGCGGCCGCTGGCGGCCCTTGCCGAAGGCAATCTCTATTTCCGGAAATCCGACGGCGCCGTCTTCATCGGGGCGGAGGCCGCGCAGGTGGTCAGGCTCGCCGATCCGCTGACCGGAGCCGCCGCCGGCGAGGAGCCCAAGGCCGCCTTCACGAAGGTGCGCGTCAACAACGGGCTGCGGCGCACGATCCGCGACCTGATCGGCACGCTGACGCTTGGCTCCGACGACCCCGCCGTGCGGCTTGCCGCAGCCGGTACGATGTTCGGCGCTCCCGATCCCGCCGCGATATCCGCGCTCGACGCGGCGATCGCCGGCGAGACCGTCTCCAGCGTGCGGGCGGCGCTGGAACAGGCGCGCGCCGCAGCCGTGCTGCAATCCGACCTGCCGGAGGCCGACAAGCTCGCGGCGATCGACCTCATCGCCTCGCGCGGCGACCGCTTGGCGCTCTCTTTGCTCACCGGCTACGAAGCGCGTGCCGAGGGCACGCTGAAGGACACGGCCTCGGCCGCCGTCACCCGCATGAACTCGACGCTCGCCATGTGGGCGGTCGCTCAGAACGTCTGGTACGGCCTGTCTCTCGGCTCGGTGCTTCTGCTCGCTGCGATTGGCCTCGCCATCACCTTCGGCGTCATGGGCGTCATCAACATGGCGCATGGCGAAATGGTGATGCTCGGGGCCTATACCACCTTCGTCGTGCAGAACGTCATCCGCACGTCCTTCCCCGGCCTGTTCGACTGGTCCCTGACAATCGCGCTGCCGCTCGCCTTCCTCGTCGCCGGCGCGGTCGGGCTCGCCATCGAGCGCGGCATCATCCGCTTCCTGTACGGCCGGGCTCTGGAGACCCTGCTCGCCACCTGGGGCGTTTCGCTGATCCTGCAGCAGGCGGTGCGCTCGATCTTCGGCCCGACCAACCGCGAGGTCGGCAACCCCTCCTGGATGTCGGGTGCGTTCGACGTCGGAGAGCTGTCGATCACCTGGAACCGGCTCTGGATCCTCGTCTTCTCGCTCGCGGTGTTCTTCCTGCTGCTGTTCGTCATGAAGCGCACTGCCTGGGGATTGCAGATGCGCGCGGTGACGGCGAACCGCCGCATGGCCGCCTCGATGGGCATCAGGACGCCGTGGGTCGATGCGCTGACCTTCGCGCTCGGCTCCGGCATTGCCGGCATCGCAGGGGTGGCGCTCAGCCAGATCGACAACGTGTCTCCCAATCTCGGCCAGGGCTACATCATCGACAGCTTCATGGTCGTGGTGTTCGGCGGCGTCGGCAATCTCTGGGGCACGCTGGTCGGCGCCTTCTCGCTCGGCGTGGTCAACAAGTTCCTCGAGCCTTACGCCGGCGCGGTGCTGGGCAAGATCCTCGTGCTGGTGCTCATCATCCTGTTCATCCAGAAACGCCCGCGCGGCCTGTTCGCGCTGAAGGGCAGGGCGGTGGAAGCATGATCGCCGCGCGCCTCTTCGGCTCCGACCGCCGCATCCTGATCACCCTCGTGGTCCTTGTCGCGGTTGCGATCATTGTACCCGTGCTGAACCTCGCCGTGCCAGCCGACAGCGCCTTCCATGTGCCGCCCTACATGGTGGCGCTGACGGGCAAATATCTCTGCTACGCGCTGCTCGCGCTCTCGCTCGACCTGGTCTGGGGCTATTGCGGCATCCTTTCGCTCGGCCACGGGGCGTTCTTCGCGCTCGGCGGCTACGCAATGGGCATGTACCTGATGCGGCAGATCGGCAGCAGGGGCGTCTACGGCAATCCCGACGTTCCGGATTTCATGGTGTTCCTCAACTGGAAGGAACTGCCCTGGTTCTGGTATGGCTTCGACCAGTTCTGGTTTGCCGCGCTGATGGTGATGGCGGTGCCGGGGCTGCTCGCCTTCGTGTTCGGCTGGTTCGCCTTCAGGAGCCGCGTCACCGGCGTCTATCTGTCGATCATCACCCAGGCGATGACCTATGCGCTGCTGCTCGCCTTCTTCCGCAACGACATGGGCTTTGGCGGCAACAACGGCCTGACCGACTTCAAGGACATTCTGGGCTTCAACGTGCAGGCCGACGCGACGCGCTCGGCGCTGTTTTCCGCAAGCGCCACAGCCCTAGCGCTCGGCGTCTTCGTGACCTGGCTGATCGTCACCTCGAAATACGGCAAGCTGCTGGTCGCAGTGCGCGATGCCGAGAGTCGCACGCGCTTCCTCGGCTGGCGGGCGGAGAACGTAAAACTCTTCGCCTTCACCGTGTCGGCGGTCATGGCCGGTATCGCCGGCGCGCTCTACGTGCCGCAGGTCGGCATCATCAACCCCGGCGAGTTCGATCCCGGCAATTCCATCGAGGTGGTGGTGTGGACCGCCGTCGGCGGCCGCGGCACCATCGTCGGCCCGATCATCGGCGCACTGCTCGTCAATGCGGGAAAAAGCTGGTTCACCGGCGCGCTTCCGGAGTTCTGGCTCTTCGCGCTGGGCGGGTTGTTCGTCGCCGTCACGCTCTTCCTGCCGAAGGGCATACTCGGGCTCTGGGACCAGTGGCGCGCCGGAGGAGGCGGGAAAGCAGACCGTGCGGTTTCGACCGCGGCCGAGAAGGGTATCGAACCGGACGAAGCGCTGCCGAAGATCGTGCGGCCGCAATCTGGCGAATGGGCGAGACAGCCAGGCGGCTCCCAGCCGCAGCCGGCGGAGTAGGCGGGATGTCGAGGTCCGGCACCATCCTCTATCTCGACGGCGTCTCGGTCGCCTTCGACGGCTTCCGCGCCATCAACAGCCTGTCGCTGGTGCTCGACAAGGGCGAGATGCGCGCCATCATCGGCCCCAACGGCGCCGGCAAGACGACGATGATGGACATCGTCACCGGCAAGACCCGGCCCGACCAGGGCGAGGTGTTCTTCGACGGGCAGGTCGACCTCACCAGGCACGACGAGGCCGAGATCGCCATGATGGGCATCGGTCGAAAATTCCAGAAGCCGACCGTGTTCGAGAGCCACACGGTCGAGGACAACCTGCTCCTGTCGCTGGCCGGCTCGCGATCGATATTCCCCGCGCTGTTCCACCGGCGCGGTGCGGAGGAGGCGCGCCGCATCGACGAGATCCTCGGCGTGATCCGGCTGGGCGACAGACGCGGCACGCCAGCCGCCAGCCTCTCGCACGGCCAGAAGCAGTGGCTGGAGATCGGCATGCTGCTCGCGCAGGACCCGAAGCTGCTGCTCGTCGACGAGCCCGTCGCCGGCATGACTGACGCCGAGACCGAGGAGACGGCGCGGCTCCTGAAGGACATCAACCAGATGCATTCGGTCATCGTGGTCGAGCACGACATGCATTTCGTGCGTGAGCTCGGCGTCAAGGTGACCTGCCTGCACGAAGGCTCCGTGCTTTCGGAAGGCTCGCTCGATTTTGTCTCGGCCGACGACCGCGTCGTCGAAGTCTATCTGGGGCGCTGACATTGTATTGGCGGATATCCATAGACCAGCTTTTCTCGGCCTCCGTTGCCGCGGTGCCGGGTGTTGTCCCCGGCGATCTCGCCCGGACGGTCATCAGTTTCACCAACCCCCTCTGGCGAGCCGGCAGGCTGGCCACCCCCGCTTCGGCGGGGGCGCGGGGGGACCAGGGCCGCCGCGATGCTTGAGGTCAGGGACGCCACGCTCCACTACGGCGCCGCACAGGCGCTGCGCGGCGTGTCGCTGACGGCGCAGCCGGCCAGGATCACCTGCGTGCTCGGCAGGAACGGCGTCGGCAAGACCAGTCTGATGAGATCGATCGTCGGCCACCACAGGCTGACATCGGGCAGTGTAGCCTTCGAGGGGAAGGCGCTCGACCGGAGCGCGGCGTACGATCGCGCCCGGTCGGGCATCGCATTCGTGCCGCAGGGGCGGGAGATATTCCCCCTGCTGACGGTCAGGGAAAATCTGGAATCCGGCTATGCGCCGCTGAAGCGCGCCGAGCGCTATGTGCCGGAGTACGTGTTCGAGCTTTTCCCCGTGCTGAAGCAGATGCTGTCGCGGCGCGGCGGCGATCTCTCGGGCGGCCAGCAGCAGCAGCTGGCGATCGGCCGCGCGCTGGTGATGCGGCCAAAACTGTTGGTGCTGGACGAGCCGACCGAAGGCATCCAGCCGTCGATCATCAAGGACATCGGCCGCGCCATCCGCTACCTGCGCGACACCGCCGGCATCGCCATCCTGCTGGTCGAGCAGTATCTCGACTTCTGCCGCGAGCTCGCCGACGAGGTGAACATCATGGACCGCGGCCTAATCGTCCATACCGGCCCGGCCGAAGACCTCGACCTGCCCGAGGTGAAGCGGTACCTGACGGTCTGAGAGCGG
>DATDJN010000004.1:0-3359 GCA_036520515.1 Rhizobiaceae bacterium
GTCCATCCGAAGGTGGAAGGCCTCGTCTATGTCTCGGCCCTATCCCCCGATGCGGGCGAAACGACGGCGCAGCAATATGAGGGCTTCTCCGGCCCGCCGGAGTTCGTCATCGAAACGGAGGCGGACGGCTACGGCTTCATCAGCCTCGAAAAGTTCAAGATCGGCTTTGCCGCCGACGCGAGCGACGCGGATGCCGCGTTCCTGCGCGATTCCCAGGTTCCGATCAACATGGCGGTCTTCGCCACCAAGCTCGAAAACGCCGCCTGGCAGACGAAGCCGAGCTGGGCGGTGATCGCCACCGACGACAAGGCCTTCGACCAGCGGATGTTGCAACACATGGCCAGGCGCATCGGCGCGACGATCACCGATGTGAAGGCCAGCCACGCCGTCTTCATGACGCAGCCGAAAGTGGTGGCCGACGTCATCGACCAGGCTGCGAAGAACGCCCGCAGCGCCGCCAAGTGACGCGACGGGCGGCATTGCCACCCAAGATACAAGGCAGGCGGAGCTTCGGGCTTCGCCTGCCTTTCGCGGGTCGGGCGTGAGCCTCTGGCCGAGGCGCCGGCCGGCCCGGCGCTTTTTCGTCAGGCCGCCACGCGCTCGCCTTCCGGCCGGCGGCGAAGCTCCGGCCTGACCAGCGCCGGCGGCATGTAGTTGGCCTCGTTGAGGCCCACATCCATGCCCGGCGGCACGATCTGGTCGATACGGTCCAGCAGATCCTCGCCGAGCCGCACCCCTGCGCCGGCCAGCAGGTCGTCGAAGTGCTGCATCGTGCGCGGCCCGATGATCGCCGACGTCACATCAGGATGCGCCATGACGAAGGCCATCGCCATATGGGTGAGCGACAGGCCTGCCTCCCCGGCCAGCGGGATCAATTCCTCCACGGCCTCGAGGCTGCGCTCGTCCGACATCTGCCGGGGCATGAATTTCGCCCGCAGCGAGTCGGGCGCCGGCTGGCCCTTGCGGTAGCGGCCCGACAGCATGCCCTTGGACAGCGGGCTCCACACCATGACCCCCATGCCGTAGCGCCGGCAGGTCGGCAGCATGTCGCGCTCGATGCCGCGGTCGAGGATGGAGTACGGCGGCTGTTCGGTGCGGAAACGTGCGAGCCCGCGGCGCTCCGCCACCCACTGTGCCTCGACGATCTCCGAAGCCGGAAAGGTCGAGGAGCCGATCGCCCGGACTTTGCCGGCCCGCATCAGGTCGGTCAGCGCCGAAAGCGTCTCCTCGATGTCGGTGTCCGGCGAGGGCCGGTGGACCTGGTAGAGGTCGATATAGTCGGTGCCTAGGCGGCGCAGCGAGTCCTCGACGGCGCGGATGATCCACCGCCGCGAGGTGCCCTGCATGTTTGGGTCGTCGCCCATCGGACCCTGGAACTTCGTCGCCAACACGATGTTGTCGCGGCGGCCCTTCAGGGCCTTGCCCACGACCACCTCCGACTCGCCGCCGCTGTAGCGGTCGGCGGTGTCGATGAAGTTGATCCCGGCATCCAGCGCCTTGTGGACGATGCGGATGGAATCCTCGTGGTCGGGATTGCCTATTCCTCCGAGCATCATGGCGCCCAGGCAGTAGGGGCTCACCTTGATGCCGGTCCGGCCGAGCGTGCGATATTGCATGATCGATTCCTTCTTGTTTCGTGAACGGTGTCGGTCGGCGCGCCGCGTCAAACCCTCGACCAGACGAGACGGGATCACCAGGGAAGCGGGCCGGCGGAGCTCGAGAACATGCCGGTCGGTCCGTCAGGGCCGAGCAGCGCAAGGCGCACCGCCTCGCGGGCGCCCTCCTCGACCGACTCGGTGCCCTCGTAGCGGTTGAGATTCGTCCGGGTGAAACCGGAGCTGACGGCATTCACCTTGATGCCGGCGGGTTCCATCTCGATCGCCATGGCGAGCGTCATCGCGTTGAGCGCCGTCTTGGACGCGGCGTAGGCGGGGTTGAAGGCGCGACGCCATTCGAAGGCAGGGTCCGCGTTCAGCGTCAACGAACCGACGGCGCTCGACACGTTGACGACGCTGGCATGCGGCGCGGCGCGCAGGAGCGGCAGCATCGCCTGGAAGACGGCGAGAGGGCCGAACACGTTGGTCTCCCAGACCGCGCGCACCTCGTCGAGCGACACGGCGCTCGCCACGGCCGACCTGGCGTACTCATCCAGGGTCATGCCATCAGCCCATCTGGTATTGGAGATGGCCGCGTTGTTCACGAGCACGTCGAGGCGGCCGAACTCGGTCCGGATGCGCTCCGCCGCTGCGGCGATCAAGGCCTCGTCCGTCACGTCGAGCTGGATCGCGCGCGCGTCGCCATCGATCGTCTTGGCGGCGTCCTCTCCCCGCTTCGGATCGCGCGAACCGACCAGGACGGTGAAATGCGCTGCGGCCAAATCCTTCGCGATCTGGAGGCCGATCCCCTGATTGGCCCCGGTGACCAGGACGACTTGCTTGTCGTGCATCGTGATCTCCCTTCGTGCCTGGCTGTGGTCAAGGCCGATCGGCCATGCTAAACGGAACGGCACTCCACTTTAATACGGAACATTGTTCCGTTTCGCAAGGGGCATTGACGCTTTGCCTGCATCGAAGGGCAAGAAAGAACCCGTACGGGCGGATGCGCGGCGAAACCTGCATGCGCTGCTCAACGCCGCCATGCAGGTGTTTGCGACGTCGGGCGTGGACGCTCCGGTGCGCGACATCGCCGAGAGGGCCGGCGTCGGCGTCGGCACGCTCTACCGGCATTTTCCGCAGCGCTCGGACCTGATCGTCGCCGTCTTCCGCAAGGAGGTGGACGCCTGCGCTGCCGCCGCCGCGACCCTCGCCGACCAGTACGAGCCCGGCGAGGCGCTGGAGCGCTGGCTCGACCGCTTCATAGAATTCGTCGCCGCCAAGCGCGGCCTGTCGGCGGCCCTGCATTCGGGCGATCCGGCCTACGAGCACCTGCCGCAATATCTGATGGAGCACCTGGCGCCTGCCGCGGCGGGTCTGCTCCAAGCTGCGGCCGCCGCGGGCAAGGTCAGGCCGGATGTCCAGCCCGTCGACCTCCTGATGGGAATCGCGCATCTCTCGTCGCCTGACGGCAAGGGCAGCATAACCGGGGAGTCCCGGCGAATGGTGTCGCTGCTGATCGACGGGCTTCGCTACAGGCCGAATGCGGCGCCCTAGCCGAGGCGGAACGATGCGCCTGAAGGTGATAGGGGCCGAAACGCCGGCAATCTCTGCCGTGGGAAACGGCCGGAGTTCGGCGTCGCGCTGCTCGACCCGGCGAGGCGGCGAAACATACACGTAGTTACATCCAGCCGGATTGCGGCGGCGGCGCAACACAAGCGACACTCGCTCGATGAGCGATGCCCAGTTCCACCGGGCCGGAACCGG
>DATDJN010000005.1:0-35144 GCA_036520515.1 Rhizobiaceae bacterium
GGTGGGAACTATTACCCCAAGCTCCAGATATCCGTGCCGTTCACTCCGGCGAGCGGCCCTCGCCTGCTGGTCAAACGCACCGCCAACGAGTTGGCGGTGAGGGCCACGCTCGCGCAGGCCCTGAGACAGGTCACGGAGGCCGTCGGCGTATCCTCGGCGCATGTCACCTTCGCCGAGGACGCCGACATGGCCGCGCTGGAGGGCGCCGGCTTCCTGCGCCGCAGCGACCAGCAGTTCCACTTCTTCAACGACGGCTATTCGACCTATGACGACTTCCTCGCCACCCTCGCCTCACGCAAGCGCAAGGCGCTGAAGAAGGAGCGCCGAGAGGCTCTCGCGCCGGGCATCACCATCGACTGGCTGACCGGCAGCGACCTGACGGAAAAGGTGTGGGACGATTTCTTCGCCTTCTACATGGACACGGGCGGCCGCAAATGGGGCCGGCCCTACCTCAATCGAAAGTTCTTCTCACTGGTCGGTGAGCGCATGGCGAACGATGTGCTTTTGGTCATGGCCAAACGCAACGGCCGCTACATCGCGGGCGCGATCAACTTCATCGGGTCGGAGCGGCTCTACGGCCGCAACTGGGGCTGCATCGAGGACCATCCCTTCCTGCATTTCGAGGTCTGCTACCACCAGGCGATCGACTTCGCGATCGAGAAGAAGCTGAAGGTCGTCGAAGCGGGCGCGCAGGGCGAGCACAAGCTGGCGCGCGGCTATCGGCCGGTGACGACCAGCTCGGCGCATTTCATCGCCCATCCAGGGCTGCGCCAGGCGATATCCGACTACCTGCGGCGGGAACGCCGGGAGGTCGAGCGCATGGGCGAATACCTCGATGAGCACGGCCCCTTCCGGCGCGGCGAACACAAACAGGCCGAGGCATTCGGCTCTAGTGGACCACAGTCTTCGACCACAGATTGATGACGACGACGCCAGCCATGATCAGCCCCATGCCAGCCAGCGCCGGCAGGTCGAGCACCTGGCGGAACCAGATCCAGCCGATCGCGGTGATGAAGATGATCCCGGCTCCGCACCACAGCGCATAGACGACGCCGATCGGCATGGTCCGCAGCGGCAGCGACAGGAAGTAGAAGGCGAGCGCATAGCCGCCAATCGACACCAGCGACGGAACGAGACGGGTAAACCCCTCCGTCTGCTTCAGCGCGGTCGTCGCGATCACCTCGAAAACCACGGCGACGACGAGATAGACGTAGTTTACCAGCATGAGACGCCCTGCCCATTGACCAGACGATTCGCCAAACCATTATGGCACCGGAAAAGCTGAGAGGACGACGATGAGCTACGACGACACCAACGTCTTCGCGAAGATCCTGCGCGGCGAACTGCCCGCCCACAAGATCTACGAGGATGCCGACAGCTTCGCCTTCATGGACCTCATGCCGCGCGGCGACGGCCACTGCCTGGTGATCCCGAAGCAGCCGTCGCGCAACATCCTCGACGCCGATCCGGCGAACCTGGCGACGCTGATCGCTGCTGTGCAGAAGGTGTCGCGCGCGGTGGTGAAGGCGTTTTCGGCCGACGGCGTGACGGTGCAGCAGTTTAACGAGCCGGCCGGCGGCCAGGTCGTCTTCCACCTGCATTTCCACATCATCCCGCGCTTCGAGGGCGTGGCGCTGCGGCCCCATACCGGGCAGATGGAAAAGCCGGAAATCCTCGCGGCCAACGCCGAGAAGATCCGGTCGGCCATTGGCTAGAAGCCCAGGTAGAAGCCGAAGCCGAAGATCGCTTCGGCGACCAGGATGCCGAGCAGCACCTTCCGCCCGATGGTGAAATAGGCGGCGAAGCCGGCAGCTGCCGCGAAAATACGCAGTGCGAATGTCGTGTCCGCGGCCGGGCCGGCCGGGAAGCAGATGAGATTGCCGATAACGGCTGCGACCAGCGCCGTGGCGACGGCGCGCACCAGCACCAGAATCTCCGCATCCTCGCGGATGCGGCCGCCGAGATAGACGCCGAGCGCTCGCCATGGATAGGTCATCGCCCAGCCGGCGATCAAGATGAAGGCATAGGGCCACCACCAGGCGTCGATCGAGGCGAGCGTCATGCGGTGCGGTCCCTGATCAGGTGGACCGCATAGGCGAGGCCACCGCCGAGTAGCCCTGCGCCGAGCAGGTCGAAGCCCGGCGCCAGAAGATGCAGCAGCGGACCGAGCACGAGGCCGAGCACCATCGCGATGTGGGCCGCCTGCTCCCGCGCCGAGCCCCAGAGCGAGGTCAGGAAATACATCGGCGTCAGCAGGAAAAGAGCGGCAGCCGCGACGGGCGGCAATCCGGCCGCCACGGCGTAGACCACCGCCACGACGACCATGTTGATGAGGACGAGGATGGACCCCAGGCCGAAATAGTAGCTGGTCCTCAAGTCGCGCGGCACCTTGCGCACAGTCTCCAACGCGATGACCCAGGAGGTGACGGCGACGAAATGCGCGAGCAGATAAAGCGTCAGCTTGTTGGTTCGCTGTCCGCGCAGTTCCGGCACCAAGGCCACGACCATCGGCGTCAGCCGCACCGATGACAAGGCGACCGCAAAGGCGACGGCGAGCAGCCCCGCACCAGAGAGCACCGCGCCAACCAGCACCACCATGCCCGGCAGCGCCCAGATCGACCCCACCATGAAGACGGCCTGCGCCATCGTAAGGCCGGCCTGCCGCGCGAGATCTGCGAAGCCGACATGGGCCGTGCAAAGGATGAGCCCCGGCACCGACGCCGCCTTCGACGCGCCGATGAGGAACCAGCGGCGCCGTTCGGCGAGACTCGGCATGGAAGAAGCCGTATCGGAAGACATCGTCGCCGGATAACATGACGCGGCCGGCAAGGCGACGCGAAACGGTTTTGGCCCAGCGGTTTCGTTGGCCGTGTCGATTTTCGGCCGGACGCATTCGTCCTTAGGAAGGGCGGCGTCCTCAAACAGCATGGGTAGGGTGCGCCGCTGTTTGTCCACCCTCGCCGGAGTTATCCGGGATCGGCGCGAAGCTGACGAGCCAACAAGCAACCTCGGCGGACCGGGGCTTGCTGATCTTCCGGCTCTGCGCCGTCAGATGTTCTGGCCGCCGGAGACCTCGATGCGCTGGGCATTGATCCAGCGATTGTCGTCGGACAGCAGGCTTGCGATCATCGGCCCGATGTCGTCGGGTACGCCAACGCGGCCGAGCGCGATCATGTCCGCGAACTGCTTGTTGAGTTCGGGTGTGTCGCGGACCGCGCCGCCGAGGAAATCGGTCTCGATGGCGCCGGGCGCCACCGTGTTCACGGCAATGCCGCGACTGCCGAGCTCCTTCGCCAAATAGACGCTGAGCACCTCGATCGCGCCCTTCATGGCCGAATAGGCGCCGAAGCCCGGGGCCGAGATGCGGGTCAGGCCGCTCGACAGGTTCACGATCCGCCCACCATCCGCGATCAGCGGCAGCAACGCCTGGGTGAGGAAGAACACGCCCTTGAAGTGGACGTTCACCAACGCGTCGAACTGCTCGACCGTCGTGTCGGCAATCAGCGCATAGTCGCCATGGCCTGCATTGTTGACCAGATGGTCGAACGTGTCGCGCTGCCAGGTTTCGCGCAGGACCTTGCGCAGCGTCCCGGCGAACGCCGCGAAGGCGGCGACGTCGCCGGTGTCGAGCTGGAAGGCTCGCGCCTTGCGGCCGAGAGCCTCGATCTCCGCGACCACGGCGCGCGCTTCTTCCTCGCGGCTACGGTAGGTGATGATGACGTCGCCGCCATGCCGGGCGATGTTGACTGCCGTGTTGCGGCCGAGGCCACGGCTGCCGCCGGTGACGAGAGCGATCTTGGTCATGGGACAACTCCTTTCGTTGTGACCACGCCTATATCGGCCCGCCGCCCCACCCCCGGTTGCCGGAACCTCGGCATTCCTTGCCTGATTCTCCAAACCAGATTTACAGACCGAGGGGATCGGCTAAGCTCGGTTCATGAACGACACGTTGCTCGACTGCGTCCGCCGGTACGCTCAGGCCAATGCAGACCCTTCCGGCGTCGCGCGCACGCCGGTTCCGGGGCTGGCGATCATCCGCGCCACGCGCCCGAGCGGACTCGACTATGCGATATCGCGTCCGCTGGTCGCGCTCGTCCTGCAGGGCTGCAAAGACGTCGCCATGGGCGCGGAAACCGTTACGGTGCGCGCCGGCGACTCGCTGCTCGTCACCGCCGACGTGCCGACCGTCAGCCAGATCACCAAGGCCAGCATCCGCGATCCATATTTCTCGCTGGTGCTGGATCTCGATCCAGCGGTGACGGCTGAACTGATGCTGGAAATGCAGACCCGGCCGGCCGCCGACGGCGGCCCGGTGAGCAGAGAGCCTACGGACGCGGAAGTTGCGGACGCGGCGCTGCGGCTCATCCGCTTGCTCGATCGTCCGGCCTCGCTGCCGATCCTGCAGGTGCAGCTGGTACGCGAGATGCACTACTGGCTGCTGGCCGGCCGGCATGGTCCGGCCATCCGGCGGCTCGGCCTGCCCGACAGCCAGGCGCAACGCGTGGCGCGCGCAGTCGCGATGCTGAGGACAGGGTTCGCCCGCCCGCTGCCGGTCGAGCGGCTGGCCTCCGCCGCGGGCATGAGCCTATCCTCCTTCCACCAGCATTTCCGCAGCGTGACGTCGCTGTCGCCGCTGCAATTCCAGAAACAGCTACGCCTGATCGAGGCGAGGCGATTGATGCTGGCGGAGGGCGCGAATCCGAGCAGCGCCGCCTTCGCGGTCGGCTACGAGAGCGTGCCCCAGTTCACCAGGGAGTACCGCCGCATGTTCGGCCTGCCGCCCGTGCGCGACACCGAAGCCGCGCGCAGCGTGGCAGCCGCAGTGGCCTGAACTCTGTCGACCGGCGGAAACTGAAAAGCCCCGCCGAAGCGGGGCTTTCTGAGCCACAGGCCCTGAGGCTGTCAGTTCTTGCGCGGAAGCTGCGGCACCAGGCTGCGCTTGGCCGTGTCCGGAGTTTTGAGCGCCGGCTTGGCCTTGGCGGCAGGCTTCTTCGCCTTCTTCGGCGG
This sequence comes from Rhizobiaceae bacterium, assembly GCA_036520515.1. Taxonomy (GTDB): domain Bacteria; phylum Pseudomonadota; class Alphaproteobacteria; order Rhizobiales; family Rhizobiaceae; genus Mesorhizobium_K. Next base: position 5,008 of record DATDJN010000005.1, read on the forward strand.
CGCTGTCTTGGCCTCTTCCTCGGAAGGATCTTCCTTCTTCGGCTTGACGCGCAGCTCGTCTGCGATCGTCTCGAGCTTCAGATCGGTCTTGCCGTCCTTGGTCTCGACGGTGACACGCACCGTGCCGCCCTTCTTCAGCTTGCCGAACAGCACCTCGTCGGCCAGCGGCTTCTTGATGTGCTCTTGGATGACGCGGCCGAGCGGACGCGCGCCCATGCGCTCGTCATAGCCCTTGTCTGCCAGCCACGCGACCGCTTCCGGCGACAGGTCGAAGGTGACGCCACGCTCGGAGAGCTGGGCTTCGAGCTGCATGACGAACTTCTGCACGACCTGGTGCACGACCGGGACCGGCAGCGAGCCGAACGGGATGATCGCGTCGAGGCGGTTGCGGAACTCCGGCGTGAACAGGCGGTTGATCGCCTCCACGTCGTCGCCCTCGCGCTTGGTCGAGCCGAAGCCGATCGCCGCGCGCTGTGCGTCCGCCGCGCCCGCATTGGTGGTCATGATCAGGATCACGTTGCGGAAATCGATCTGCTTGCCGTTGTGATCCGTCAGCTTGCCGTGGTCCATGACCTGCAACAGGATGTTGAACAGGTCCGGATGCGCCTTCTCGACCTCATCGAGCAGGAGCACGCAGTGCGGATGCTGGTCGACGCCGTCGGTGAGCAGTCCGCCCTGGTCGAAGCCCACATAGCCCGGAGGCGCCCCGATCAGGCGCGAGACCGTGTGACGCTCCATGTATTCCGACATGTCGAAGCGCAGGAGCTCGACGCCGAGCGACGCCGCGAGCTGCTTCGCCACTTCCGTCTTGCCGACGCCTGTCGGGCCGGAGAACAGGTAGCAGCCGATCGGCTTCTCCGGCTCGCGCAGGCCGGCGCGGGCCAGCTTGATCGCGGAGGTGAGCGCGGTGATCGCCGTATCCTGGCCGTACACGACGCGCTGCAGCTCGACCTCGAGGCCGGCCAGCACTTTCTCGTCGTCGGCAGAGACGGTCTTCGGCGGGATGCGCGCCATGGTGGCGATCGTCGCCTCGATCTCCTTGATGCCGATCGTCTTCTTGCGGCGGCCTTCCGGTAAGAGCATCTGGGAGGCACCGGTCTCGTCGATCACGTCGATCGCCTTGTCGGGCAGCTTGCGGTCGTTGATGTAGCGCGCCGACAGCTCCACCGCCGCCTTGATGGCGTCGTTGGTGTACTTCACCTTGTGGAACTCCTCATAATAGGGCTTGAGGCCCTTCATGATGGCAATGGCGTCATCGACCGTCGGCTCATTGACGTCGATCTTCTGGAAGCGCCGCACCAGCGCCCGGTCCTTCTCGAAGAACTGGCGGAACTCCTTGTAGGTGGTCGAACCGATGCAGCGAATTGCGCCGGAGGAGAGCGCAGGCTTCAACAGGTTCGACGCATCCATCGCACCGCCGGAAGTGGCGCCGGCGCCGATGACCGTGTGTATCTCGTCGATGAAGAGAACCGCGCCAGGATACTCCTCGAGTTCCTTGACGACCTGCTTCAGCCGCTCCTCGAAATCGCCGCGATAGCGGGTGCCCGCGAGCAGGGTGCCCATATCGAGCGCGAAGATCGTCGCGTCCTGGAGCACTTCCGGCACGTCGCCCTCGACGATGCGCTTCGCCAGTCCCTCGGCGATCGCCGTCTTGCCCACGCCGGGATCGCCGACATAGAGCGGGTTGTTCTTCGAGCGGCGGCACAGCACCTGGATGGTGCGGTTGATCTCCGTCTCACGGCCGATCAGCGGGTCGATCTTGCCGGAGCGAGCCTTCTTGTTGAGGTCGACGCAGTAAGCCGTCAGCGCATCCTGCTGCTTCTTCTTGCCGTCCTCGCCCTGCTCGGAGCCGCCACCGCGCTGTTCTTCCTCGGCACCGCGCGGCGTACGCGCTTCGTTGGCGCCCGGGCGCTTGGCGATGCCGTGGCTGATGTAGTTGACCGCGTCGTAGCGGGTCATCTGCTGTTCCTGCAGGAAGTAGGCGGCATGGCTCTCGCGCTCGGCGAAGATCGCGACAAGCACGTTGGCGCCGGAAACCTCCTCGCGGCCTGACGACTGCACATGGATCACGGCGCGCTGGATGACGCGCTGGAAGCCTGCGGTCGGCTTGGAGTCCTCGTCGTACCCGGTGACGAGGTTGTCGAGCTCCGTGTCGATGTAGGTCAGGACGGTGTGCTTCAGTTCGTCGAGATCGACGTTGCATGCACGCATCACGGCGGCGGCTTCCGCGTCGTCGACAAGGGCGAGCAGCAGATGCTCGAGCGTTGCGTATTCATGGTGGCGTTCGTTGGCGAGGGTGAGCGCCTGATGGAGCGCCTTTTCCAGGCCCTGGGAGAAAGCCGGCATTTAAAAAGTCCTCACTTCTTCTCCATCACGCATTGCAGCGGATGCTGATTCTGGCGGGCGAAGTCCATAACCTGGGACACTTTGGTCTCGGCAACTTCGAATGTATATACCCCGCATTCGCCCACTCCGTGGTTGTGGACATGGAGCATGATGCGGGTCGCTGCCTCGCGGTCCTTCTGGAAGAAACGCTCCAGCACGTGGACGACGAATTCCATCGGCGTGTAGTCGTCGTTGAGAATGAGAACCCTGTAGAGGCTGGGCTTCTTCGTCTTTGGCCTGGTTCGCGTTATGACTGCTGTGCCGCGGCCTGGGCCGCTGCCCTTGTCATCTCCGCGATCATCGCCATCCTGCATGCGCATCATGCTTTTTGTGATGGCAACCCCGCCGCTATTCACCCGGTTCGTTCTCATTTCGATGCTTACACCCGACAGCCCTATGTAGTGCCCTGATAGAGGATTTTAAGCCCTTCTGTCTTGGTGACAATATGGCTGCCTGCCGCATGAGCGCGATTCCCGCAATCGTGAAGACCGGCGCATCAGACAGGCGAGCAGCCGCTTACGCCCGCATCGGGAAGCGACGCGGGCGCGGCAGATCGGCCTGCCTGATATCGTATGGAGACCTCTTTATTTCGCTTTGGCGGCCAAAGACTCGAACGGCTTGAATGCGTCCTTAGCCATGTCGGCGTAGAGCCGGCCAATTTTCGTGGTCTCGGCGACGAAACCATCATGGGCCTGCTTTGCATAGGCGGTCTGTATCTCGATCACCTGCTCGACCGATTTCGCCGCCAGCAATTTCTCGACCGTCGCCGTTCCCGTCTCGAAAACCTGCCTGGCATAGTCCGACGCCTCGCTGGAAATGGCTTGTGCGTCCCTGGTAACCGCGGTGAGGCTCGCGAGGCCCGAGTCGAGGAATTCCCTGCCGTATCTGCTGGCGCCTTCGAACGTCTGCGTCATCTGCATGTCCTTTCGGTGCATCGGACCCGCCTGCTCAATTTTATTGTGCACTGCACAACAAGTCAAACAACGATCGATAGATGCAGCTGACGCGTTCCATCGCTTCTGATCGCATTTTCGGAAAAAGCGGCTCAAAGCTCCGCAAAAAGGTGAACGATCCGGTTACCATAAACGGATTGGTAACGCTGCCCCCCTAGTGTCATCGCAACGTGAGGCGGGCCTTTGCCGCCTCCCCCCATGCAACGTGCGATTTCAAAGGGTGTAACAGTGCGTCAACTGCTGGCTGGCATCGCTCACCGGACCATTTCCTCCTGCAAATTGACGCTCGTCGCATTGACTGCGCTGGCCGTCACCGGTGCGGCAGTGCCGACTGCGCAGGCCAACTCCAAATATGCGGCGATCGTCGTCGACGCCAACACCGGCAAGACCCTGTTCTCGTCAAGCGCGGATGCCGCCCGCTATCCGGCCTCGCTCACCAAGATGATGACGCTCTATCTCACCTTCGAAGCGCTGCAGTCGGGCAAGATCACGACCACGACCAAGGTCCCATTCTCGAAGAAGGCTGCTGCCGAACCGCCGACCAAGCTCGGCGTCAAGGCCGGCGGCTCGGTAACGGTCGAGACGGCCATCCTCTCGCTTGTGACCAAGTCGGCAAACGACTCCGCCACTGCCCTGGCCGAACTCCTTGGCGGCTCCGAAGACGGTTTCGCCCGCATGATGACGACCAAGGCGCGCCAGCTCGGCATGACCAGCACCATCTTCCGCAATGCCCACGGATTGCCCAATTCCGCGCAGCATTCTACGGCGCGTGACATGGCCACTCTGGGTATCGCTCTGCGCGAGCACTATCCGCAGCACTACTCCTACTTCTCGACCCGCTCCTTCAAATACGGCAAGCAGCAGCTCGCCAACCACAATCGCTTGCTCGGCCGCATCAAGGGCGTCGACGGCATCAAGACCGGCTACACCCGCGCCTCGGGCTTCAACCTCGTCTCGTCGGTCTCGGACGGCGACCGCCGCATCGTGGCCGTCGTCATGGGCGGACAGAGCGCCAAGTCGCGCGACGCCCACATGGCCGAACTGATCCGCACCTGGCTGCCCAAGGCTTCCGCCAGGCGCGGCGGCGGCGATCTCGTCGCCAAGGCGAGCGGCGAATCCAAGTCGCCGATCCGTGCCTTGGCGAACCTGCTGCCTGGCAAGAACGCACCCAAACCAGACGTCCGCCCCCAGGAAGATCTCACCGCCTTCGCCGCCGAAAGCGAGGAGGTCGACGAAGTCGTCGCGTGGACTGAAGAGGGCGACGCCGAGCCGGAAGTCGCCGTCGCCTTGGGCGAGCAGACCTACGCCGAGCCGCTCCGGGCCCGCTTTGCCGACATCGATCCGATCAAGACCGCATCTGTTCCGACGACGGGATGGTCGATTCAGGTGGCTTCGTCGCCCAGCGAGGTCGAGGCGCGCGCCTTCCTGACCAGGACCACCAAGCAGGCCGGCGAGGCGCTTGCCGATGCCTCGCCCTACACCGTCACCTTCCACAAGGGCGGCGTCACCTACTACCGCGCGCGCTTCGGTGGCTTCGACAGCAAGGACTCCGCCTGGAACGCCTGCAAATCGCTGAAAAAGAAGAAGATCGAGTGCTACGCCGTCCAGCAGTAGGCGGCCCTACCAAGAACTCCGGAATGTATCGTGTCGAAGGAGAATTACCCGTGATTGGAGAGAAGGACGTCCTTGGCTTCGTTAATCCTCGCCGCCAGGAAGGAAGTCCCGCCGAGGTCGGGGTGCAGGCGCTGCATCAGGCGGCGGTGCGCCTTGCGGATGTCCGCCGTGGTGGCTCCCGCTTCAAGACCAAGGACCTTGTAGGCCTCCTCCTTAGTCATGGGGCCAGAACCTGGCGCAACACCATGCCGGTCGCCACTGTCCGGCTTAACGTTTTCGCGCCAGGCGGGGAACCGGCCGTCAAGATACGTCTCTAGGAGTTGCCGGCTCTCGCTGTCGCCGGCGAGTTCCTTGTAGAGCTCCCTGAGCTGCTTCAACGTCATCGTCGACAGCATCTTCTGCTCATGACGCCCGGCCAGCACGATGCCTTCCAGGCCGCCCGTGTCGTGGTCGAGTTCCATCTCCAGCGCCGCGGTCCTCACAGTCGAGCGCTGGCCCTTCGGCTTCGCCACCCGCCCCTTCGCCCGGCCGAGGGTGTACCAAGCGACCGCCCCCGACAGCAGCAGGCCGCCGACCGCCGCACGACCGGTGACGGTCACGAGCACGCCGACGAGGGCGAGGACCGCCGGCCCTGCCAGACGCAGCGTGCCCGCAAGCCGTGAAGCGTCCATGCGGAGGAACGCCGCGACCAGCCCGACCGCCGCCAGCAGCACCGCCAACATGCCGAGCGCTACGCTCATTTCGTCCTGCCCTGCATGCTTTCGATCATCAGCCGGTCCTCGGGACGGCCGCGCGCCTCGAGCGCCTTCAGCCCGCCTGTCGCGAACACGGCTACCGCCGACAGGAGTTTGGCCAGCGTCGCGGCGGAATTGCGGTCGAAGCGGAACCAGGCGCCTTTTGAAAGCCGCGCAATCTCCTTGAAGGCGCGCTCGGCGATCGGGTCCATGCCCTCCTGGAAGATGAAGACCGGCACGCCGCGCAGACCGAGACTGCCCGCCTTGTCGGCAAGCGCGTCAAGCTGCTCTTCCATCGCGTCGCCGATATAGACCAGCGCATCGACCTTGCCGGTCGCTGTCTCCTTCAGCGCATGTCCCAGAACCTTGCCGATCTGCGTGTTGCCGCCGCGGCAGGATATGCGCGTCATCAGCCGCTTCAGGGTTTCCGTGTCGCCCACGAATTTAGAAGCCCGGCACTCGCCAAGCCCCCGGAAATAGACGAGTTGCACGCCGAGCGAACCCGCCTTTCCTGCCGCATCGAACATCTCGCCCTGCAATGCGCAGGCAAGGTCCCAGGTTGGCTGACGACTCATCGTGGCGTCGAGCGCAAGGATTACCCGGCCGCCGGCGGCGCGCGTGGCCGCGACCGCCTTGGCCTGGCGCAGGAAGGCGTCGACCTCGCCCGTTGACGATCGTTTTTCCGGCGCTTTCGCCGGGCCTTTGGCCGGAAGCGGCGTTTTCTCCTCACTCATGGGGAGAAGATGTGACGATGCCGCCCCGCTTGCAAGTCTGGCAATCACGCAGGTTGCGCCCCAGGCATCGCCATTCGCCGGCCGCCTCGCCCGAACCGCTATAACAAGCCCAGTTCGGCCAGCTCCTGCCTGAGCTTCGGCGGCATCTCGGCGATGCCCCCTCGACCCTTGCCGAGGTCGAGAGGTGCTTCGTTCTGCTTGAGGTAGCGCCAGCCCTGGAAGGCACGGCGCGGCTGCCATTCGGTGCGCACGACGACAGGGTCGAGCATCAGGTGGCAGCGCGATATGCCCTCGTCATCGACGAAGGGCCTTACCTCGACCAGCTTTTGCCGGCACTGCACGCTGCCCTTGATGACCCAGTAGAGCGAACCGCCGGCGACGAGCTCTTCGGCGCGCGTCGGGACCATGCGGGTCGTGTGCCAATGCTCCTCGGCCTCGCCGGCAGCCCTGCGCTGGTCGAGCCTCATGGCGATCCATTCTTCCAGATCCTCGACGCTGTCGCAGCCGACGCAGAGCTTTAGGAGGTTCAGGGACATGCCCTGAGATTTAGCGACCGGGCGACGGCTGTTCAACCGAAAGCCGGGTTATGCACAGGCGCGCCCCCGAAGGCAGGGTGGCGACGAAACCGCCGAGCGGGATCGCCGACAGCATGCTCGACGCAACAGGCGCCGAATCGCCAAGCATTGACATCGCATTACCGGCAGTTACGTTCCTCGCGAGGGGAAGGCGTACATGGCGTTTGGGGTGGATACGCAGCGCAGGCGCGAGTGGCTGCCTGCGGCAGTGATCGGTGTACTTGCGGGCATTGACAACCTCGCCGCCTCCCTGGCAATCGCCTCCCTCATCTTCGCCGGACCTCTCTCGGCCGGCCTCGGGCTGGGCGTTGGCGTCATCATGGTCGGCGGCGCGGCATTGGCGCTCGTCGTGGCGCTGCGCAGCACGCTCCCCAATTCCGTGGCGCTCGTGCAGGAAAGTACGGTCGCCATCCTGGCCGCCGCCGTCGCGACAGCCACCGCCACGGTTGCCGGCCCCACCGAGGCCAAGATCGCGACCGCCGTGGCGATACTGGGCGTGTCCAGCCTGGCGACTGGCGCGCTGTTCTGGATCACCGGACGGCTGAAGCTCGGCGGACTCGCGCGCTTCATGCCCTATCCGGTGGTTGCCGGCTTCCTGGCCGGCTCAGGCTGGCTGCTGGTCGACGGCTCGATGGTGATGCTGAGCGGCCACCACATAGGCCCGACATTCGTAGCAAAGCTCGGCGAGCCCGGCATGCTCACCCTCATCGTGCCAGCCATTGCCTTCGCCGTCGTGCTGCATGTCTGTCTTCGCCACTTCAATCACCCACTCACGATGCCGCTGGTCATGGTCGCCGCCGGCGCCGTCTTCTTCGCCGCGCTCTCTGCGTCCGGCGTCTCGACAGAACAGGCACGCGGCCTCGGCTATTTCCCTGAAATCTCCGGCCAGGTCGGCGTGGCGTTGCCTACTCCGCAGATGCTGTTTTCCGTCGACTGGCATGCCGTGCTCATGGCGTCGCCAACCATATTGTCGATAGCTGCGCTGAGCATCATCGGGCTGATGCTGAACATCAGCGGACTGGAACTCGCAGTCGGCCGCGATATCGACGTCAACGCCGAGCTGAAGTCGAGCGGCGTCGCGAATATGCTTTCCGGCGCCATAGGCGGACCATCCGGCTATGTCGGGCTTGGCATGACCATAATCGCGCAACGGACCGGGGCGCGCGGACGCGAGGCAGGCGTCGCAACCGCGCTCGCCATGGTCGTCGGCCTTGCGGCGGCGGGGTCCCTGGTCTTCCAGGTGCCGGTCTTCATCACTGCGGGCTTCGTGCTTTTCATGGGCGTCGGAATGCTGAAGGAATGGCTGGTCGCCACCCGCCGCGAGCTACCGGCAGCGGAATGGCTGCTTGTCATCTTCATCCTGCTGTCGATTGCGGGAATCGGCTTCCTCGAGGGGCTGGCCGTCGGCCTGCTCGTCTCGATTGCGCTTTTCGTCTTCAACTATGCGCGCCAGCCCGTCGTGCGCCTTAGCACCAGCGGCGTCGAGCACCGCAGCTCCGTGGATCGCTCGTCGGCGGCGTCCAGCATCCTCGGCGGCTATGGCGATGCCATTGAGATCATCCAGCTGCAGGGCTTTCTGTTCTTCGGATCGGCGGACCGCATGGTCACGCACGTGCAGCGGCGGCTGGCCGACCCCAAGCGCATTCCTCTGCGCTTCCTCATCCTCGACTTCCGCCATGTCAGCGGCCTCGATTCGGCGGCGACCAGCGGCTTCCTGAAGATCCGCAGGATGAGCGAGGACAATGGCGTTCAGGTGTTCCTGACACATCTGTCGCCCGTCATCCGCAAGACCGTGGCGCTTGCCGGCATCAGCCTCGCCGCCGGCGGCACGATCAGGCTGGAGGCCGACATCGACCATGCGCTTGAACAGGCCGAGGAAGCCATCCTGCGCGAGCAGGCCGGGCATACCGAAGAAGCGGAACTCATTGATCACCTAACCGCCATCGTCGGGCCGCATCCCCGCCTGCCCGATCTCCTCGAGCACATGACTCCGATCACGATGCAGGCCGGCGACGTCGTCATCACGGCGGGCGAGCGCGCAGACGACATGTTCTTCGTCGCCCGCGGCCGCCTGCGGGTGGAGATCACTCTGCCCAACGGCCGCAAGCTCAGGCTGCGCACGATGACGGCCGGCGCCATCGTCGGCGAGATAGCGCTCTACCGACGCCAGACGCGCACGGCGGACGTCATCGTTGAGACCCCCGCCGAGGTCTTCCGCCTCAGCGCGGCAGAGCTGTCCCGGCTCGAAAGGGACGATCCCGAGGTTGCCCTGCTTGCCCACCGCCTCGTCGCGATCAACCTCTCCGAGAAGCTGACTGTCGCCAACCAGGCCATTTCGCGAACCGAGCGGTGATCAACACTCGACGACGTTCACCGCCAGCCCGCCAAGGCTGGTCTCCTTGTATTTTTCGCTCATGTCCATGCCGGTCTGTCGCATCGTCTCGATCGCGGCGTCCAGCGGCACGAAGTGCGTGCCGTCGCCCTTGATGGCCAGCGAGGCCGCCGTAACCGCCTTTACGGCACCCAGCGCGTTGCGCTCGATGCAGGGCACCTGGACCAGTCCGCCGACCGGGTCACAGGTCATGCCGAGATGGTGCTCCAGCGCGATTTCCGCCGCGTTCTCGACCTGCTCAGGGCTGCCGCCCATGACCGCGCACAGGCCCGCCGCAGCCATGGCAGAGGCGGAGCCCACCTCGCCCTGGCATCCCACCTCGGCGCCGGAGATCGAGGCGTTGTGCTTGATGATGCCGCCTACCGCGGCAGCGGTGAGCAGGAAGTCGCGGATACCTGGCTGGTCGGCCTCCGGGTGGAAGTGCAGCCAGTAGCGCAGCACCGCGGGCAGCGTGCCGGCGGCCCCGTTGGTCGGCGCGGTGACCACGCGGCCGCCCGCCGCGTTCTCCTCATTGACCGCCATCGCATAGATGGACAGCCAATCGTTGGCCAGCAGCGGGTTCGGCCGGTTGGTGCGCCAGTCCTCGTTCAGCTTGTCGTGCAGCGCCCGCGCGCGGCGTTTCACCTTCAGCCCGCCCGGCATGACGCCATCCTGTGACAGGCCACGCTCGATACAGCCGCGCATCGCCTCCCAGATCGCGTCGAGCCCCCCGTCGAGCTTCTCTCTGGGCATATGCACTTCTTCGTTGGCCCGCTTCATCTCGGCGATGGAAAGGCCGCTCTTCTTCGCCATAGCCAGCATCTCGGTGGCGTTCGTGAAGGGATAGGGAACGCGGGTGGCAGGCTTGCCCGGTCCGTTGGCCTTCAGTCGCTGCAGCTCCTCCTCCGACACCACGAAGCCGCCGCCGATCGAATAGTAGATGCGCTTGAGCAACAGCCGGTCGGCGGAATCGTAGGCCGAGAACGCCATGCCGTTGGCATGCCCGAGAAGCGGCGTCTTGCGGTCGAGCACCACGTCCTCGTCCGGGTCGAAGCGGTAGGATGGGTGGCCCGGAGGCGAGACGCGCTTCGCCGTTGCGATCGCCGCGATGGTCGCACCGGTCTTGTCCGGGTCGACCGTCTGCGGCGTCTCGCCCGCCAGACCCAGAATCACCGCACGGTCCGTGCCGTGGCCGACGCCGGTGTAAGCCAGCGACCCGTGCAGGCTGACGAAGATACGGTCTACCCTGGCGCCGGCCGGCCGCGGCCAGTCGCCATGGGCGATCTCATCGAGGAAGCGCGACGCGGCCGTCATCGGCCCCATCGTGTGCGAACTCGACGGGCCGATGCCGATCTTGAACAGGTCGAATACCGACAAGAACACGAGACAAGCTCCCTGGCGCCGATCAAATACGCCGTTCAGGCTGTTTCCGCCCTTTTGAAAGGGCAAGCTTCACGTCCGCCGACTTCGGATGATCCGCCAGCGACATTGCGTATATAGTTACGCCGACCAACGCTTCAGGGAACGCCCAATGCTTCTGTCCACCACCGATCTCGCCGCGCTGGCGTTCTTCCTCGTCGCATGGACGTTTCACTCGCTGGCCGCCGACGGAAAGCTGTTCGGCCGCGTCTCGCTGTCGACGGCGATGAACGCGCAGCGCGAAACGTGGATGCGCACCATGGCGCGGCGGGATCTGCGCATGATCGACACTTCCATCATGCTCGGCCTGCAGCAAGGCACCGCCTTCTTCGGATCGAGTTCGCTGATTGCCATCGGCGGCTGTTTTGCGCTTCTCGGCGCCAGCGAACAGGTGCTCAACGTCCTGTCCGAACTGCCCCTGACCACCACGTCTCCGCGGCCGGTCTTCGAGATCAAGGTCATGGGCCTGATCCTGATCCTCGCCTATGCCTTTTTCAAGTTCGGCTGGTCGTACCGGCTGTTCAACTACTGCTCGATCCTGATCGGAGCGGTGCCCGTGCAGAAGGACGAGCATGGACATGCCGAGGAGACGGAGAAGGCGGTCCGGAGGGCGGCGAAAATGAACGTTCTCGCCGGCAGGCATTTCAACGCCGGCCTGCGCGGCATCTTCTTCTCACTCGGCTACCTGGGGTGGTTCGTCGGCCCCCTGGTCTTCGCCCTGTCCACCTTGCTGTTGCTCTGCGTTCTCGCCAGGCGCCAGTTCTTCTCCGCTGCCCGGCGCGCCGTCCTGCCCGACGAGGTTTGAGCTATTCAGTGATTGCTTGTCCAGCCGATTGCCGGTCCATCAAACTCCCGTTCTGCGCTGCAAAGGTTTCGATCAGCCATTCTTCCATCGCACGCGCCGCAGCACTTTGCTCGGAGCGCGGGGCCGCTATCAGGTAGTACGGAAACGCCGCCGGCACAGATTCATCGAACAGGCGCACGAGCCTCCCGTCGGCGAGATCGCTCTTCACGGTCGCCATGTCGCCCATGGCGATGCCGTAGCCGGCGCGAGCGGCCTGCAAGGACAGGTTGGCGCCGTCAAAATAGACGCGCCGGGCAATTTTCACGTCAGCGACCCCCGTAACGGCAAACCATCGCGACCATGTCTCGTCGCTGTATTCATGCAGCAGCGTGTAGTTCATGATGTCTTGCGGCTCGCGGATCGGCCTAGTCCGGCCGACAAGTTCCGGGCTGCAGACAGGAAAAAACTCCGTCAGCCCGAGCAGAACGACGCGCTTGCCTGGATATTCGGCGCTGCCATAGGCGAGCGCGAGATCGCAACGGTCCGTCACAGTCGGATGCTGCCAATGTTGCGTGACCACATGCACAGCGATGTTCACGTGCGTCGACAGGAACGCACCGAGATTCGGAACGAGCCAGTTCGAAGCTATCCCCGGCACGCATGAAATCGTCAGCTGCCCTTCGATCTGCCCGCTCTGGAGCGCGTTCGTCGCCATCTGCAAACGGTCCAGACACTCCTCAACCGAAATCAGGAGCTGCTCGCCAGCGGTGGTCATCTGCATCGGTCGCTTCTTCCGATCGAAGAGCGTGACGTTCAACTGCTCCTCCAGCGATCGGATCTGGTGGGAAATGGCCCCGTGGGTCACCGAAAGCTCATCTGCCGCGCGAATCAGGCTTCCGTGGCGTGCAGCAACAGCGAACGCTCGCAAGGCGTGCAGTGGGAGCCGGTTCCGGTGCACATCATCCTCCGATCCGAAATGTGAGACTGACTCACATTATACGAGACAATTTCTCGTTATGTAGTGGACTGGTTTTGAGGCAACACTGCTACTGCCAACATTATTAACAGTTACGGGGGATTTCGTGAACGATACATCCACAGGACCGCACTGGGGCATTAACGCCCAGACGGGGGTGTTGACCGACGTGCTTTTAGGAAAGCCTGATCACTTTCGCTGGGTACCCCTGAACTCGATTTCCGCTGTGACCTTTGCGAACCAGGACAAGCTGGACTACCGCTTCGATCCGCAGCTGGCGATGCGCCAGCACAGGGAAATGGTCGATGTCTACGAAAAGGCCGGCGTGCGCTGCCATTTCGTCGAAGCAGATGAAGGTCTCCCATCGAGCGTGTTCACGCGCGATTCCAGCTTCATGACGCCATGGGGGGCGGTTATCGCGTCCATCCAGACGCCGCCACGCAGGCGCGACTACGCGGTCGCTTCCGAATTTTACCGCAACGCTGGCATTCCGATCTGGAAGTGGGTTACGGCGGGCCATTTCGAAGGCGGTGATTTCGTCATCCTGAAGCCGGGCGTGGCCCTGCTCGGCTGGTCGGGAGATCGATCCACCAAGGAAGGTGCCGAACAAGTGGCCGGCTGGGTACGCGGCCAGGGCTGGGAGGTTGCAATTGTGCCGATCCCACCGCAGTTCGTCCACATGGATGCCGTGGTCGTCATGCTTGAGCCGGGCCTCGCGCTGGTGTGCGAGGACGCGCTTCCGAGCTATGGGCTCGAATACCTCGAGCGGCATGGCATCGAGAGGATCAAGGTGGCCTACGCGGACTGCGTCAAACTCGGCGGCAATGTCGTCAGCCTCGGCAACCGGCGCGTCTTGTCGATGACCCACAACATCAACGTCAACAAGCAGCTTAGGGAGGCCGGCTTCGAAGTGTTCGCCGTCGACTACGACATGTTCGCGCTAGGCGGTGGAGGCGTGCATTGCTCTTGCCATGAGCTTCGCCGTGAAGCCACATAACTGAAGCCGGCAAAGGTCGACGGGAGATCGGCCTCCGGCTCAACAATCAGCAAACAAAACAAGGGGAACTATCGTGAAAAATCTACGCCGCGGCATCGCCGGCGCGACTGCAGTTTTCATGCTTGCTGCAACGACCGGCTATTCTTATGCCGGTTGTCTGGATGACGTCCGCAACAAGGGCGTCATCGTGTCGGCCAACGGGCAGATGGGCACCAAGCCCTTCGTCTGGAAAAACGACCAGAGCGGCGAATACGAGGGTTTCGAACCCGAACTGTTCGCCGAGATCGCCGAACGCATCGGCGTCCCCAAGTGGGACTATGTGATCACCGAGTGGACGACCATGATCCCGGGGCTGAAAGCGGACAGATGGGAGATCATCCTGTCCGGCATGGCCTCCACGCAGGAGCGCATCCAGAATGCCGGCATCATCTTCAGCCGGCCGTACTTCATGATGATCGACCACGTCATCGTGCTCAAGGATTCGCCGATCCAGTCGATCGACGACCTCAAGGACAAGACCATTTCGAGCACGCTCGGAACGATGGATTCGCTCACCGCCCACAGGCTGGTGGCGGAAGGCATCGCTGCGAAGGTTCAGGACTTCAACACCTTCGGTGAACCGTTCGTGGCGCTGCGCAACAAGCAGGTCGACGCCATCATCTTCGACCAGTCGACCTTTGCAGCAGAGGCCGAGCGCAGCGGAGACCTGCGGATCGTGGGAGATCCCATTCCCTACCAGCCGAAGCCCGAATGGAAAGAAGCTGAAGACGCAGCCCCCTACGTTCTCGGCGGCCTGGCCATCGGCATGAAACTGGAATGCACCGACCTGGCCGAGGCGGTGAACACGGCCCTCGTCGACATGGAGACGGACGGAACCCGTCAGCGGATTCTCGAAAAATACAAGGCCTGGGGACCGGAACAGGCGAAGTTGATGAAGTAAGGGAAACATGGCGGGTATGCGCACGCATACCCGCCTATCGTGCCAGGGGGTTCCGTGTACGACTTCTTCTTTGTGCTTATTCCGCGCCACATGCCGTTCCTGCTGGAAGGCGCGCTCGTTACCGTCCAACTGGCCCTGCTCAGTATCGTCTTCGGAATTGCGATAGGCCTGGCGACAGCGCTGGGCAGGCTGTCATCAATCCGACCGCTGCGCTGGCTGCTGGGCGCCTACGTCGAGATATGGCGCGACGTGCCGCTGATCGTGCAGCTGCTCGTCATCTACTTCACACTGCCGGAGATCGGCCTGTCCCTGCCCGCATTCACAGCCGGTGTGCTCGGCCTCAGCCTGAATGTCGGCGCCTATCTCTCCGAGGTTTTCAGGGCGGCGATCCTGTCCATCGATCCGGGGCAGCGCGATGGCGGGCTGTCGATCGGCATGTCGCGGTTTCTCATCTATCGACGGGTCATCCTTCCACAGGCGTTCCGCATCGCGGTTCCGACAGTGGGCGGCTACTTCATCGGCCTGCTCAAGGACACATCGCTCGTCTCCTACATTTCCGTGAGCGAACTCCTGCGCAACGGCGTGATCGTCATCTCCAACACGTTCCAGAGCATGGAAGTCTACCTGATGGTTGCGATGATCTATTTCGCGCTGAGCTTCATTGCATCGCGCCTCGTGGTGCGGCTGGAAGCCTTCCTGACGCCAGCCTATCTGCGCGCTGGCCATGTAGAGGCGGCAGAACGAACATGAACCAGATGATGCCTCAAACGGACAGGCTGCAGGCCGAAAGCGCCGCACCGAAGCGTCCCCTGCTGCAGATCCAAGGCCTCAAGAAGAGGTTCGGACAGTTCGAAGTCCTGAAGTCGGTCGACCTGCAGGTCGAGGAAGGGAAAGTGACCTTCCTGATCGGGCCAAGCGGCGGCGGCAAGTCAACTCTTCTGCGCTGCATGAACTTTCTCGAGCGTCCCTCGGGCGGAACCATCGTTTTTGACGGTCTGACGCTGTGCCGCGAGGAGGGTCGCTTCACTTGCGCGCCGGAATCCTCGCTCAAGAAAATCCGCGCGCGCATGCCGATGGTGTTCCAGCACTTCAACCTGTTCAGTCATCGCACCGTTCTGGAGAACGTCATCGAAGGACCGGTGTTCGTCCAGCGCCGCAATCGCGCGGAAGCGATATCCGATGCGGAAGACATCTTGCGGCGGGTGGGGTTGTATGACTGGCGGGATCGCTATCCCGGCCAGTTGTCAGGCGGCCAGAAGCAGCGCGTGGCGATCGCACGGGCCGTTGCAATGCGCCCGGACATCATCCTGTTCGACGAGCCGACATCCGCCCTTGATCCGGAACTCGTCGCCGGCGTTCTGGACACGATCAAGTCGCTTGCGGACGAAGGCAGGACCATGGTGGTGGTCACACACGAGATGACGTTTGCGCGGCGCCTTGCCGATACCGTGCATTTCGTTTGCGACGGCGTCATCGCCGAGTCAGGCACGCCGGCTCAGGTCTTCGACGCGCCCAAGAGCGAGCGGCTGAAGAACTTCATGGGATCAATCCTGCGCTAGCTTCGCCGGCGCGGCAGCCTGTCCTCACTCGGCTATCTGGGGTGGTTCGTAACCACCCTGGTCTTCGGCTGGGCCACCTTGCTGTTGCTCTGCGTTCTCGCCAGGCGGCAGTTCTTCTCCGCTGCCCGGCGCGCCGTCCTGGATGATGGGGCCTGAATCGTCGGGACCCGGAAAGACGGAATCGATCCGCCCGACGAACTTGTAGGCGATCAGACCGATCCATTCGCGGATCGCCATGGTCGTCGTCTGCAGAGAATCAGCCGGATTGTCTCGCATCACGCCGATGCCTTCATTGCCGGAGGTGCGGTAGTCGACCGGCCACGGCAGCACAGGAAAGGCCGCCTTGCGGAACAGACCCATCGAACGCGGCATGTGGAAGGCCGAAGTCACCAGCAGCCAGGTCTCGTTCGGCGCGGGCGACACGAGTTGTCGGATATTCTCGACATTCTCGTACGTATTGCGCGATTCCTTCTCGAGCATCAGCCGGCTTGCCGGTATGCCTAGCGCTTCGAACAGTCTCGGCGCCGTATCGGCATCCCCCTCGCCGTCAAGCACGAGCGTGCCGGTACCGCCAGACACCACGATCCTGGCATCGGGGTAGCGCCTCGCCAGCGCCGCCGCCTCGATGAAGCGGTCGCCGCCGCTGTTCACATCATAGCCGCCGCGAGCCTTGTTGATCGCGCCCTCGAAGCCGCCGCCGAGCACGACGATGCCGGCCACCCGGGGCGGCAGGGGCGGCCGCTGAAAACGCTCCTCCAGCGGGGTGAGCATCATTGCACCGAGCGATGTCCATGCCGACAGGGCCAGGATCAGGAAGGAGAGAAAAGCGGTGAAGCCGCCGATCTTGCGCCAGCCGAACCAGGCGATCACCAGCGACAGCGCGAGCAGGAAGATCGCCAGGTTGAGAGGCTGGATGAGGAACCAGAATATCTTGGAGAGATAGAAGAGAAAGTCAGGCTCCGCCATGCAAATCCCGTCAGATCTTGTCTGCCCGCCGCTTCGGCGAACTTCTGGAGCAATTCCGACGAAAATGGGAAGAGGCTTGTGCCCGGAATCGCGACAAGCAGAGAGCTAGAGCAGTTCGAACCGTCCGTGAAGCGATGAACTGTCTAGACCGCCAGCTTTTCCCTTGCCCCGCCGATCTCGTCCGCCAGAAGTTCACGGAAGTAGGCAACCGTGGTCGTCAAGCCTTGCCGCAAAGGTACTTTCGGCTCCCAGCGCAGCTTCTCGCGCGCCTTGGTGATGTCCGGCTGGCGCTGCTTCGGATCGTCGCCCGGCAGCGGCTTCCAGATGATCTCCGAGCGCGAGCCCGTGAGCTCGATCACCATGTTCGCCAGCTCCAGGATGGTGAATTCGCGCGTGTTGCCGATGTTGATCGGCCCGATCACGTCCGGCGGGCTCGCCATCAGCCGCATCATCCCGTCGATCAGGTCGTCGACATAGCAGAAGGAGCGCGACTGGCTGCCGTCGCCGTAGATGGTGATCGGCTGGCCGAGCAGCGCCTGCACGATGAAGTTCGACACGACGCGGCCATCCTGCCGATGCATGCGCGGGCCGTAGGTGTTGAAGATGCGCATCACCTTGATCGGGACACCGGTCTGCCGGTGATAGTCGAAGAACAGCGTCTCGGCGGCGCGCTTTCCCTCGTCGTAGCAGGAGCGCGGGCCGATCGGGTTGACGTTGCCCCAATACTCTTCCGTCTGAGGGTGCGTGACCGGGTCGCCATAGACCTCGCTGGTCGACGCCTGCAGGATCTTGCATTTCAGCCGCTTGGCTAGGCCCAGCATGTTGATGGCGCCGTGAACGGATGTCTTCAGCGTCTGGATCGGATCGTGCTGGTAATGGACCGGCGACGCCGGGCAAGCCAGGTTGTAGATCTCGTCAACCTCCACATAGAGGGGGAAGCAGACGTCGTGCCGAAGGAACTCGAAACGCGGGTTCGCGTGCATGTGGTCGATGTTGCGCTTGGTCGATGAGAACAGATTGTCGGCGCAGATGACCTCGTGGCCCTGCTTCAGGAGACGGTCGATCAGGTGCGATCCGAGGAAACCGGCTCCCCCCGTGACCAGGATGCGCTTGCGGCTGTCAGATATGGGCGGCAAAACTCGTCTCCGGGCGGGCCGAAAGGTTGTCACCTCTATAATGCCCGGGATGTTTTGACAAACCGGCTCGGACGGCGCCGGCCGGTTACCACCACTTTTCCGGCTCGAAGCGGCCCGCGGCCTGCTCGATCACGTGCCCTGCCTGGAACAGCGTCTCCTCCTCGAACGGCTTGCCGATGAGCTGCAGCCCGAGCGGCAGGCCGTTGGGGTCGAGGCCGGCGGGCACGGCGATGCCCGGCAGGCCGGCCATGTTCACCGTCACCGTGAAGATGTCGTTGAGGTACATCTTCACCGGATCGGCCGCCATGTCCTGGTCGGCGACGCCGAAGGCGGCGGACGGGGTCGCCGGCGTCAGGATGACGTCCACGCCCGCGTCGAACACTTTCTCGAAGTCGCGCTTGATCAGCGTTCGCACCTTCTGCGCCTGCAGGTAGTACGCGTCATAATAGCCGGCCGAAAGCACGTAGGTGCCGATCATGATGCGCCGCTTGACCTCGCGGCCGAAGCCCGCGGCGCGCGTGTTCTCGTACATCTCGACGATGTCCTTGCCCGGCACGCGCAGGCCGTAGCGCACACCGTCGTAGCGGGCGAGGTTCGACGAGGCTTCGGCCGGTGCCACGATGTAGTAGGCAGGCAGCGCGTACTTCGTGTGCGGCAGTGAGATGTCGACGATCTCGGCGCCCGCATCCTTCAGCCAGGCAATGCCCCGCTGCCAGAGCGCCTCGATCTCGTCGGGCATGCCGTCGACGCGATACTCCTTCGGGATGCCGACCTTCATGCCCTTGATCGAGCGGCCGAGCGCGGCCTCGTAGTCCGGCACGGGCCGGTCGACGGAGGTCGTGTCCTTCGGATCGACCGAGGCCATCGACTTCAGCAAGATTGCCGCGTCGCGCACGTCGCGCGCGATCGGGCCAGCCTGGTCGAGCGAGGAGGCGAAGGCCACGATGCCCCAGCGCGAGCAACGCCCGTAGGTCGGCTTGATGCCGACCGTGCCGGTGAAGGCCGCCGGCTGGCGGATCGAGCCGCCGGTGTCCGTGGCGGTCGCGCCGGCGCAGAGAAACGCCGCGACGGACGCCGCCGAACCGCCAGACGAGCCGCCGGGAACCAGGTCGGCGTTGCTGCCCCTGGCCCGCCACGGGTTCACAACCGGGCCGTAGTGGGAGGTCTCATTGGACGAGCCCATGGCGAACTCGTCCATATTGAGCTTGCCGAGCATCACCGCGCCGTCGGTCCAGAGATTGGCCGTGACCGTCGACTCGTAGCGCGGCTTGAAGCCGTCGAGCACATGGCTGCAGGCCTGCGTGTGCACGCCCTCGGTAGCGAACAGGTCCTTGATCCCCAGCGGAATGCCTTCCAGCGCGCCGCCCTCGCCCTTGACCAGCCTGGCATCCGACGCCTTCGCCATCTCGCGCGCCTTGTCCGGCGTGACCGTCACATAGGTGTTGAGCACCGGATTGGCGCGCTCGATCGCCGCAAGATAGGCGTCGGTGATCTCCGCCGCCTTGATCTCCTTGGCGCGCAGCTTTTCCCGCGCTTCGCCGATCGTCAGTCTGGTCAGGTCGCTCATGGAGAAATCTTCTTTTCGTAAAAGCGCGAGAACCCGGAATCCGGATAGTCGAGCACCGCGCCGCAGACGGTGAAGCCGCCGCGCTCATAAACCCTGTAGGCCGCCTCGAAGCCCGGCGCCTCGCCGGTCTCCAGTACCAACCGCGAAATCCCCTTCTCGCGCGCCAGTTCTTCGAGGCGCTCGAGAAGCTTTGATCCTATGCGCTGGCCGCGCACTTCCGGCAGCGTGAACATGCGTTTCACCTCGCCGAGCCCGCCGCCATGGTCCTTCAGCGAGGCCATGCCGATATGACGGCCCTCCTCGTCACGCGCCACGAAGGTGGTCAGCGACGGCCCGGCCATCTGCTCGACGGTGAGTTGGAACTGGAACTCGCGCGGGGTGAGCGGGATCATCGTCGTGTTGAGGTCCGCGACCATGGCGCGCACATCGTCCTGCAGCGGGGTCTCCGCCTCGATGGTGACGGCCACGGCCCTACTCCACCACTTTCGGCACGAGGAAAAAATTCTCGTCGGTCGCCGGCGCGTTGGCAACGATGTCGGCGGCCTTGTTGCCGTCTGTGACGACATCCTGGCGCTTCTTCATGTCCATGGGGATGACCGAGGTCATCGGCTCGACGCCGGTCACGTCGACCTCATTCAGTTGTTCGACGAAGCCGAGGATGGTGTTCAGCTCTCCGGCCATACGCTCGGCCTCCTCCTCGCTGACCGCGATGCGGGCAAGGTGCGCGACGCGCTTGACTGTGGCGATATCGACGGACATGCGAAAACTCCGGCAGACCGGCTGGAAAGGGATGTCCGGCCTATAGCGAGGCTGAGCGTGCGGCGCAACAGGACAGGATGCGCCGGGTTCATCTGCAAAGCAGCTGGCGACCTGTCGTCACCCGTACGTCACGAACGAAATAACATTGCCGTCCGGGTCGCGCACATGGAAATCCGTCCCGCCCCAATCCTGTCTCGTCGGCGTCTGCGCGAATTCAATGCCGCGTCCGTTGAATTCCTCGAACAGCGCCCACACGTCCGAAACCTCGATCGTGGCGAGGATCAGCGACACCTCCCAAGCGGCGATCTCCGCAAAATTCGGCGCATCCACGCAGCGCAGATGCAGGCATGCCTCGCCGCGCGAAACCGACCCATAGAAAGGCGGCTCGCCATGGAGGAAATCTATCCCGAAGCCGAGCTTGTCCTTGAAGAACGCAGCACTCGCCGGCACGTCCCGGACGAACAGGATCGGGACCGCAGGCTTGAATGCGATGTCGCTCACGGATACCTCCCCCGACGCTTGCGGCGCTTACATACCTACCACCCCGCCCCGTCCACCGCCAATCCCTCACTGCCCCCAGGGCTTCGGCTGGCCTGTTGCCGCGTCGATCTTGATTTCGACCTTGGCATTGTCAGACGTGTAATAGGTGATGTCGTAGGTTCCGTCCCTGTCCCACTCGATATCGCTGATGAAGCGAAAGCCGTCTCTCTGCTCGATCTTGGCGACGATCTCGGAGAGCTTCATCGCGTTTGCCGGCGGGACGGACGCCGGATTCGTTTGCGCCTGAGCGGCCCCGCAAAGCAACAGCAGCGCTGAGACGGAACCGATGATGGTGTTGCGAAACATCGATGACTCCTTTCGCGGGAACTCCGGCAAGAACGAACCATCGAACCTCGCGGTTCCAGCCTGCGAGGATTGTCTTGGCCCCGCCTAAAGCTCCACCACCTCGCCCGGCTCCGGTACGACCACCTCGACGCCAGAACCCTCCATGCCGGCGATGAACTTGTCCGGTGTCTGGTCGAGCAGGCCGAAGGTCTTGTAGTGACAGGGGATTACCGTCTCGAAATTGAAGAAACGGCGGCACGCCAGCGCGGCAACCGCGCCGCCCATCGTGAAGCGGTCACCGACCGGCACCAGCCCGATCTTGGGCTCGTGCAACTCATTGATGAGTTGCATGTCGAGGAAGATGTCGGTGTCGCCCATGTGGTAAAGCGTCTTGTCTTCCGGGAAATGCAGCACCAGCCCGAGCGGATTTCCCATGTAGACACCGTCCGAGAAGGACGAGGAATGCAGCGCATGCACGAAGGTGGTGGTGAAGCTGCCGCAGTCGACCGTGCCACCGGTGTTCCCCTGGTTCATCCTCGCCTGGTCGACGCCCTTGCCCGCGAAGTAGCCGCAGATCTCCGGATTGGCGACAAGCTGCGCGCCGGTCTTCTTCATTATGTCCGGCGTGCTGCCGACATGGTCCGCGTGACCATGCGTGAGGAGAACGTGTGTAACGCCTTCGGCCGGCCCTTCCCAGCCGCCGTTCCACAGCGGATTGCCTGCGAGAAACGGGTCGATCAGGATCGCGGCGCCCTCGACGTCAATTCGGAATGCCGACTGCCCGTAATAGGTGATCTTCATCAAAA
The DNA here is from genome assembly GCA_036520515.1 of Rhizobiaceae bacterium. Lineage (GTDB taxonomy): Bacteria > Pseudomonadota > Alphaproteobacteria > Rhizobiales > Rhizobiaceae > Mesorhizobium_K. The sequence continues at coordinate 27,108 of DATDJN010000005.1, forward strand.
TTCTCCTGAATGTCCTGCTCGCTGGAGCGCAGCGATCTAAGAAGGTAGAACGGTTGCCGTCCGAGTCAAAGGAACGTCCCGTTGTCCGTCATAACCATCACCGATCTAGCCGCGGCACTTGACGGCGGCAAGACGCTCGCGGGGCTCGACCTCGGCGAGAAGACGATCGGCATCGCCGTGTCCGACAGGGGCCTGTCGTTCGCCCACCCGCGCCCGGTCATCATGCGCAAGAAGTTCTCGGCAGATGCCGCCGCACTTCTCGACCTATGCGGCAAGGAAGGCGTGGGCGCGGTCGCGATGGGCCTGCCGATCAACATGGACGGCTCGGAAGGTCCGCGCGCACAGGCGTCGCGCGCCTTCGTGCGCAACATGGCGCGCCTAACCGACCTGCCCTTCGTCTTCTGGGACGAGCGCCTCTCGACAGTGGCCGTTGAGCGCACGCTGATCGAGATGGATTTTTCCAGGAAGAAACGCGCGGGGAAGATCGATTCGGCGGCGGCAGCCTTCATCCTGCAGGGCGTGCTCGACCGGCTTCACGCACTCGGCGAAGCGTCCTCTCGGACATAGCCATGCGTGGCGCTGCGAACCACCCGGCGATCTCCTTGCGGCGGCGGAACGCCCAGATGGCAAGGATGAGCAGTGTATCGATGATGCAGGCCTTGGCGACCAGCGGCGGGATCGTCGCCGGCTCGACGCCGAGCATCTGGCCGTAGAGCTCGAACAAGAGATCGTGCACCTGCCTGGTCAGCATGACGTAGCCGAAATTCATGTCGTGATAGGACAGGAAGAACCAGCCCCAGAAGATGCCCATGGGGAGCGCCCATGCGATGAAGACCCAACGCATCAGCGGGAGCCTCCGACGTGACCGGCGGGTGCGGTCGGCGCTGCGGTTCTCAGGCCCGCGCATGGGGTCGAAGCAGGCCGCATGGGAATCCCTTTGGTCGCCCGGAGCAGAGTGGTCCGGACCAAGAATCGTTGCAACGTAAACCATTTGTTAAGGTTAACGGAAAGTTATGGCGCGTGGCTAGGCCTTGACGTCGACGGCTTCGCTCAGTTGGTCGGCGGATAGAGCGTGTCGACGATGAGTCGCGCGTCGTGGCGCACATCGATCATGCCGTAGGTGCTGCGCCACTGGCCGGCGAGCCTGGTCTCGATGAAGGCGTCGGCGATGCGGCCCGCCCCCATGCGCTTCAGCTCGGCGGCGGCCGCCGACAGCGCAAGCTGCTCGGTAAGGATGCGCGCCGAGCCCTCGTCCGAGGCCGCCACCTGCATTGCGGCCTTGAGCACCGCGACCGTTCCAGGCCCGCCTGCCCCGAGATCACGTTCGATGCCGGCGAGAACCTCGTCGAACAGGCCGGGCGCACGGCCCAGCACGCGCAGGACGTCGAGCGCCATCGCGTTGCCTGAGCCTTCCCAGATCGCGTTGACCGGAGCCTCGCGGTAGTAGCGCGCCAGCGGCATCTCCTCGACATAGCCGTTGCCGCCAACGCACTCCATTGCCTCGTAGAGCAGCGCCGGCGCGATCTTGCAGACCCAGTACTTGACCACCGGCGTCATGGCCCTGGCGAACGATGCCTCGCGCTGGCTGCTCGCCGCGTCGTCGAAGGAACGCGCCAGCCGGAACGACAGTGCCGATGCCCCTGCGACGTCGAGCGCCATGTCGGCCAGCACCCGCTGCATCAGCGGCTGGTCGACCAGCTTCTTGCCGAACACCTCGCGATGCCGGGTATGATGGATCGCTTCCGCCAGCCCCGCCCGCATCAGCCCCGACGAGGCGACGGCGCAGTCGAGCCTGGTCAGCGTCACCATGTCCATGATGGTCTTCACGCCGGCGCCAGCCTCGCCAACCATCTGGCCGATGGCATTGACGAACTCGACCTCGGAAGACGCATTCGAGCGGTTGCCGAGCTTGTCCTTGAGACGCTGGAAGCGAAAGCCATTACCGGTGCCGTCGCCGAGGATGCGCGGCACCAGGAAGCAGGATAGACCCTCGGTCGCCTGCGCGAGCACCAGGAAGGCGTCGGACATCGGGGCCGACATGAACCATTTGTGGCCGTTGATGCGGTGGAAGTCGCGGCCGGCGCGCTCTGCCCGGGTCGTATTGGCGCGCACGTCGGTGCCGCCCTGCTTCTCCGTCATGCCCATGCCAAGGGTCAGCCCGGCCTTATCGATCGGCGGCTTGCTCGCCTGGTCGTATTTGCGCGTGGTGACGCGCGGCGCCCACTCGCGGAAAAGTTTTGGGCTCGCCATCAGAGCGGCGAGCGACGCGCTGGTCATGGTGACCGGGCAGAGGTGCCCAGTCTCGAGCTGCGCGGTCAGATAGAAGCGAGCCGCCCGCACCTGGTGGCGGCGGCCGGTCTCGGCAGCGCCGTTCTCCCAGATCGAGCTATGCAGCCCGCTCGCCACCGAGCGGCGCATCAGCGCGTGGTAGGCCGGGTGGAAGTCAACGGTGTCGATCCGCCGGCCCTGCCGGTCGTGGGTGCGCAGAACCGGGGTCTCGACATTGGCGAGACGAGCAGTTTCCTGAGCCTCCTGCGTCAGCACGAAGCGGCCGAGATTGTCGAGGTCCTTGCGCACCGGAGCGGAAAAATCCTCGGCGATCTGGATCAGCAGCGGGTCGCCGCGCCAGGCGTTGCCGCCCGTTATCGGCGGCGGCTGGTTGGTTACCTCGTCGGTCACGTGCTGTCCTTCTTGCCGAATCCGGCCAATATACTTGCCGAGCCTTATAGCCGAAGCGGAAGCGGCCGCGCGACCAAAATACCGGGGAGAAGCCTTTCTTTCCAAAGCTCTACGGCTTGCGGGGCGGCGGCGGCACGCCTATAGCAGCGCCTTGATATGACGCAAGCGCCCTCTCCGCCGCTCTTCCCGCATCGCCATCTGCTTGGCATACGCGATCTGTCACCTTCCGATATAGAGATGCTGCTCGACCGTGCGGATGCGGCGGTATCGATATCGCGCCAGCCGGAGAAGAAGACTTCGACCCTGCGCGGGCGCACCCAGATCAACCTCTTCTACGAAGCGTCGACCCGTACCCAGTCCTCCTTCGAACTCGCCGGAAAACGGCTCGGCGCCGACGTCATGAACATGTCGGTCGCAAGCTCCTCGGTGAAGAAGGGCGAGACGCTGATCGATACGGCCATCACCCTCAACGCGATGCGACCGGACATTCTCATACTCCGCCACCAGTCGGCGGGCGCTGCCGCCCTGTTGGCTCAGAAGGTCGGCTGCTCGGTGGTCAACGCCGGCGACGGCGCGCACGAGCACCCGACGCAGGCCCTGCTCGATGCGCTCACGATCCGCCGCGCCAAGGGCCGCATCGCCGGCCTCTCGGTGGCTATATGCGGAGACATACTGCACTCGCGAGTCGCCCGCTCGAACATCATGCTCCTCAACGCACTGCGCGCCGGCGTGCGGGTCGTCGCGCCCTCGACGCTGCTGCCGTCAGGAATCGAGCAGATGGGCGTGACGGTCTGCCGGACCATGGAGGAAGGGCTGAAGGGCGCCGACGTCGTGATGATGCTGCGCCTGCAGCGCGAACGCATGGCCGGAGCCTTCGTGCCTTCGGTACGCGAGTATTTCCGCTATTTCGGCCTCGATGCGGAGAAGCTTAAAGCCGCAAGGGATGACGCGTTGGTCATGCACCCCGGTCCGATGAACCGCGGCGTCGAGATCGCGTCCGAGATCGCCGACGGCCCGCAGAGCGTCATACAGGAGCAGGTCGAGATGGGCGTCGCCGTGCGCATGGCGGTTATGGAAGCCCTGCTCGACCCGCGCCGCAATCCCGCCGGAGACGCCCGATGAGCGTCACCGTCTTCCAGAACGCGCGCATCGTAGACCCCTCGCGCGGCATCGACGAGACGGGCGCCGTCATCGTCGACGGCACGAAAATCGCAGCGGCCGGCGCCTCCGCCCACAACCAGGGCATCCCCGGCGGCGCGACGGTCGTCGACTGCGCGGGGAAGACCATCCTGCCGGGCCTGGTCGATTCCCGCGTTTTTATCGGCGAGCCGGGCGCCGAGCATCGCGAGACCATTCATTCGGCCAGCGAGGCGGCTGCCGCCGGAGGCGTGACCTCCATCGTCATGATGCCGGACACCGATCCGATCATCGACGACATCGCGCTGGTCGAGCATGTGCTTCGCGCCGCACGCGACACAGCCTCCGCCAACGTCTATCCCGCCGCCGCGATCAGCAAGCAGCTCGCCGGCCACGAGATGACCGAATTCGGCCTGCTGCGCGAGGCGGGCGCGGTCGGCTTCACCGACGGCCGGCACACGATCGCGAGCTCCTCGCTGATGCGCCGCGCCCTGACCTACGCGCGCGACTTCGGTGCCGTCATCGCCCACGAGACGCAGGACGCCGACCTCTCCGGCAACGGTGTCATGAACGAAGGCCTCTACGCCAGCTGGCTCGGCCTGTCGGGCATCCCGCGCGAGGCGGAGGCGATCCCGCTGGAGCGCGACCTCCTGCTCGCCCGCCTAACCCGCGGCGCCTACCACGCGGCGAAGATCTCGACCGCCCTGTCGGCCGCCGCGATCGCCCGCGCCAAGGCGGATGGAGCGAACGTCACGGCCGGCGTCTCGATCAACAACCTCTCGCTCAACGAGAACGACGTCGGCGAATACCGCACCTTCTTCCGTCTCTCGCCGCCGCTGCGCGCCGAGGATGACCGGCTCGCCATGATTGAGGCGGTCAAGAACGGCACCGTCGATGTCATCGTCTCCTCGCACGATCCGCAGGACGTCGACACCAAGCGGCTGCCCTTCGCAGATGCGGCCGAGGGGGCGATCGGACTGGAGACACTGCTCGGCGCTGCACTGCGCCTCTATCACAATGGCGACGTGCCGCTGCTCAGGCTGGCCGAGGTGCTGTCCAGCGCACCTGCAAAACTCTTCGGCCTGCCCGGAGGCCGGCTTTGCCCTGGCGCGCCGGCCGACCTCATCCTCGTCGACCTCGACGACCCCTGGGTCGTGCAGGAGGCCGACATCCGCTCGCGCTCGAAGAACACGTGCTTCGAGGGCGCGCGCCTGCAGGGCCGGGTCTTGCAAACGCTGGTCGCGGGCCGCACAGTCTTTTCTTCGTAGGGCGGCAGCAAGCCCGCCGGGGAGGTCTCGATGTCCTTGTCGCTGCTGGTCGCGCTCGTCTTCGGCTATGCGCTGGGCTCGATCCCCTTCGGCCTGCTGCTCACCCGCGCAGCCGGCCTCGGCGATGTGAGAAACATCGGCTCCGGCAACATCGGCGCCACCAACGTGCTGCGCACCGGCCACAAAGGCCTCGCCGCGGTCACCCTGCTCCTCGACATGCTGAAGGGCACGGCAGCCGTGCTGGTCGCCAGCCACTACGGAGCGGAGACTGCCATCGCCGCGGGTCTCGGCGCCTTCCTCGGCCACCTCTTCCCGGTCTGGCTGGGCTTCAAGGGCGGCAAGGGAGTCGCCACCTATATCGGCGTGCTCCTCGGCCTGATGTGGCAGGCGGCGCTGGTCTTCTGCGCCGTCTGGATCGTTGTCGCCCTCGCGCTGCGCTATTCGTCGCTGTCGGCGCTCACCGCCTGCGTCGTCGTCCCCTTCGCGCTCTGGTTCTGGGGCCGCCCCGACCTCGCCGTGCTCTTCGCGGTCTTGAGCGTCATCGTCTTCATCAAACACCGCGCCAACATCTCGCGGCTCCTCGCCGGCACCGAAGGCAAACTCGGAGCGAAGGGTTGAACAAGCAAGCCGAGGCCCCTCGCCTTAGCGACCGCCAGAGGCTCAACTGGCTGCGGCTCATCCGCACGCCGAACGTCGGCCCGGCTACGTTCCGCGACCTCGTCAACCGCTTCGGCTCTGCCGAAGCCGCGCTCGAAATCCTTCCCGAGATGGCGCTTGCCGGCGGGGCGGGCCGCGCTATGCGCATCCCGTCGATCGGCGAAGCCGAGGCCGAACTGGAGATGGCCGCAAAGCACGGTGCAGCGTTCATCGGCATAGGCGAACCGGACTATCCGCCGCTCCTTAAGCGCATGGACCACCCGCCGCCTCTGTTGGCGGTCAAGGGCGAGCCCGCCGTCTTCTCGCTGCCGCCGGTCGCCATCGTCGGCGCGCGCAACGCATCGCTGGCTGGCGTCAAGATGGCCCGCATGCTGGCCGCCGAACTCGGCCGCCTGGGCTACGGCGTCGTCTCCGGCCTGGCGCGTGGCATCGACACGGCTTCCCACGAAGGCAGCCTGGCGACCGGCACTGTCGCAGTGCTCGCCGGCGGCCTCGACAGGCCTTATCCGCCCGAAAATATCGGCCTCCTCGAGGAGATCGTCTCACGCGGCGCAGCCGTCTCCGAAATGCCGTTCGGCTGGGAGCCCCGACCGCAGGATTTCCCGCGCCGCAACCGCATCGTCGCCGGCTTGTCGCTAGGCCTCGTCGTGGTCGAGGCGGCAAAAAAATCCGGATCGCTGATCAGCGCGCGCCTCGCGGGCGAGATGGGTCGCCTGGTCTTCGCGGTGCCTGGCTCGCCGCTCGATCCGCGTGCCGCCGGCGCCAACGGCCTGCTGAAGGATGGCGCCATTCTCGTCACCGACGTGTCCGACATCGTCGAGGCGATCGCTCCGCTGACCGGCTCGTCTATCCAGCTACCGCCGAAGCTCGAAGAGCCCCCGGATTTCGGCTCCACCCCGCCGCCTCAGGACGGCGATCGCGAGCGCGTGATCGAGGCGCTGGGACCGACACCCGTGGGGGTCGACGAGATCATCCGCCATACCGGCCTGCACCCGGCTCAGGTCTTCATGATCCTTCTGGAGCTCGATCTCGCCGGGCGACTGGAGCGCCACTCAGGCGGATCTGTCTCGCTTCTGCTCGGCCACGCGTGACGGCCGCTCGCCGCGCAGCACGTCGCTCGCTTCGAGATAAGCCATCTCGATAAGATAGGCGAGCATATCGCAACGCTCGCCTTCGGCCATGCCTCGCAGTTGCCCGAGCATCGACTGTATATAATCGAGGGTTTCAACTCGCTTCCCGTGAACCTGCGAATGCATTGGTGAAGACTCCATTGCCCGCCAGGCAGCGGTCGTGCACGCGTGGCCACCGTTCAGTCTCAGGATTATTTCGCGGTTGTTCCCGACAGTCCCTCCCGGTAATCGTCCCTATCATATTTACCGTGGGTTGCAACAAATTTTGACTTATCGCGAAAGTTGCATTCGGTCGCAATGGGGTGTCCACGGACGGCGCGACCGGTGATTTTCGGCCAGCGCACTTGACCGAATGGAAAACCGCAGCCATGTGACGGACGATTCTTAAAAGATCCGGCGCGGCCGTTCTCCGCCGGCGCCAGCAGGGAAACCTAACCGCTCATGGACGTCGTCGTCGTCGAATCGCCTGCGAAGGCGAAAACGATCAACAAGTATCTCGGCCGGAACTACAAGGTCCTGGCGTCCTATGGTCACGTCCGCGACCTGCCGGCCAAGGATGGTTCGGTGCGTCCGGATGATGACTTCTCCATGTCCTGGGAGGTCGACGGCCCCTCGTCCAAGCGGCTCACCGAGATCGCCAAGGCGGTGAAGGATGCCGACGGCCTGATCCTCGCCACCGACCCGGACCGCGAGGGTGAAGCCATCTCCTGGCACGTGCTGGAGGTGCTGAAGAGCAAGCGCGTCCTGAAGGACAAGCCGGTCAGCCGCGTCGTCTTCAACGCCATCACCAAGCAGTCGGTGCTGGAGGCGATGGCGCATCCGCGCCAGATCGACGGGCCGCTGGTCGATGCCTATCTCGCCCGCCGGGCGCTCGACTACCTTGTCGGCTTTACCCTGTCGCCGGTGCTGTGGCGGAAACTGCCAGGCGCCCGCTCTGCCGGCCGCGTGCAGTCCGTGGCGCTACGCCTCGTCTGCGACCGCGAAGCCGAAATCGAGGCGTTCAAGACCCAGGAATATTGGTCACTCGCAGCCGAGCTCGCCACCCTCAAGAACGAAACCTTCCTCGCCCGCCTCACCGCCATCGACGGCAAAAGGCTCGAGAAGTTCGATATCGCTGACGAAGCGACCGCCATGCGGCTCAAGGCTGCCCTGGAAGGCGGACGCTT
>DATDJN010000006.1:0-17534 GCA_036520515.1 Rhizobiaceae bacterium
CCCGCTTCTCTTCTTCCTAGAGGCAAGGGAGCAGGCGCGTGAAGCAACTCCATGCAGCATTCGCAATTGCCCTGGTCTCCAGCAACGTTGGTGCCGGTCCCATGGTCAGCCAGACACTGGATGCAGAAATCCTCGACCCGCGCGTCCTGCGCTGCGGCGTCAGCATCGAGGGCGAGGGCATGAAGACCATCCGGCCTTTCATCGAGACCGCATCCGATCTCAGGGGCAGGATCGACATCAAGGTGCAGAGCCGCTCGGGCTCCAACGCCAATGTCAGCCGCCAGTCGGTCGGCTTCCCCGGAAACAACATCATCGCCGTGGGGCGGCCCGCCAGCATGCGGATCGAAATGACCGCGACGTCGGACGGCAAGCAGCTCTGCCGGCTGGCGAAGGATATCGAGTTCGACGAACCGGGCCTCCGGATCTAGCCGGGACCGGACCTTAACGTGGGCGAGGGCGTCACAATGAGCATCTTGGGTAAACGGGTTTACGGGACTGTGCAGGCCGCGGCGCTCGCCGCTGCCATGCTTTCCGCGCCGCTGGCTTCGGCCGAGGGCATCAAGCTGCTCGACCAGGAAACGGCCGGGAGCCTGATCAGCCCGCTGATGGAGCCGATCAGCCCCTTCGTCAACGGCGACGCCAGGACAACCACCTCCATCACGCAGCTCGGCAACGGCAACTACGCCTCGGCGAGCGTCACCGGCGAAAGCAATCTCGCCGTGATCGGCCAGGCCGGCAGCCGCAACCGCGCCGTCCAGGCGATCGAAGGTCACAATTCCGCGATGCTGCTCGTCCAGGGCGGCTCCAACAACAACGTGCTGCAGGCCAGCCGCGGCGACAACAATTTCCAGCTCGTCGGCGTCTCCGGCAGCAACAACAACGTCGGCTATGTGCAGGTCGGCGACAATCTCGCCGGCGCGCTGGACGTGACCAACGCCAGCAATTCGCAGGTCTTTGCATTGCAGACGCCGGCCTCTGGCCGCTACCTGATGCCGACCGGCCTGAGAGGATTGCAGAACACCACCGTGATCATCGTGCCCGGCAGGATGTACGTGATTCCCCGGAGATGATGTTCCAGTTGCACTTGCAGCGCCACTCGGATAATCTGGTGCGGGCATTGGGAGTTTTAACGAAATGTTGCGGTTGACCTTGATTGTTGCGGGCATGCTGGCTGCGGGCGCTTGCTCCGCTTCCGAACTTGTCTACAAGCCGATCAATCCCAGCTTCGGCGGCGATCCGCTGAACGGCAACTGGCTGCTGTCGCAGGCGACCGCCCAGACGGCAGGCGGCGGCGCGCCCGGCTTTTCGATCGATTTTCCGGATTTCGGCGGCATCCCGCAGCCCGATCCGGATCCGGTGCCGCTTCCCGAAAACTGAGCCTCTGCTTCGTGTGGATGCGAAAAGGCGGGGCATGGCCCCGCCTTCGGCATGTCGGCGATGGGTCGGCGCGCGCTAGCGCTGCGCGATGAATGCGCGGTTGCCGCGCCCCTGCTGGGAGATGAGCGCCTGGTGGCCCGAGCCCGACTGGCGGATCGAGGCCGTGTTCTCCACGCCGATCTGCCGGATCAGGCCGACATTGCCCGACCCGTTCTGCCTGATCATGGCGCTGTTGTTGTCGCCTTCCTGCCAGACGAGGGCAAGGTTGCCGTTGTCCGGGCGCAGGGCGGACAGCCTCTGCGCCACCTCCATCGCCGGCTTCATGATTTCGGCCGTGCTCATGCGCGTGAACGACGCGGCGGCAGAGACCTGGTTTATGTAGGCTGGCGAGAAGGTTTCCGCCGCGCTCGCCTGCCCCGCGGTGAGCGCCAGGAAGAACATTGCTTGAATAGCTGCTATTTTTTTCATGACTTAGCCCCCTGTGAAGAGGGCTTACATCTACCCGACATGAAATAAGATGCCGTGAACCAGCGTGGCTGCCCAAAGCTGAACCGAAAGCGTCCATTTTTATCGATTGCGAGCCTGGCCGTGCCTGGGCGCGGATCCGGGGGCCGTGGTGGCCAGGCAGGCACCTAAAGCGGCGATCGGCCCATCTTGCGACTCAGAAACAACGCGGCTTCGCACATGAGCCGGGAGCCCGACGAGACGATCGCCGCCTGCATGCGCAAATGCCGCTTTTGCTTCGGGCTGACATAGTCGTCGGCAACGACGATCGAGCAGAATTCCTTTGCCATCTGGATCAGCTCGTCGCGGTGAGGGGCGAGCATTGTCCCCCTTGGCGTGTGCGCCCGCGCGACCGCAAGGAACGCCTCTCCCAGGATGTTCCGCCGAAAGCGCGGCACCAGGCAGTCTCGCAAATAGTAGCGGTTCCGCAAAGGCTCGTTGGGCATGCTGCTCACGAGCTTCTTGAAGTAGCGCAACCTGCTCCGGCTCATCCTCATGCTGAAGGACGTGCTGTCGGTATTGATGCACCAGACCGTCACGGGCGAGGCGACGAAACTGTTGGTGAAGCCCGCCCTGAACATGCGGAGGAAAAGGTCGTCGTCCTCGTACCCCGTGAACTGCTCATCGAAGCCGCCAACGCTTTCGAAGGCCTTGCGGGAGATCATCGAGGCCGAGGGGAGAACGAACATGTCGCTGGACAGCATGTCGAAGATGCTGCGCTTCGGATGGCCTCGCCCATGTTCCGACAACATCGATGTGCGGACGACATTGCCGTCACCATCGGCTTCGATGAGATCGCCGTAGACCCAGCCGAACCGGGCGTCCGCCGCCACCGCCCGGCGAAGGATTTCGATGTGCTCCGGAAGGAAGATGTCGTCCTGGTCGAGCAGGCAGATGAAGGGGGCTCTGGTGGCCGCCACGCCGGCGTTCCGGGCGGAGCCCTGGCCGCCATTGTCCTTGTCGATGACCGTGAAATTCAGCTCCACGGCAAGCTTGTGGAGGAAGGCGGCTTCATCCGCCTCGGAGCCATCGTTCACGACGACAAATTCGGCGGGCCGGATGGTTTGTGCAAGGACGCTTTCAACGGACCGCCTGATGAATTTCGACCCGTTATAGTACGGGATGACGACAGCGACGTCGGGCGCCATTTCAGAACCACACCTGGGAAATCTCACTTGCGAATGCACGACGCAGTCGCGCGGGCTGCTTTCGATGATTCGCGAGGCCGCAACAAGATGACGGCGTGACATTGTCGCGCGCTGGACATCGACCGGCGCTTCAACGAAAGCGGCGGGACTTGCCGCAGCCTGCGCCTGGCTAATCCGGCCCTGATTCTCCCCCAGCGCGGTCGCGCGTCCGCAGGGGCTCGGCGGTTCGATTTGTTTACATTTCCGACAAGCGTCACTAAAGCCCGATCGGCTCGTTTGGGCCAGGTTCGGGGGAGTTAAAGAACGATGAAGTCGACGGCAGCCGGCTTAAGTCGGCGGACGGTGCACGCCCTGCTTTGGGGTCCAATCGTGGTTTTGATGGTCCTGGGCATCCTTCGTTACGTCTACCTGGGCGCCGACTTTCCCGTCCCGGTGAGATGGATAGACTTCGGCGCCGAAGGCAGCGGGGTCATGTGGTGGTCTTCCCTGATGTGGGGCGGTGCCGCCGTGTTGTGTCTCCTCGAATTTGACCGGCACGCCACATGGCTGCGCTACTATTGGCTGGCAGTAGCGATCGGTTCTCTGCTTTTGTCGCTCGACGAATCCGTCCAGATTCATGAGCATTTCGCTCCAACGCTTTTACATGGGGTGCCGGCATTCGCAGCCCCATGGGTGGTGGTCGCGATACCTGTTGTGGCTGTCTGCTTCCTGCTCCTCATCCCATTCCTCATGTCCCTTCCTCGCAGGACAGCCGGGGGCTTGATCTTGTCGGGGGCGGTCTTCGTTCTCGGTGCCGTAGGAATGGAGATGATCTTCGCTTACGTCAGGACCACCGCCCCGTCCGAGGTATTGCTCGTCAGGATATTGATCACGCTGGAAGAGAGCCTCGAAATGATCGGCATCGCCATGTTCTGCATGACGGTTCACGGGCATCTGAACCGACAGGAGCGCTATTCGCCGCGAACTCGGTTTCTTCCGCTTGTTGGGCCTGCGTCATAGCGGGTTCACCATGGAAGCGTCATCGTTCGGCGTCTCGGCGCGACTGGATGCGTTCACCCTGCGGTCGACGCGATGGAATTGCAGCTGGCCATCGAGGTTGCGCGCGAGCAGCGGCTTCACCTCCGCAGGCGGCGTCGCAGGATCCAGCCACGCCTCGTAGGCGTCAGGCGCGAGGATGGCGGGCTGCCGATCGTGCAGCTGCGCCATCGGCTCGCCGGCCGGCATGGTCATGATGGCTGCGCTCGTAACGTCCAGCTTCTTGTTGTGCGCCCACAGGCCGGCAAAGCTGAAGGGCTGCGCGTCGGGCAAATGGACGAACCACGGGTCCTTGCCGCCGTCCTCGGGGTTCCTGGTCCATTCGTAGAAGCCGTCTGCGGGGATCAGGCAACGCGCCGTCTTCCATGCATCCTTGAAGGCGCCGGAGGTGTCGGCCGTCTCGATGCGGGCGTTGAACATCGCTGCCCTGGGCATCTCTTTCGCCCACCACGGCACCAGCCACCATCGGCCCTGGCGGACCTTCTGGCCGCCTCCGTCATCGGCGGTGACGAAATAGATATCCTCGGTCGGCGCGATGTTGTAGCGGGCCTCCGTGTTGCGGCCGCTCTCGCTTGCCGGCAACAGGCGATACATCCGATGGATGTCAGTCCAGCTGTGGAAGCGGGTGAAGCGTCCGCACATCCGGCAACCTCGATCGTGAAGCGCGGCTACAGGCCAAAGAGGCTACTCACACATCCAGCCGTTGCAGGACGAGGCATCGGCCGTCCTTGCCGGTTCGGAAGATATTTACCAGCGAGGCTTTTTTGCCGCCATACCAAGACGGCGGAGTCGCTCCGCGCGATTTCATTTTTCTTAGTGAAGAATGGCGCGCCGGTCAGGATGAAACTGGGCACCGCTATGTCATTGCTTCGCCTATCGATTTCTAGTCATTTTTCTTTCAGTCAGGCAGGCCCGCTTTGCGATAGCCGTCGATGAAATGATCACGCGTTGTCTGATCTCGAAAGGGCTGCGAAGCGGCCCATTCGCTGATCGTGAAATGCGGATTGCCCGCCATGAACAGCCCGCCTTCCTGGCGGGCTTCATCCATCCGTCCCAGTTGTGCAAGGCTTGCTGCAAGCACGCGTCGGGAAATCGTTCGGTACGTGGCCTCATTGCGTAACGTGGCGACTGCCGACTCGTATCGGCGCGCGGCATATTGCGCGAACCCCAAATTCCAATAGTACCACCGGGGCGGGTGCGGGTTCAGACGAAGTGCCTTTTCGACCTGTTCAATCGCGGTGGCCGGCTTTCCGCTCAACACCGAAAAGTCTGACAGATCCGCCCATGCATCGGCATAATTCGGATCAATCGCGAGCGCGGTCGCGAACTCCGCGTCCGACTCGGGCCAGCGCCTTTCATACGCCAGCAAGTGGCCAAGGACGAAGCGGCAGCCGGCATCGTTTGGATCGAGGTTCACGGCTCTTTCTGCCATGGCAACGGCAACAAGCCGGTTCGGCACTTCCGGCTCGCCCCACTGCGCCCAAGCCTGCCAAAGGTGGAAGGCCAGGAGCCGATGCGCCTCCGCATAGTCGGGGTCGAGCGCGATCGCCCGTTGCAACAAAAGACGCGACTCGCGCGACGCCTCCGGTGAAATCCCGATCAGCACCCGTCCACGCACGCAAAGATCGTAGGCTTCCATGCTGCTTGGCCGGTTGCGCGGTGGCTGTATCAGCAGGCGGCCGACTAATGCCTCGACAATCTTGGCGGTTACTTCGTCCTGCACAGCAAAAATATCTTCAAGATCGCGGTCAAAGCGATCTGCCCACAGATGAGTTCCGCTGAGGGCATCGATCAACTGAACGTTAATGCGCACACGACCGGCGGCACGGCGCGCGCTACCTTCCAGCAAGTAGCGGACACCAAGTTCACGGGCGATCAGCCGGATATCGATGGACTTTCCCTTGTAGGCAAAAGTCGAATGGCGGGCGATCACGAACAGGCTGGCGTTCCGCGAAAGATCGGTGATGAGGTCTTCAGCCAACCCCTCTGTGAACACGTCCTGTTCGGCGTCGCCGCTCATGTTGTTGAAAGGCAGTACGGCGATCGATGGTTCTGGCGGTAGAGGCGGCGGTAAGGTTCTGCCTTTCCGGTCTGCGATCGCCAAGTTCCTCACCCGATATACGCGTACAGGCTCAGCGATATTCTTCAATGACTTTTGCCCGAGATCGTCGAAATCGGTTTCCAGCTTTCGCTTGACCTGATCGTAGACGCTGCCCGAAACGCAGATATCTCCAGGTTCGCCCAATGCCTCCAGCCGAGCAGCAACGTTGACGCCGTCGCCGTAGAGATCGCTACCGTCCACAATGATATCGCCGAGATTGACGCCGATACGCAGGATTACCCGCTGAGAGTCTGGTAGACTGTCGTTAGCGTCGGCCGTGCTGCATTGTAGATCGACAGCGCACTGGACGGCATCGACCGCGCTGGCGAACTCGACCAAAACGCCGTCACCCATGACCTTGACTAAGCGGCCTCGATATCGCGTGATCAGGGGGGCGAGAATATCGCGCCGTCGGGCCTTGAGGACCTTAAGGGTTCCTTGCTCGTCCGCTTCCATGAGACGGCTGTAGCCGACCACGTCTGCGGCCAAAATGGCGGCAAGACGGCGTTGGACGCGTTCTTCGGCCATTGAGGTGCCTTAGAAAATTCACTTCCACGAATGGTATTGGGACCATCCGGCGATGTCCACCGGGGTGCCCGGCTCCAGTTTTATTCCGGAACGGTGGGATTTTGGCGCGCCCGAAAGGATTCGAACCTCTGACCCCCAGATTCGTAGTCTGGTGCTCTATCCAGCTGAGCTACGGGCGCGCACCGGGCACTTGGCCCGCCGGGCCGATGTTTGCACCGGCCACGATGTGGAGTGCTACCTAGCGACGACGCGCGCGAAAAGCAAGCCGGCTCGGTGCAAAACTTTCAAAGGAGCGATTTTGGCCGCGTGACGCTGCGTGATGGCCTGCGGCGGCTAGGCCGGCAGCCGCAGACCGCTGCGCGCCTCGTCGAGGCGCACCGGCTGATCGGGGATCGATACGGAAAAGACCGTGCGGCCGCCGATGCTCTCCAGCAGTTCCAGCGTGCCGCCATGCGCGCGCACCAGCTCGTGCGCGATGGCGAGCCCCAGCCCCGTGCCGCCGCTGCGCGCCGAGCCCCGGAACGCCGCGAACAGGTTCTCGCGCGCCCTTTTGGGCAGGCCCGGGCCGGTGTCGGCGACGAGGATGCGGCTGACACTGCCGATGCGCTCGGCCGAGATGGTGAGGCGCCGCACGACCGACGCCGCATCGTCCCCCGCCATCGCCTGGATGGCGTTGCGCGACAGGTTCGTGAGCACGCGGAAGAGCTGTTCCGAATCGGCGTCCACCTCGAAGCCGGCCTCGACCGCATTGACGAATTCGATGCCGCCGGCATCGTCGACGCCGAGCAGGTCCTGCACCTCGTCGACCAGGCGCCGGAGCCTCAGCCGGCGGCGCGAGGGCGGCGCCTCCTGGGTGCGGCCATAGGCGAGCACGCCCTCCGAATAGGAGACGGCGCGGTCGAGCGCACTGAGCAGCTTTGGCGCGAAAGCCTGCACCGAGGGGTCGCGCACCCCCCGCAGCCGGTCCGAGAGCAATTGCGCGGAGGCCAGGATGTTGCGCATGTCGTGGTTGATCTTGGACACCGCCAGGCCGAGGTCGGCCAGGTGCTTCTGCTCGCCGAGCGTCTTCTGCAGGCGCTGCTGCATGTCGGCCAGTTCGCGCTCGGCGACGCCGATCTCGTCCGAGCGGTCCTCCGGCACGATGATGCGGCGCGGATCGTCGGGTTGCCGTGCGAAGGCGAGCATCGAGCTCGTCATCGCCCGGATGGGCCGGATCATGATGCGGTCGATGACCGCGTAGACGAGCGTCGCGGTGAACAGCGAGATCACCAGCGACAGCAGCGCCACGTTGCGCGAGTAGACGAGCATCGCGGCGCGCAGCCGCTTGTCGGGAATGACCAGCTCGAACTCGGTGTTGCTTTCGCCCACCTTGCCGAAGACGCGCAGCATCCTCTGGCCGCCGAAGAACAGCGTGTCGAGCGCGCCCGACAGGGCGGCGACCGGCCCGGTGTGGGCAAGGTCGATGTGCTCGTCGACCTCCGGCGGCATCTCGGCGATGACCAGGAGCCTCGAGACGCCGTCGTCGCGCACCGCGATGGCCTTGGCGCCGATCGCCATCAGCACGTCGTCCTGCAGCGTCCTGGGCAGGCTTTCCGAATCCTCCTGCACCAGCACGATCGAGACCGCCGCCGCGGTCCCCAGCCGCTCCTCCAGCCAGCGCAGCTTGAAATTGGCGATCGAGGGAAGGAAGATCAGCACTTCCGCGATCATCACGAAGAGCACGGTGAGAACGAGCAGCTTGATTGACAGGCCGCGCGCCAGCGGCACCGTCCGCGAGGGAGCCTCTTCAACGGCTCTGGCTTGATCCTGCGGGTAATTCTCGTTCATGCCGGACGATGCCCCCGGCCGCAGCGAACGGTCCGCCTCAGCCGAAAAATTGCAGCAGACGCACGATGCCGCGACTGAGCGGCCTGCGCGTCTTTCCTGCAAAATAGGCTATTGCGGCACTTTTGCCAATTTCGCCGAATGTCGGATGGGGAGGGATAGACGACGCCATGTCCTTCAGGCCTAGCTCCTTCGACAGGGCGAGCGCCCAGGTGCCGATGAGCTCGGAGGCGTTCGCGCCGACGATGGTGACGCCGAGGATCTCGCCGTTGCTGGCCGCCACCACCTTGACATGCCCCTCCGTCCGGCGCTCGGCGCGCGCCCGGTCGTTCTCGGCGTAGGGCCAGCGTAGCACGGTGAGCTTGCGGCGTCGCTTGGAAGCCTGCGCCTCGGTCAGCCCGACACGGGCCAGCTCCGGGTCGGTGCGGACGGCGCCGGGAACGACGGCGCGGTCCTTCGCAGGCAGCCTGAAAAGCAGCGCCTTGAGCACGAGCCCGGCATGATATGTCGCCGTCTGGGCGGAGTTCGGCGCCCCGGTCACGCCGCCGACGGCGTAGATCCTGCGGTTGGTGGTGCGCAGCATGGCGCTGGCGTCGATCGCGTTGCCCTTGAGCGCGACGCCCGCCTTCTTGAGGTCGAGGCCCTCGATATCGGGTGCGCGGCCGGCGGCGACGGCGAGGTGGCTGCCGTCGACGTCGTCGTTGCCGTCCGCCGTCTCGACCAGCACGCGGACGCTGGTCTTGCCGCGCCGCTCGACCGCCGTCGCCTTCACGCCTTCGCGCACGGTCACGCCTTCGGCGCGCAGCTTGCGGGCGACGACCGCGGCCATTTCGGGGTCCTCGCCGGGCAGCACCGTCGCTTCCTCGAGCACCGTGACCTGCGAGCCGAGGCGCCGGAACGTCTGCGCCAGCTCCAGCCCGGCCGCGCTGCCGCCGATGATGACGAGATGGCCCGGCCGGCGGCCGAGTTCGAACACCGTGTCTTCCGTCAGGCAGCCGATCTCGGCGATGCCGGGGATATCGGGCACGATCGGCGAAGTGCCCGTCGCGATCACGTAGCGGCGCGCGCGTATTTCGGTATCGCCGACGAGCAGCGTCCGGCGGCCGGTGAAGCGCGCCTGGCCCTTGATCACGGTAACGCCAAGCGTCGCCAGCCGTTCGGGCGAGACGGCGGGCGCCGCCGACGCCACGACGTCCCGCACATGCGCCATGACAGCCTTGAAGTCGATCTCCGGCTCGGCCGCTTCGATGCCGAACCGGCCTGCGGTCCGCATCATCTCGGCCTGCCTCGCCGCGGCGGCGAGCGCTGCGGCGAGCAGGGCGCCGCAGTCGAGGCCGGCGCGCGGCTGTTCGGCCGGTTGATCCCCTGGCAGCCCCCCTGGCAGCCCCCCTGGCTGACCCCCGGGCTGACCCTTGTCGACCAGCACGACCTTGACGCCGTAGGCCGCCGCTCCGGTCGCGACGGCCAGTCCCCCCGGTCCGGCGCCAATGACGCAGATGTCGGGATTGAGTACCTTTGCCATGAATGCCCTTAACCCGGAGCGTGACGGACCTCGCAGCAAAGCAGCGACGAGTCAGTACGCTTGCAGCCCCCGCACTTTCCTTACAATCGTCGCGAGGACTACGACAAGCGCCAGCGCCAGCAAGGCGATGGTAATCTCGGGGGTAACCAGTTCGGACGGCGTTACTTGTCGCCCCTCGGCCTTCGCTGCGATCAGCACGCTGTCGAGCCCTTGGCCGAGCCAGGTGAATGACAGGATGACCGGCAGTCCGCCGGTCAGCGTCGCTCCGAGGAAGGTGCTCAGCCGCACGTTGCAGAGCGCCGGCGCGATGCTGACGGCGAAGAAAGGGACGAAGGGGGCGAGCCTGAGGGCCAGGAGATAGGAGAAGGCATCTTTCTCGAAGCCGTGGGCGAGCTTCTCGACCGCGCCGCCCGCGCGCTCCCTGAGGACGCCGCCGAAGGCGGTGCGGGCGGCCAGAAAAAGTACCGTGCCGCCGACGGTCGCGGCCACCGTGGCATAGAGGGCGCCGGCCAGCCAGCCGAACAGCAAGCCGGCGATCACGGTCAGCACCGCCTTGGCGGGAAAGAAGAGTGTTACGGTCACGGCATAGAGGAGCATGAAGCCCACCGGCCCCAGGATGGGATTGCTGGCGACCAGGGCCTTCAGCGTCTCCCGCTCCTCGAGCAGTTTCTGCAGCGACACACGTTCATGCCAGTCCAGCGCATAGCCGACCGCAAGACCAGCGAGGATGACCGCGATCGGGAGAAGGCGCAGATAGTGACCCCGTCCCGAGCAGTCCGATCGGCTGTTTTCCTGTCCGTTCGATTCTTTCGTCATGCTTTCCGTTCATAGCTGGGATAGACTGCAGCGGCGCAAGCGGAAGGCTTGAACAAAGAACAATCGGCCGCCGGACACCTCCGGTTGACTCCGCAAACCCTTCTTTTTATAAGCCGCGCACGCTCGGGCCTTCAGTCCGGCGCGATTTCGATTGCGTCAAGATCGCCCAGTGAAGCTCCTGTTGCATCGGTGACAGAATTAAGAAGGGCCGCACGCCGCGGTGTTAAATAAATGAAGCGTACCTACCAGCCGTCCAAACTCGTCCGCAAGCGCCGGCACGGTTTCCGTGCCCGCATGGCCACCAAGGGTGGGCGCGACGTCGTCGCCGCTCGCCGCAATCGTGGCCGCAAGCGGCTTTCCGCCTGAACGAAGGCCCCGCTTTGCCGGATACCGGCAAGCCCCGGCAGCCCGCTCCGGCGCGGCTGCGCAAGCGGGCCGAATTCCTGGCCGTCCGGCGTGGTGAAAAGCGCCGCGGGCGGCTGTTCCTGCTGGAACTGCTCGATCGCGGCGATGCGGACGCACCACGCGTCGGGTTCACCGTGACGAAGAAGGTCGGCAACGCCGTGGTGCGCAACCGCGTCCGCAGGCGACTGAAAGAAGCCGTGCGCACCCACGCCGCAGGTGACATGCAGCCCGGCAGCGATTATGTGATCGTCGGGCGCGAAGACGTGCTGGCGGCGCCCTTCGCCGAGATCAAGACCGAACTGTCGCGGCGGCTGCGCAAGACGCGCTAGCATCATCCCAAAGGCCTACGATGGAAAACAATCGCAATTTCTTCATCACCATCGCGCTTTCGGTGCTGATCCTGACGCTTTGGCAGGTCTTCTACATGAATCCGAAGATCGACCGGGAGCGCGAGGTCGCCCGCATCGAGCAGGAGCGTGTCGCCGCCGATCAGCAGGCGGCCGGAACGCCGGCTCCGGGTTCGTCGCAGCCCCTGCCGGGCCAGCCGGCCAGCATTCCCGGCGCCCCGACGACGCACCCCGCCATATCGAACCGCGCGCAGGCGATCGCCGCATCGGGCCGCGTTCCGCTGGACACGCCGAGCCTCGAAGGCTCGATCAACCTCACCGGCGGGCGCATCGACGACGTCAGCCTCAAGCAATATCGCGTGACGGTCGATCCGGACTCGCCGATCATCCAGTTGCTGAACCCGCAGGCGCTGCCGACGGGCTTCTACGGGGAGGTCGGCTTCGTCGGCAATGACGCCACCGGCGCCGTTCCGGGTCCCGACACGGTCTGGACGGCAGAGCCCAACGCCACGCTCACGCCCGCGACGCCGGTCACGCTCACCTATGTCAACGACAAGGGTCTGACCTTCAAGCGCACCATCGCGGTCGACCAGGACTACATGTTCACGGTGAGCGACACGGTGACGAACCCCAGCGGCGAGGACGTGTCGCTGTTCAACTATGGCCGCATCACCCGCTTCGACAAGCCGCAGGAGGCCTCGGCCTATGTGATCCACGAAGGTCTTATCGGCGTCACCGGCGAGGAAGGCCTGCAGGAGATCAGCTACGGCTCCATCGAAGACGACAAGCAGATCGTCCCCGGAAAGTCGACCGACGGTTGGCTGGGCATCACGGACAAGTACTGGGCGGCGACGCTGGTCCCGTCGAGCAAGCAGCCGTTCCAGCCGCGCTTTTCCTATTTCGACGACGGTCGTCCGCGCTACCAGGTCGACTACCTGACGGATGCGATTGTCGTGCCGGCCGGCCAGTCTGCCACGGTCGAGACGCTGGTGTTTGCCGGCGCAAAGGAAGTCGGCAAGATCCAGGCCTATGAGACCGAACGCAACATCCGCCAGTTCGAGCTGCTGATCGACTGGGGCTGGTTCTATTTCATCACCAAGCCGATGTTCTATCTCATCGACTGGCTCTACAAGGCGCTCGGCAATTTCGGCCTGGCGATCCTCGCCACCACCGTCATCGTCAAGGCCATCTTCTTCCCGCTTGCCAGCAAGTCCTACAGGTCGATGGCGCGCATGAAGATGGTGCAGCCGAAGATGCTGGAGATCCGCGAGAAATACGCGGACGACAAGATGAAGCAGCAGCAGGCGATGATGGAGCTGTACAAGACCGAGAAGATCAATCCGGTCGCCGGTTGCTGGCCGGTTCTGATCCAGATTCCGGTCTTCTTCGCGCTCTACAAGGTGCTCTACGTGACCATCGAGATGCGCCACGCACCCTTCTTTGGCTGGATCCGGGACCTTGCCGCGCCCGATCCGACGTCGATCTTCAACCTCTTCGGCCTGCTGCCCTTCGCGGTGCCTGCCTTCCTGCTGATCGGCGTATGGCCGCTGGTCATGGGCATTACCATGTTCCTGCAGATGCGCATGAATCCGACGCCGCCCGATCCGACGCAGCAGATGATCTTCAACTGGATGCCGGTGATCTTCACCTTCATGCTGGCATCGTTCCCGGCCGGTCTCGTCATCTACTGGGCATGGAACAACCTGCTCTCGATCATCCAGCAGGGCGTCATCATGAAGCGGCAGGGCGCCAAGATCGAACTCTGGGACAACCTCGTCGGCATGTTCAAGAAGAAGCCGTCACCGGCCAAGTAGCCGGCCGGCATCGGGCCGCTGCTCCGGGCAGCGCGGCCCCGCCGGGCCATGCCCGCATGCGCGATCTATACGGAACCCTGCTCAGCAGCGGTCCGTATAGATGGTTCCGTCGGGACGCTGATACCGGCAGTACCCTGTGCTTCGCGGCGTGGAGGCGGTTCCGACCACGGCTCCAAGAAGCGCGCCAGCGCCTGCACCGACTATCGTGGATCCCGTATTGCCGCCGATGGCTTGCCCGGCAAGCGCCCCCACGCCGGTGCCTATGAGGGCCCCGGTGCCGGCCCGCCGATCCTGCTCACTCGTGGCGCAGCCGGAGAGGGCAACACAAACGAGTGCCGAGACGAAAGCGACGTGAAGTCTCATTGGACGCTCCTGAACATCAACGCGCCCCGCTGTCTCCCACACTAGCATGAATGCCTATGAGCGCCAGTCGCCACCGGCCGGATTGCGGTCGTCAGGGCTGCGCCTTCATCTTGCCGCGGATGTCGGCAAGGACCGTCACCAGCCTGTCCATCTCGACGGCGTCCACGGTCATCAGATATTCCGGTTCGGGGAAATATATTGCCGCCTCGGTGCGATCGCCGCTGAGCTTGGCTTCGACCAGAGCGGGAACCGGCGCTGTCTTCGCCTTTCGGCCCATGGGAACCTCCATCTCGCGATCATAGAATGACGCGGGCCGGCGATGGTTCCCCAACCGGGCCGCCGCGGGGATCGATCGCGTTTCGGCAGGCTCCCGGTGCCGGGCCGGCTACGCCGGGATGGCGCCGCCGAGCTCGTCCTCGACATGCGCGCGGATGATCTCGTCGAAGGATGTCTCCGCCTCGAAGCCCAGCGAGATCGCCCGGCTGGCGTCGAAATTCTGCGGCCAGCCGGCGACCATTTTCGCGATCGTCTCGTCGGGCTCGTAGCGGATCAGCTTCACCGCCTTCTCGCCGGCGATGCGCCGCAGCGCGTCGATCTCCTCGCCGACGGTGGCGCTCAGCCCTGGCATGGTCAGCGAACGGCGGCTTCCCAGCGCCGCCGTGTCTAGCGCGGCCGCATGCATCAGGAAACGGACCGCCGCGCGCGGGCTGGCGAACCAGTGGCGCACGCCCTCCTTGACCGGCAGCACTGCCTCCAGCCCCGCCAGCGGCTCGCGCAATATGTTGGAGAAGAAGCCCGACGCCGCCTTGTTGGGCTTGCCGGGCCGGATCACGATGGTCGGCAGGCGGATGCCGACGCCGTCGAAGAAGCCGCGCCGCGAATAGTCGGCGAGCAGCAATTCGCCGATCGCCTTCTGCGTGCCGTAGCTGGTCAGCGGCGTGTGGTGGTGGGTGTCGCCGATGATCGTGGGCAGCGGCTCCCCGAAGACGGCGATCGACGAGGTGAAGACGAGCCTGGGCTTGTAGGGCGATTTCTTGTTTTCCAGCCTGATCGCCTCGAACAGCTTGCGGGTCCCGTCCAGATTGACCCGGTAGCCCTTCTCGAAATCGGCTTCCGCCTCGCCGGACACGATCGCCGCCAGATGGAAGATCAGGTCCGGCCGCTCGGCGATCAGTCCCGCTGCGACCCCTTCGTCGGAGAGGTCGGCTGCAACCGCCCTTGCCTTGCCGGCAAAGCGTCCGGGCGCCGCCGGCTCGACGATGTCGACCAGGGTCAGCCTTTCCACCAGCTTGCCGTTGATTTCACCCTTGGCGACGAGCGCCTCGACCAGCTTGCGCCCGACCATTCCGGCCGCGCCGATGACAAGTGCGTGCATGTCTCTCCGATTGTGTTGGAGTATCAGTCTTGATCGGGTTCGTCCGAAACGTCAGTTTGAGGACGGTCGTCGCCCTGTGCAACCTCGCCGTGCCACTTTCCCTCCGAATCTTCGTACTCGATGCCCTCTGTCCTGCCGGCAACCTGCTGCTCGGCCGCCGCGATCTTTGCGGCGGCAAGCGCGTCGGCATGGGAAGGAAACGTCTCCGAATAGGTGCCGCCGAGCTTGTAGGCCCAGCCTCCGTCGTGCTCGACGATCTCGTAAGTGACCTTGCTCATGGCATTCTCCCCTTACATCCCGGCACCGCCCGGCCTGATGTGGAGCGCCTCCTGCGCGGGCGGCAATCAACGCTCTATTCCACGGGCTGTGCCGCCGTCCTCACGAAACCGGCGCTCGCCGTCAGCAACCTGCGCGTATAATCCTGCGAAACCTCCCTGGCGGCAAGGCTCGCCGCGTCGAGCTTCTCCACCTCGACGCCATTATGCATCACCATCAGCCGCCCGCACAGATGGGTGATGATCGCGAGGTCGTGGCTCACCATCAGGAAGGTGAGGTTGCGCCGTTTGCGGACCTCCTCCAGCAGGTTCAGCACTTCCGCCTGCACCGAAGCGTCGAGCGCCGAGGTCGGCTCGTCGAGCAGGAGGATCGACGGCTCGAGGATCAGCGCGCGCGCGATCGCCACGCGCTGGCGCTGTCCGCCCGACAGTTGGTGCGGATAGCGGAAGCGGTATCCGGACCCCAGCCCGACCTCGTCCAGCGCCCGCACGATGCGCGGCTCGGCGTCGGCGAAGCCGTGGATGGCGAGCGGCTCCAGCAGCAGCCGGTCGACCGTCTGGCGCGGGTGCAGCGAGCCGTACGGGTCCTGGAACACCATCTGCACCTGGCGATAGAAGGCCTTGTCACGCCGCGGTCCAAGCGCCTTGCCGCTGACTGTGATCGTGCCTGCGGCGACCGGCGCCAGCCCCGCAATGGCCCTCAGCAGCGTCGACTTGCCAGAGCCGGATTCGCCGACCAGCCCGAAGGAGTCGCCTTGCGCCACCTCCAGGCTCACCTCCTTCAGCGCATGGTAGCCGTTGTAGACGACGCTCAGCTTGTCGATCGAAAGGGCGGCCGTCACAGCGCCCACTCCGGCCGGCGGTCGAGCACCGGCAGCGGATGCCGGTCCTCGCCGATTTTCGGCATGCAGTTCAGGAGTCCGCGCGTGTAGGGATGCTGCGCGTTCGCCAGGTCCGTCGCCGGCAGCTCCTCCATGATCTTCCCGGCATACATCACGATCACCCGGTCGCAGAAGGACGAGACCAGCCTGAGGTCGTGCGAGATGAAGATCAGCCCCATGCCGCGCTCGGCGACCAGCCGGTCGAGGATGCGCAATATGTCGAGCTGTACGGTCACGTCGAGCGCCGAGGTCGGCTCGTCGGCGATCAAGAGTTCCGGCCCGGCGATCAGCATCATGGCGATCATGGCGCGCTGGCCCATGCCGCCCGAGACTTCGTGCGGGTAGAGGTCGTAGACACGGCTAACGTCGCGGATCTGCACGGCCTCCAGCATCGCCAGCACCCGCTCGCGCGCCTCCGCCCGGCCCACCCTGTCGTGCGTGTGCAGCGTCTCCAGGATCTGCCGGCCGATCGTCATCACCGGGTTCAGCGAATATTTCGGGTCCTGCAGGATCATCGCGATGCGCTTGCCCCTGAGGTCGCGCCT
This sequence comes from Rhizobiaceae bacterium, assembly GCA_036520515.1. Classification (GTDB taxonomy): domain Bacteria; phylum Pseudomonadota; class Alphaproteobacteria; order Rhizobiales; family Rhizobiaceae; genus Mesorhizobium_K. The sequence goes on from DATDJN010000006.1 coordinate 16,861, forward strand.
CAGGCGGGCAGGGGCCTTCAGGAGGTCGATGCCTTCGAATTCCAGCCTGTCGGCCGAAATCTCGGCGCTGTTGGGCGTCAGCCCCATGATCGCCCGGCCGGTCTGCGACTTGCCCGAGCCGGATTCCCCGACGATGCCCAGCCGCTCGCGGCCGAGCGTGAAGGATATGCCGCGCACCGCCTCCAGCACGCCGGTGCGGGTGGCGAAGCGCACGTTGAGTTTCCTGACCTCGAGCAGCGGCTTCATTGCCCGGCGCTCCTCGGGTCGAGCGCGTCGCGCAATCCGTCGCCGAGCAGGTTGAAGCCGAGGCTGACCAGCAGGATGGCGAGGCCCGGCATGCCGGCCACCCACCACTGGTCGAGGATGAAGCGGCGGCCCGACGCGATCATCGCGCCCCATTCGGGCAGCGGCGGCTGCGCGCCGAGGCCGAGGAAGCCGAGGCCGGCCGCGATGATGATGATGCCCGCCATGTCGAGCGTCACCCGCACGATCAGCGACGACAGGCAGAGCGGCATGATGTGCCTGAGCACGATGCGGAAGGGCGAGGCGCCCATCAGCTGGACGGCGGCGATGTAGTCCGAATTGCGCACGGTCAGCGTCTCGGCCCGCGCGATGCGCGCATAGGGCGGCCAGGAGGTGATGGCGATGGCGATGATGGCGTTCTCGATGCCGGG
>DATDJN010000007.1:0-3863 GCA_036520515.1 Rhizobiaceae bacterium
TTCGACGAATTCTCCGTTACGGACATCGCCGACGCGATGGTTCTGTCGCGGTTGTTCCAGGCCTTGTTCGCCAACGGCGTCGTGCTGGTCGCGACGTCGAACGTGGCACCCGACGATCTCTACCGCGACGGCCTGAACCGCCAGCTTTTCCTTCCTTTCGTCAGCCTGCTCAAGCGGCATACTCGCGTGATGACGCTCGATTCTCCGACCGACTACCGGATGGAGAAGCTGAACCGCATGCCGGTATACCTCGTGCCCCTGTCGGCGGAGACGGACCGGCGGATGGACGAGGCCTGGCAGGCGGTGACCGGTGGCGTTCCCGCCGCGCCGGAGGCGCTGACGGTCAAGGGAAGGCAGGTCCAGGTGCCTCTGGCGGCGGGTGATGCCGCCCGCTTCAGCTTCGCCGACCTTTGCGATGCCCCGCTTGGCGCACGGGATTATCTGGCCATCGCCGCCCGCTATTCGACTCTCTTCATCGACCATATCCCGGTGCTCGACCAGACGCGTCGCAACGCGGCGAAGCGCTTCATCCTCTTGATCGACACGCTCTATGATACCCGTTCGCGGCTGTTCGCGAGCGCGGAGGCGCCGCCCCAGGATCTCTACCGCGGACGTCCCGGCGTCACCGAGGCCTTCGAGTTCGACCGCACCGTTTCGCGCCTCATCGAGATGCAGAGCCGCGAATGGCTGGACGGGTGGGCCGGGAAGTCCCGACCCTCCCCGCAGCCTGCGGCCAGTCCTGATCCCGCATCCCGAAGGCCCGCCCCGTAGGCGAAGAGCGATTGCTTGCGTTTCGATGACGGATTTATGGCCTATTCTTTGACGTTTACGTAAATGCCAATTAATCTAAACGATTGAAACTATTCACCCAAAAATAATCGTTTGAACTTTATATGGCGCGGGGCTATCTCGAGGCGCGAATTGGGCATGCTTTCTCTCAGGCCACTCGCTCTCCGGGCCATCCGCCCGTCACGGATCAAGGGAAAATTCCTCACATGGCACGCAACAAGATTGCCCTCATCGGGTCCGGCATGATCGGCGGGACCCTCGCCCATCTCATCGGCCTCAAGGACCTCGGTGATGTTGTCCTCTTCGACATTGCCGAAGGCATGCCGCAGGGCAAGGGGCTGGACATCGCCCAATCCTCGCCGGTCGAGGGCTTCGATGCGCGCTATGTCGGCGTCAACGACTATGCCGGCATCGAGGGTGCGGACGTCTGCATCGTGACCGCCGGCGTGCCGCGCAAGCCCGGCATGAGCCGCGACGACCTGATCGGCGTCAACCTCAAGGTCATGGAGCAGGTCGGGGCCGGCATCCGCAAATACGCGCCGAAGGCCTTCGTCATCTGCATCACCAATCCGCTCGACGCCATGGTCTGGGCGCTGCAGAAATTCTCCGGCCTGCCCAAGACGCATGTCGTCGGCATGGCCGGTGTTCTCGACTCGGCTCGCTTCCGCTACTTCCTGGCCGAGGAGTTCAAGGTTTCGGTCGAGGATGTGACCGCCTTCGTGCTCGGCGGCCATGGCGATACGATGGTGCCGCTGGTGCGCTATTCGACGGTCGCCGGCATCCCGCTGCCCGACCTCGTCAAGATGGGCTGGACCTCCAAGGAGAAGCTCGACCAGATCGTGCAGCGCACGCGAGACGGCGGCGCCGAGATCGTCGGCCTCCTGAAGACCGGGTCGGCCTACTACGCGCCGGCGGCGTCCGGCATCCAGATGGCCGAGGCCTACCTGAAGGACAAGAAGCGCGTCCTGCCCTGCGCGGCGCATCTGTCAGGCCAGTACGGCGTCAACAACCTCTATGTCGGCGTGCCGACGGTCATTGGCGCCGGCGGCGTCGAGCGGGTCATCGAGATCGACCTCAACAAGGCCGAGCAGAAGATGTTCGAGAAGTCCGTCGAGGCCGTGCAGACGCTTTGCGAAACCTGCGTCAAGGTCGCCCCGAACCTGGCCAAGAAGTAAGGGGCTTTCGATGAACATCCACGAGTATCAGGCGAAGCAGCTGCTGAAGGCCTACGGTGCGCCCGTCGCCGACGGCGTCCCGGTGTTCGACGCAAGCGAGGCCGAGGCTGCGGTCGCGAAGCTGCCCGGCCCGCTCTACGTGGTGAAGAGCCAGATCCATGCCGGCGGCCGCGGCAAGGGCAAGTTCAAGGAGCTGTCGCCCGACGCCAAGGGCGGCGTCAGGCTTGCGAAATCGGCCGATGAAGTCGTCGCCAACGTCAACGAGATGCTCGGCAGGACGCTGGTCACCAAGCAGACCGGCCCCGCGGGCAAGCAGGTCAACCGGCTCTATATCGAGGACGGCGCCGACATCGCGCGCGAACTCTACCTGTCCATCCTGGTCGACCGCTCGGTCGGCTGCATCGCCTTCGTCGTCTCGACCGAGGGCGGCATGGACATCGAGGCGGTGGCGCACGATACGCCGGAGAAGATCGTCACCGTGGTGATCGATCCGACGGCCGGAGTGACCGCCGCTGACGTGCGGGTGCTGAACGAGGCGCTGAAGCTCGACGGCGATGCGGCGAAGGACGGCGAGACGCTCTTCCCGCTCCTCTACAAGGCGTTCGTCGAGAAGGACATGAGCCTGCTCGAGGTCAATCCGCTGATCGTCATGAAGGACGGCCGGCTGCGCGTCCTCGACGCCAAGGTGTCGTTCGACAACAACGCGCTCTTCCGCCATCCGGAGATTGTCGAACTGCGCGACACGACCGAGGAAGACGCCAAGGAGATCGAGGCGTCGAAGTATGACCTCGCCTATGTCGCGCTCGACGGAAACATCGGCTGCATGGTGAACGGCGCCGGCCTCGCCATGGCCACCATGGACATCATCAAGCTCTACGGCGCTGAGCCGGCTAACTTCCTCGATGTGGGCGGCGGCGCAAGCAAGGAAAAGGTCACGGCGGCGTTCAAGATCATAACCGCCGATCCGGCCGTCAAGGGCATCCTCGTCAACATCTTCGGCGGCATCATGAAATGCGACGTCATCGCCGAGGGCGTGGTCGCTGCGGTCAAGGAAGTGGGGCTGACGGTGCCGCTGGTCGTGCGTCTCGAAGGCACCAATGTCGATCTAGGCAAGAAGATTCTCCGCGAATCCGGCCTCAACGTCGTGGCCGCCGACGATCTCGACGATGCCGCCAAGAAGATCGTCGCGGCGGTGAAGGGGTAAGCCTGCATGTCCATCCTGATCGACAAGAACACCAAGGTCCTCGTGCAGGGCCTGACCGGCAACACCGGCTCGTTCCACACCGAGCAGGCGCTCGCCTATCACGGCACCAAGATGGTCGGCGGCATCAATCCGAAGAAGGGCGGCACGACCTGGGACGGCTCTGTGCCGCTGCCGATCTTCGCCACCGTCGCCGAAGGCAAGGCGGCGACAGGCGCCAACGCGTCCGTCGTCTACGTGCCGCCGGCGGGTGCTGCTGCGGCGATCATCGAGGCCATCGAGGCGGAAATCCCGCTCATCGTCTGCATCACCGAAGGCATCCCGGTGATGGATATGATCAAGGTCAAGGCCAGGCTCGACAAGTCGAGCTCGCGGCTGATCGGGCCGAACTGCCCGGGCATCGTGACGCCCGACGAATGCAAGATCGGCATCATGCCCGGAAACATCTTCCGCAAGGGCTCGGTCGGCGTTGTTTCCCGCTCGGGAACGCTTACCTATGAGGCAGTGTTTCAGACCACGAACGAAGGGCTCGGCCAGTCCACCGCAGTCGGCATCGGCGGCGATCCCGTCAAGGGGACCGAGTTCATCGACATACTGGAGATGTTCCTGGCCGACGACGAGACCAAGTCGATCATCATGATCGGCGAGATCGGCGGCTCGGCCGAGGAGGACGCGGCGCAGTTCCTCATCGACGAGGC
>DATDJN010000008.1:0-2644 GCA_036520515.1 Rhizobiaceae bacterium
GAAGCCGTCGTGCAGACCTCCAAGCCGCTCCTCATCATCTCGGAAGACGTCGAAGGCGAGGCTCTGGCCACGCTCGTCGTCAACAAGCTGCGTGGCGGCCTGAAGATCGCTGCCGTCAAGGCTCCGGGCTTCGGCGATCGCCGCAAGGCCATGCTTGAGGACATCGCGATCCTGACCGGTGGCCAGGTCATCTCCGAAGACCTCGGCATCAAGCTCGAGAACGTTGGTCTCAACATGCTCGGCCGCGCCAAGCGCGTGCGCATCGAGAAGGAGAACACCACGATCGTCGACGGCGCCGGCAAGAAGGCCGAGATCCAGGGCCGCGTTGCCCAGATCAAGCAGCAGATCGAGGAGACCACCTCCGACTACGACCGCGAGAAGCTCCAGGAGCGTCTTGCCAAGCTGGCTGGCGGCGTTGCCGTCATCCGCGTCGGCGGTGCGACCGAGATCGAGGTCAAGGAAAAGAAGGACCGCGTTGACGACGCGCTGAACGCAACCCGCGCTGCCGTCGAAGAAGGCATCGTGGCTGGCGGCGGCGTTGCCCTGCTGCGCGCTTCGGCAAACCTCAAGTCGGTCGGCACCAACTCCGACCAGCAGGCAGGCGTCGCCATCGTTCGTCGCGCCCTGCAGGCTCCGGCCCGTCAGATCGCTGCCAACGCCGGTGCGGAAGCATCGATCGTTGCCGGCAAGATCCTCGAGAACAAGGGCCTGACGTTCGGCTACAACGCCCAGACCGGCGAGTATGGCGACATGATCGCCATGGGCATCGTCGATCCGGTCAAGGTCGTTCGCACGGCTCTGCAGGACGCGGCTTCGGTTGCCGGCCTGCTCGTCACCACCGAGGCCATGATCGCCGAAGCTCCGAAGAAGGACTCCGGCGCGCCGATGGGCATGCCCGGCGGCGGCGGCATGGGCGGCATGGGCGGCATGGATTTCTGAGGAAATCCATAAGCACGCCCATGGACCGGGAAATGCTCGATCCCGCTTGCGGGATCGAGTGGCGGCATGGATTTCTGATCCAGCCAACCTGGGCTATGCATGCGGAAGGGCGGCAGCGATGCCGCCCTTTTCTTTTGCGTGGAAACGGCGGCGCTCCTGCCTGACCGTAGTTCTCGGCCGCTCAGGCGGCAGACGGCTGGATCGATCGCCCGAAGCGTTCGCGATAGGCGCCGGGGGCAAGGCCCGTATGCCGTTTGAACAGGTCGCGGAAGAATGCGACGTCCTCGTAGCCGACCGCGAGGCTCACCTCCTGGATCGTCATGCGGTCTTCCTCAAGCATCTGCTTGGCGGCATTCGTCCGCAGGCGCTGGAGATAGGCAAGCGGCGTCTCGCCCGTCGCTGCCTTGAAGCGGCGCAGGAAGGTGCGCGGAGCGAGCGCCATGTCCTTGGCCAGGTGGTCGAGGTCGATGTCGTCGGGGAAGTGATTGTGCAGCCAGTCCTCGCTGTTGCGGACGACGGCGTCGCCATGGTCGCGGCCGAAGGGCAGCACCGCAAAGCTCGTCTGGTATGTGCGTGGCATCTGCACCACCAGCGATTTGGCGCAGCCCATCGCAATATCTCGGCCGCAGAGTTTCTCGACGATGTAAAGCGCGAGATCGATCGAGGCGTAGACGCCCCCGCCGCACAGCACGCCCCCATCCTCGGTCACGAGGAGGTTGGGCTGCCAGTCCACTTCAGGATACCGTCTCCGGAAGTGGTCGGCGACCGCCCAGTGCGTGGTGGCGCGGCGGCCGTCGAGAAGCCCCGCTTCCGCAAGGATCGCCACGCCCGTGCAGACGCCCGCAACGAGGGCGCCCTTGGCGTGAAGGTCGCGCAGCCAGGGGATCACGGACGCGCTCTTCTCCAGCATCTCGTCAATGTCGGTGCCGCCCGACGGTATCAGCACAAGATCGGTGCGCTCGACCGAGGAAAGCGGTCCGTCAGGGACGATGCGCACACCGGCGCCGCCGACGACCGGCTTGCCGTCGACGGATACGGTCCTGACCGAAAAGCGTGGTTCTGGCACGGAACTGACGCAGAGGTTCCATCGCGTGCCGGCTGCGTAAAAGACTTCGAGCGGCGCGACCGAGGACGAAACCGCGCCGTCCGGGCAGTAGAGAATCGTGACGTCGATCATCGACGCATCCTCCACAGTGGCGAAAACGCCCCCTTAGAATGACATTATCGACACTCGCGAAGCAAGCCGGAATGCGGTTGAATCCGGCCATTCGGGACTTGAACCGGAGAACTCCCATGAAGAAGTTTGTCATCGAGCGCAACGTCGAGGGGATCGGCTCCCACGATCAGAAGGGCTTCAGCGCGGTTGCCCGTCAGTCGAACTCCGCGCTGGCCAAGCTCACGCCGCGCATCCAGTGGCAGGAAAGCTACGTCACCGCCGACAAGACGTTCTGCATCTACCTGGCCGACGACGAGGCCGTGATCCGCGAGCACGCGCGGCTCTCGGGCTTCCCCGCCAACATCATCACCGAGGTCAAGGCGGTGATCGATCCGGCCACTGCGACCTAAGGCCTGTTGAGATTCGGGATTCCCTCTGAGGCTTGATCATGATTCAAGCTTCGGATGGAACGATTGATACTGACGGACGCCCAGTGGGCGAAGATGGAACCGTGCTGTCTGGGCAAGCCGACGGACCCCGGACGGAGCG
>DATDJN010000009.1:0-2417 GCA_036520515.1 Rhizobiaceae bacterium
GTGGTGGCGCAGCAGCGCAGCGTGCCGCTGTTCGACCGGTTTGCCATCATGCGCCACTGGAGCACCGCCGGAGATTTCGATCTGTTCAGTACCTTTCATGGCACCGACATGGCCAAACGGGTTCATGGCTGCCTCGGCCGCGCGCTGTCGAAATTTGTGCTCGATGCGGCCCGCCTTGATCCGGCGCAGCAGAACTAGGGACCCGCGTTGATGAGCCGCCACCGCCCTTTTCATTCGTCGATATTGCCGACCGTCCTTGCCGCCAGCCTGGCGCTGTTGATGCCTGCACCTTTGTCGCCGCTGCACGCGCAGACGGCCCCGCAACAGGTCGCGCAGCAGGCGGCGCTGTCGGACAGCGCCAGAGCCGACAACAAGACTGAGACGAAGCCTTCGGCTGAAGCGGCCTCGCCGCAGGCCGGGCCGGTGGCGGCCGTCGATCCGGCGGCGCCGAAAGGTATCACCGGCAAGGCGATCGACAAGGTGAAGGAGGTCGCCAAATCGGCCGGCGACATCTTCAGCCGTGTGCCTTGCCTGTCGCCGAAGGGCGTCGCGCGATCGACGGGTTCGCTGCCGCATGTCGCAGGCAAGCTCGCCGCGGGCAAGCCGGTCGTGATCGTCGCCTTCGGCTCGTCGTCGACCCAGGGCTTCGGCTCGACCTCGCCGGAATTCAACTACCCGAACCGCCTGGCGGCGCAGTTGCGCCGGCAATATCCGACCGCCGACATCACCGTCGTCAATCGCGGCAAGGGCGGCGACGACGCGCCGGAGATGATGAAACGGCTGCAGACCGAAGTCATCGACATGCATCCGGATCTGGTGATCTGGCAGGTCGGCACCAACGCGGTGCTGCGCAACCTCGATCCCGCCGAGACCGCCAGGGCCGTGGAAGACGGCATCGCGCGCATCCAGGCCGTCGGCGCCGACATCGTGCTGATCGATCCGCAATATTCGCCGGCTGTCAACGCCAGGGCGGAAAACGCCGGCAAGATGGTGAAGCTGCTCGGCAAGGTCGCCGAACTCCGCCACATCGGCGTGTTTCCGCGGTTCGCCGTCATGAAGGACTGGCACGAGAAGCAGGCGATCCCGATCGAGAATTTCGTGATCGCCGACGGCCTGCACATGAGCGACTGGGGCTACGCCTGCTTCGCGCAACTGCTCGGCGACGACATCATCAAGTCGGTCGGCCAGATCAAGCTCGGCGTCACCGTGCCTGGGGATGTGCGGGCGTACCGGCCGATGTGAGGCCGAATTCGTAGGATGGGCGAACGCGCGTCAGCGCCCTGCCCACCATTGTGCAACGGCGGGATGAAAACGCCCCCAGGCTCCTTTGCATGGGGTTGTTTTCGATGTTTTGTGCCGACGCCCCGCGGCGAGCGCAAGGAGGCGGCCCCTCACGCCTTCTCCAGCGCCTGGACAAGATCCTCGATCAGATCGTCCGCATGCTCCAATCCGGCCGAGAAGCGGATGAAGCCTTCGCTGATGCCGAGTTCGGCGCGCGCCTCCGGCGTCAGCCGCTGGTGCGTGGTGGTCGCGGGATGGGTGACGAGGCTCTTGGCGTCGCCGAGGTTGTTGGAGATGCGCGAGATCTGCAGGCCGTTCAGGCAGCGGAACGCGGCCTGCTTGCCGCCCTTGACCTCGAAGCCGATCAGGGTGGAGCCGGCGCGCATCTGCTTCTTCACCAGCGCGGCCTGCGGGTGATCGGCGCGGCCGGGATAGATCAGCCGCGCGATCTTCGGGTGCTCGGCCAGCGCGTCCGCGACCCTGGCCGCCGTCTCGGTCTGCGCGCGCACCCGCACCGCCAGCGTCTCCAGCCCCTTCAGCAGCACCCAGGCGTTGAACGGCGACATCGACGGGCCGGTCTGGCGCATGAAATTGTGGATGTGCTCGGCGATGAAGGCCTCCGACGACAGGATGATGCCGCCGAGGCAGCGGCCCTGGCCGTCGATGTGCTTGGTCGCGGAATAGACCACGACGTCGGCGCCGAGCGACAGCGGGCTCTGCCAGATCGGGGTGGCGAACACGTTGTCGACGATCAGCCGCGCGCCGCCCTGGTGCGCGATTTCCGCGATCGCACGGATGTCCAGCACGTCGAGCGTCGGGTTGGTCGGGCTCTCCAGGAAGCAGGTCCTGGTGTTGGGCCGCATCGCCTTCTTCCACTGGTCGAGGTCGAGCCCGTCGACGAGGGTGGACTGGATGCCGTAGCGCGGCAGCAGATCTTCCACCACGTAGCGGCAGGAGCCGAACATCGCCTTCGCCGCCACCACATGGTCGCCGGCCTTCAGCGGTGCCAGGATCGCGGTGGTGACCGCGGCCATGCCGGTCGCGGTGGCGCGCGCAGCTTCGGCGCCTTCGAGCTCGATCATCCGGCGCTCGAACATCGAGATGTTGGGATTGGAAAAGCGCGAATAGAGAAAGCC
>DATDJN010000010.1:0-7856 GCA_036520515.1 Rhizobiaceae bacterium
TTGCGCAGCAGCGTACGGCCGCGCGCCGTGGCAGCGGCAGCCGCAAAGCCCGTGTCGATGACGAATATCTCGCGGTCGCGCCGCGCCAGCCAGATGAAATAGTGGAGATCCGAACCCGACTCGTGTGGATCGGCATGCAGGAAATTGTCATGCTGCGTACGGCCGGTGTGCACGGCATAGTGCAGCGCATAAAGTTCGAAGGGGGAAAGTGCCTCCTCCGCGTCGACTTCCATTGGCTCAGCCATCGCGCTTGTCCGCTCCCGGCAGGTCTCGCGGCCGCATTTCAGTATGACCGTATTCCTGTCATACAATCTGTTGACAGGTCAAGCGCGGCATGTCTAACTCGGCGTCACCGACGGGACGGGCATATGCCCTGCCGCACCTGCCAAGCAGGCCCCATATCCGGAGAGAAACATGACTCTTCCCGAATTCCAAGGCGAGCAATTCGAGAAGGGCCTGAAGGTCCGGAAGGAAGTGCTGGGCGAAGCCTACGTCGACGCATCGCTGGCGAGCGCGGACGAACTGACCGCGCCGCTGCAGAAGCTCGTGACGGAATGGTGCTGGGGCGAGGTCTGGACCCGGCCGGGCCTCGAGCGCAAGACGCGCAGCTTCCTCAACCTCGCCATGCTGACGGCGCTCAACCGTCCCCACGAGGTCAAGATCCACGTTCGCGGCGCGCTGAACAACGGCGTCACCGAAGAGGAGATCGTCGAGGTCATCCTGCAGGCGGCGATCTATTGCGGCGTTCCCGCTGCGATGGATTCGATGCGGATCGCCGCCGAAGTCATCCGCCAGATGCGAACGGAAAAGGCCGGCGACGCCGGCTGACGTCGATCATGATCCCCTTGGGAGCGCCCGCAAAGAAGGCGCCCCGGACCTGAACGTTAATGGGAGACTGCTGTGACACAGGCAAAAGCCAAAATTTCCCTCGACAAGCCGCACAGGCTGAAGACCGGCGCCGAATACAAGGAGTCCTTGCGGGACAACCGGCAGATCTGGGTCGGCGGCAGGAAGCTCGAGAGCGTCTATGACGAGCCGGCTCTCGCCAAGGGCGTCGACCTGCTCGCCACGATGTTCGACGACCAGTTCACCGAGGAACATGCCGACGCCACGACCTATTTCGACAAGGACGCCGGCGCCGTCGTCAGCCGCTCCTGGCAGATCCCGCGCACCAGGGAAGATCTCGCCGACCGCCGCAAGATGATCGAGTACACCTCGCTCAAGACCGCGGGCACCTTCGGTCGCCCGCCGGATCTGGCACCGGCCATCGTCGTCGGCCTCTACGCCTATCTGCCGACGTTCAGGAAGAAGAAGTCGCTGATCGAGGGCGTCGACCCGGATTTCGCCGAGAACATCGAGCGCTATCTCGAATACGGGCGCGACAACAACGTCACCGCCTCGGAGAGCCTGGCCGGACCGCAGGCCGACCGCTCCTCGCCCAAGGCGGGCGAGGCCTCGCTGCTCAAGGCGCGCAAGGTCACCAGGGACGGCATCTACATCTACGGCGCCAAGACCGTCGGCTCGATCTCCGCGCAGGCAAACGACATCTTCTTCACCAATCTCGGCGGCATCCAGGAGACGCCCGCCGACGCCTGCATCTGGGGCTCGATCCCGATCGAGACGGACGGCATCAAGATGATCTCGCGCGAGATGGTGTCGCAGCCCGACAGCGATCCGTTCGATCACCCGGTGGCGAGCCTCGGCGAGGAAGCCGACCAGTTCATCGTCTTCGACAACGTCTTCGTGCCGAAGGAGCGCCTGTTCAACCTCGGCGACCCGACGGCGATGAGCTACTACGGGCCGGTCTGCGTGTTCGCGCACTGGCACGTGCTGACCCGCCTGGCGGTGAAGGCGGAACTCTTCGTCGGCGCCGGCCAGATGGTGCTCGACTATCTCGGCACAGGCCGCATCCCTGCAGTGCAGATGATGCTCGGGCAGCTCATCGAATATGCGCAGACGCTGCGTGCCTTCGTGCATGCCGCCGAGGCGATGGCGACGCCGACCGAAGGCGAGGTGATGCGCCCCGACGTCGGCATGCTGACCGCCGGCCGTCTCTACTCGATCGAGAACTATCCGAAGATCATCCACATCCTGCAGGAAATGTGCGGCCAGGGCCTCGTCATGCGCTTCGGCAAGGCGGCCTTCGACAATCCCGACATCGGCCACTATTTGCACGAGCTGCTGCCCGGCCACGGCGTCAGCGCCATGGTCAAGGAACAGCTGATGAACTTCATCTGGGACATGACCTCGGGCTCGCTCGCCGGCCGCGTCGCGCTGTTCGAGAACGTCAACGCGACGCCGGCGCCGGCGCTGCGCGCCCGCCTCTACAACGAGGTGAAGCGCGATGCTTACGTCGCCCAGGTCAAGAAGATCGCCGGCATCGAATGATCCCGGCTCCGCGCCTGCCTGATGAGGTCGGCGCGGTCCCGCAGGACAGACTGGATTGGCCCATGGCTCACGCTGCGCTGATCGACCGCTTCTACGCCGCCTATGCCGCGCGTGACGCCGCCGCCGCTGCGGCGCTCTATCACGCCGACGGCTGGCATGAGGAGGTGGCGATGGCAAAGCGACGCCAGGGCCACGAGGCGCTTGCCGAAGGGCTGCGCGGTTTCTGGCGCATGCTGCCGGATGTCGTCTGGCAACGGCTCGGCTACATCCGCGCCGCCGACACGGTGGCGGTTCCCTACCGCATGACAGGCACCTTCACGCCGAAGGGCGAAGGTGCGGCGCCGCGCCCCATCGCGCTCGACGGATTGCACCTTTTCGAGGTCCGCGACCGATTTTTCGTCGGAACCCGCGACATGTGGGATCTCGACGTCTTCCGCGCGCAGATGGGCTAGCGGCGCGATGGATGGCCTCGCTGAACTCGACGGCATCGCGCTCTCGGCACTGATCGCCAAAGGCGAGCTCAGCGCTTCCGAGGCACTCGAGGCGTCCATCGGACGCGCCGAGCGCCTGAACCCCGTTCTCAACGCCGTGGTGCATCCCTATTACGATCTGGCGCGGGAACAGGTGCGGCGAGGGCTGCCGAAGAGCCCGCTGTCTGGCGTGCCGATGCTCTTGAAGAACACCGGCTTCGAGGCGGAAGGCATGATCCTCTCCACCGGCTCGGAACTTCACCGCCATACTGTCAGCCAGCGCGATTCCACCATCACCGCGCGCTACAAGGCGGCCGGCATGGTGATCCTCGGCAAGAGCAACACGCCGGAATTCGCGCTGAGCTTCACCACCGAGCCGGAAGCCTTCGGCCCGACCCGCAATCCCTGGGACACCGGGCGCACGCCGGGCGGCTCGTCGGGCGGCTCGACGGCCGCCGTGGCGAGCGGCATCGTGCCCTTGGCCAACAGCTCGGACGGCGCCGGCTCGACGCGCCTGCCGGCCAGCCATTGCGGCCTGTTCGGCTTCAAGCCATCAAGGCTGGTCAATCCGCTGGGACCGGTCGCCGCCGAGGCGATCGCCGGCATGTCCACTCCCCATGCGGTGACGTGGTCGGTGCGCGATAGCGCGGCGATGCTCGACATCACCGGCGGCGGGGACATTGGCGATCCCTGGGCGTCGCCTGGCCACCCCGGCACCTACCTCGCCGCGCTCGGTGCGCCGCCGCCGCGCCTCAGCGTCGCCATGCTGCTCAAGCCGCCGCTCGGAACCAGGGTGGATGCCGAGGTGATCGACGAGGTGCGCGCCGCCGCCCGGTTGCTCGAAAGCCTCGGCCATCATGTCGTCGAGATCGACGATGCAGGCTACGACGCCGAAGCGCTGAAGGCTGCATGGCGCGTCATTGCCGGCGTCAACGTCGCGCTCGGCGTCGCCGGCGGGGACGCCAATTCATCCAACATCGCCAGGCTCGAGCCGGTCAACCAGGAGTGGCTGCACGAAGGCCTCGCCACATCAGGCCCGCGCTACCTCTGGGCGGTCAACCAGTTGCACGCGTCGGCGCGCGCCATGGGCCGCTTCTTTTCGCGCTACGACATCATGCTGACGCCGAGCGCCGCGGAGCCCGCCCCCAAACTCGGCGAGCTCGCCGGCAAGGGCAAGGACCTCGACACGTTCTTCGACCTGTTCTGGGCGCACTCGCCCTTCACCGCGGTGTTCAACGCGTCGGGCTGCCCGGCGATGAGCGTGCCGCTCGGCATGACCGCGTCCGGCCTGCCGGTCGGCGCGCATTTCGGCGCGGGCTTCGGCCGGGATGCGCTGTTGTTTTCGCTCGCCGCCGAGCTGGAGCGCGCGGCGCCCTGGGCGGCGCGGCGGCCGCCGGTTTTCGGCTAGGAAGGACGGCCATGCAGCATCGCGACATCCTTTCGATGACCGCCCGCGACATGGCGGGGGCCGTGGCTGCCGGACGGCTCGCCGCACGCGCCGTTGCCGACGCGCATCTCGAGCGGATTGCGGAAGTCGACGGCCCGGTGATGGCCTGGCAGCATCTCGACGCCGCGCAGGTGCGCGCCGCCGCCGACAGGCTCGACGCGCAGCGCGCTTCCGGCCCGCTCGCCGGCGTGCCGCTCGGCGTGAAGGACGTGATCGAGACGGCGGACATGCCGACCGGCTACGGCACGCGTTTCTACGACGGCTTCCGGCCGCTCTGGGATGCGCCCTGCGTGCAGATCGCGAAGGACGCCGGCGCGCTGGTGCTGGGCAAGACGGTGAGCACCGAGCTCGCCATGGCAAGTCCGAACAAGACCCGCAACCCGCACAATCCGGCACACACGCCGGGCGGCTCGTCCTCGGGCTCCTGCGCGGCGGTCGCGGCCGGCATGGTGCCGCTCGCCTTCGGCACGCAGACGTCGGGCTCGGTGATCCGCCCGGCGAGCTTCTGCGGCGTGACGGCGCTGAAGCCGACCTTCGGCCTGCTCAACACCGTCGGCATCAAGGCGCTCTGCCACGGCCTCGACACGCTGGGCGTCATCGCGCGCAACATCGGCGATGCGGCAGCCTGCGCCGCCGCGCTGTCGGGCCGGGCGGAACTGGCGGAACTCGCCGCGCCGAGGCGGCCCCGGCTCGGCGTCCTGCTCGGCACCCGGCTGGAGAAGGCGGAGCCGGCCGCCATCGAGGCGGTAGAGCGGCTTGCCAAGCTCGCCGGAAGCAATGGCGCCGACGTGGTGACGATCCCCGCGCCGGCCTGGTTCGACGGCATCTTCGACCTGCACGAGGCGGTCATGGGCTGGGAGGTCACGCAGTCGCTTGCCTATGAGATCGGCCAGCGCTGGGAAGAGCTGACGCCGGTCACGCGCGCCATGCTGGAAGACCAGGGCCGCGTCACCGAGGACCGCTACCGCGCCGCGATGCAGGTTCTGCCGGGCATCCGTCTCGTCGCAGATGCCCTGCTCGCGCGCTTCGATGCGGTGCTGACGGTTGCAGCGCCCGGCGAGGCGCCGGAAGGCACGGCCACCGGCGATCCTATCTACAACCGGCTGTGGAGCGTGCTGCAGGTGCCGCTGGTGGCGCTGCCCTTCACCAGGGGACCACGCGGCCTGCCCGTCGGCGTGCAACTCGCCGGTGCGCGCGGCGACGACCGCCGGCTCGCCTCGGCCGCGCTCTTCCTCGAAAACTGCGTCGCGGCGCAGGGAGGCCCCAGATGATCCACTCCAGGCCGCCCGCCGATCCGCTGGCGCACGATTTCCGCGCCGCCATGCGCCAGCTCGCCGCGACGGTTTGCGTGGTCACCGCGGGAGAGGGGGGCGCCCGGCGCGGGCTGACCGCGACCGCCGTCTGCTCGCTCTCCGTCACGCCGCCCTCCATGCTGGTCTGCGTGAACCGCCAGGGCGCCGCGCACCGCGCGATCACCGAACACGGCTGCTTCTGCGTGAACATCCTCGCGGCCGACCAGTTGGACGTTGCGCAGCGCTTCGCCGGAAACACCGGCGACGCGGGCGAGAGCAAGTTCACGGCTGGCAACTGGAGCCGCCTGGCGACGGGCGCGCCGGCGCTCGACGGCGCGCTGATCAATCTCGACTGCACGCTTTCCTCCGACGTCGAGACCGAGAGCCACAGCATCTTCATCGGCCATGTGCGGCAGATCAGGTTCGGCGACGCGAAATCGCCGCTGCTGCACTACGACCGCAACTTCTTCTCCCTCGAAAACCAGACAGCACTTTAGACCCCCCTTTTTTGGGCCGCCTCGGCGCGGACGAACGACAGAAGGACCCGCAGGCATGGCAATCAGCGACGTTCAATTCTTCCAGGGCTGGAAGCAGGTCCTCGGCATGTGCAATCTCAAGGCCGGCGAGCAGGTCACCATCCTCACCAGCGACGACAGCAACCGGCAGATCGCCGGCATGGCGAGGCTCGCCGCCGCCGACATGGGCGCTGTTGTGAGCGTCCTCAACCTCGCGCCCATGAACGGCGAGAAGGCGATCTCGCGCGACAAGTCCGGCTATATCGGCAAGACCCCGCTGGAGGGCAATTCGGCCGCGCTCGCCTGCCTGAAGGCCTCCGACATGGTCATCGACACGATCCAGCTCCTGTTTTCCAGGGAGCAGGAGGAGGTGCTGAAGACCGGCGCGCGCATGCTGCTCGCCGTCGAGCCGCCGGAGATCATGATGCGCATGATTCCGACGCCCGAGGACAAGGCGCGCGTGCTGGCGGCGGCCAAGAAGATCGGCGCGGCCAGGAAGATGCATGTGACCTCCGCCGCAGGCACCAACTTCAACTGCGATCTTGGCGAGTATCCGGTGTTGACGCAGTACGGGCTGGCCGACGAGCCGGGCCGATGGGACCACTGGCCGAGCTGCTTCGCCGCCTCATGGCCGAACGAGGGCAGCGCCGAAGGCACCATCGTCATCGACGAGGGCGACATCCTGCTGCCGTTCAAGATGTATGCGCGCGAGCCCGTCACGGTGACGATCGAGAAGGGCATCATCCGCGACATCAAGGGCGGCTTCGACGCCGAGTTCATGCGCAAGTTCATGGAGAGCTTCGACGACCCGCGCGCCTATGCGATGGCGCATGTCGGCTGGGGCCTGCACACCCGCGCGCACTGGACCGTGCTCGGCCTCTACAATCCCGAGGCGCAGCTCGGCATGGACGCGCGTTCCTTCGCCGGCAACTTCCTCTGGTCGTCGGGTCCCAACACCGAGGCCGGCGGCGACCGCGACGTGCCCTGCCACCTCGACATCCCGTTGCGCAACTGCTCGGTCTTCCTCGACGGGGAGGCGATGACCCGGGGCGGCAAGGTCGTCGAGGCCGACCAGCGTTAGGCGATGACAAGGTACGACCTGGCGATCGTCGGCGGCGGCTCCGCCGGCGCGCTGCTCGCCTCCCGGCTGAGCGAGGATCCTTCGCGGCAGGTCGTGCTGATCGAGGCGGGCGGCGAGGCAGCCGACCCCGATATCTGGAACCCCGCCGCCTGGCCGGCGCTGCAGGGCCGCAGTTACGACTGGGACTATCGAACCGAGCCGCAAGCCGGCACTGCCGGGCGCATGCATCACTGGGCGCGCGGCCGCGCGCTTGGCGGGTCGAGCCTGCTGCACGCCATGGGCCATATGCGCGGCCACCCCGATGATTTTGCCGACTGGGCCGAGGCGACCAGCGATACGCGCTGGAGCTGGCTGGGCCTGCTTCCGGCCTTCATGGCGATCGAGGATCACAGTCTCGGCGGCGACGGCATCCACGGCAGCGGCGGGCCGCTGCCTGTGTACTTGCCGGACGAGGAAGTCAGCCCGGTCGCCCGGGCCTTCATCGAGGCCGGCGCCACGCTCGGGCTGCCACGCATCCCCGGGCACAACACCGGCGAGATGATCGGCGTCACGCCGAACGCGCTCACCATCCGCGACGGCAGGCGCGTGACCGACGCCGAGGCATGGCTGACGCCTGCGGTGCGTGCGCGCGACAACCTGACGATCCTGACCGGCCGCCTCGTG
>DATDJN010000011.1:0-17391 GCA_036520515.1 Rhizobiaceae bacterium
TATCGCCGCGGCGTCCCTCGGTTCGGCCTTCCTGATGTCGATCGTCAACGTCTTCATGATTTGTTAACCATAAACGCTGGTTCGACTCCGTGGCAAGCGGCAGTGAGCATGATCCTGAATTGGGTGAAGCGCTATTCGCCAAAAGGTCAGCCGGCGGGGAATCCGCTACCCCGAAGGGATAGGGCCATCAGATCTCGACGAGGTGGTCTTCCAGCTCGTTTATGTCTTCGGTGCCTGCCGGAAAGTGTTCGGCCAGAAGCGCTCCGACCTCGGTCACCGCCGTCACGAAGCCGTCGGCCAGCCGCCCGTTCCTGGCGTCCTCGAGCAGACCGGCGACGATCGAATCCCACATGTCCTGCGGCACCCGGGCGTTGATACCGGCGTCGGCGACGATCTCTGCATAACGCTCGGCCAGCGAGACGAAGATAAGCACGCCGGTCCGCTCCGCCGTCAGGTGGACATTGCGCGCCAGGAACTGCTTCAGCGCATTGTCGTGCGCGCGCATGTATTGCCACCGCCTTGGCGCCAGGCGGATGCGCAATCCGGGCAGGGCGTAGACCAGCGCCAGCGCGGCGGCGACCGCCAGGAGCTGCGCGCTGACGAAGACCGGCAGGCGCATCGTCAGCCACCGCGCTTCCAGCATGAAGGCGACGGCGAGGCTGATCACCAGGATCGAGATCGTGAGGGCCATCGCGGCGGAGAAGAAATAGCCGTCGCTGCGTCGCGCCACCACACAGTAGATCTCGCCGGCTGTGTTCGCCTCCGCCGCACGGATCGCCTCCGCTATGCGGGCACGCTCCTGTTCGGTCATCGTCTCGTCCGCCATCACCAGCTCCCCGACGATCCGCCGCCGCCAGACGATCCGCCGCCGCCCGAGAAGCCGCCGCCTCCGGACCAGCCTCCGCCGCCTCCCGAATATCCTCCGCCGGACCAGCCGCCGCCGGACGAGCGTCCGCTCGAATTGTAGTTGAAGGTCATGCCGAGCCATTCGTAGCGGCCGGGGCCGAGCTTGCGGCCATAGATGCGCGGCAGGGTTGCCATGGCAAAGCCGCCGAGGAAGATTGTCGCCCAGACGATGAAGAACAGCACGGCGATGACGGTGTCGGGGTCCCAGCCCGATGTCTGGTTGTTGCGCTCGGCGCGCGCCTCCAGCTCCTCGGCATTGCCTTCGAGCACCATGATGATGTCGTCGACCGCCCCGGAGATGCCGGCGGAAAAATCGCCGGCGCGGAAGGCGGGCACCATCGTGTTCTCGATGATCAGCTTTGAATGCAGGTCGGTCAGCGTGCCCTCCAGCCCGTAGCCGACCTCGATGCGCATCTTGCGGTCGTCGCGGGCGACCAGGAGCAGGATGCCGTTGTCCTCGCCCGCCTGGCCGAGTTGCCATGCGCGGAACAGGCGGTTGGCATATGGCTCGATCGCCTCGCCGCCGAGGCTGGGGATGGTGGCCACGACGATCTGGTCGGAGGATTTCTTTTCGAAGGCTTCGAGCTTTTGAACGAGCGCGGCTTCGGCCGCGGGGTCGATCAGCCCGGCATCGTCGACCACCCGTCCGGTAAGAGCCGGGAGCTCCTGGGCCGAGGCTGGCGGAGGCAGGAAGAAAAGGAAAAGCAGCAGGAAAACCGCAAAAGCCCCGATCTCCCTCCTTGCGGGGGAGAAGGCCGGCAGGCGCGAGGGGGGCGCGACGGGGCGCAACGCTTCAACTTCCTGCGGAGGCGGTGATCACCCGCCCTGTTGGGGCTGCCGCGTGCCGAAATCGACCTGCGGCGGGCGCATGGCGTCGTCGGCGACGGTGAAGTTCTGGAACGGCTCGTTGCCGAACCAGAGCACATTCCAGAGCAGCGTCGGGAAGGTCCTGAGCGAGGTGTTGTAGACCCGGACGGCCTCGATGTAGTCGCGCCTCGCCACCGCGATGCGGTTCTCTGTGCCTTCGAGCTGCGCCTGGAGGGCGAGGAAATTCTGGTTGGCCTTGAGGTCGGGATAGTTTTCCACCACCGCGAGCAGGCGCGACAGCGCCCCGGTCAGAGCGGCCTGGTTGTCCTGGAAAGCCTTGAAGGCGTTGGGGTCCGTCAGCGTCTCCGGCGTTACGGTGACCTGCGTCGCCTTGGCGCGCGCCTCGACGACGCTCTCCAGCACCTCGCGCTCATGAGAGGCATACCCCCTGACCGTCTCGACCAGGTTGGGAATGAGGTCGGCCCGGCGCTGATACTGGTTCAGCACGTCGCTCCACGCCGCCTTGGCGCGCTCCTCCAATGTCGGGATGGTGTTGTAGCCGCAGGCGGAAAGCAGCGGCAGGAGCGCCAGGACGAGGAGCGCTGGCAGCAGACGAAGGGTTGACGGTCTTTGGGGGGCAAGCATCGGGGATCCCTTCAGGTAGCGATCGGACCGGCAACACATCTAGCACGATAGACCACCCCAATGACAGTCGCGGAACGCGGCGGTTGCGCGGCCGCCTGCCGCTATCTCCTTGCTTTTGCGCGATTCGTGCGGAAAGCGGTTCCCACTTTTCGCGGAATTGCTCTAGAACCGGTGCGAACCGAGGAACCGGCATGGCGGACGACAGGGAGAGCGAGCGGGCAGCCGAATCGCGGCGCATCCTGGAGCGCATGTCGCAGGAAGCCGCAAGCGGCGGCGATTCTGCGCTCGACCGGGCGGCGCGGCGGGCGCGCAACCATGTCACCGCCGCCGATGTGGACCGCGACGACTGGGTGGAATATTGGGGCACGCGGATCGGCAGGACGCTCGGGCTCCTGCTGCTCTTCGGGCTGATTGTGTGGCTCGTGGTCTATCTCGCCCGAAATGCGTAATGCGGAAATTGGCGGTCTCGGAATGAACGGCAGTGCATCGGAAACGCAGCGGGCGGTCATCGTCATTTCAAGCCATGTGGCGCGGGGTTCCGTAGGCAACCGGGCCGCGGTCTTTGCGCTGGAGACGCTGGGCTATCCCGTATGGGCCGTGCCGACGGTCGTGCTCCCCTGGCACACCGGGCATGGCCCTTCTACCCGCATCGTTCCGGACCCGGACCAGTTCTCGGCCTTCATCAAGGACCTCGAAGGCGCGCCGTGGCTGGGCGAAGTCACCGCCGTGCTTTCCGGCTATCTCGGCAACGCCCGCCAGGCGGTTGACGTCGCCGCGCTGGTGAACCAGGTGAAGGCGCAAAATCCGAACGCTCTCTACGTCTGCGATCCTGTGATGGGCGACCTCGGCGGGCTCTACGTGCCCGAGGCGACGGCCATTGCCATGCGCGACATTCTGCTGCCGCTCGCCGATATCGCGACGCCCAACCGCTATGAGCTCGAATGGCTTGCCGGCGGAAAGCTGGCGGACTTGCCCTCGATCATCGCCGCGGCGCTAAACCTTGGGCCGCCGCGCATGCTGGTCACCTCGGCGCCGGGGATGATGGCGGGCAGCATCGGCAACCTCCTGGTCACCGAGCAAGAGGCACTGCTTGCCGAGCACCGGCAGATTTCCGGCCCGCCAAGCGGGATGGGCGACCTGACCGCCGCCGTCTTCCTGGCGAGGCTGATGGCTGGCCAGGCTGACGCCAAGGCGCTGCAGACGACGACCGCCACGGTCTACGAGATACTCGCCCGCACGGCCAGGCGCGGAGGTGACGAGCTGCAGCTCGAAACCGACGCGCGCAGCCTGTCGCATCCCATGGCGATGGTGCAGTTCCGCCATCTCCCCCATCCCGGCAGGAACAGGCGGGCTTGATGGCCTGTCACGTCGGGGTCGACGGATGCCCCGGCGGCTGGATCGCCGTCTGGCAGGACGGCGGCGAACCGGCGGTAAGAGTGTTCCCTGCGTTCGCCGAGCTGGTCGCCGCCTTTCCCGACGGCGCGACCATCGCGGTCGACATGCCGATCGGCCTGCCGGAGTTTTCCGGGCGGGGAGGGCGCGGCCCAGAATTGCTGGTGCGGCCGCTGCTCGGCCAGCGCCAGTCGAGCGTCTTCTCCATCCCCTCGCGCGCCGCCGTCCATGCGGAGACCGCACCCTTCACCACGGTCGCCGAATGGTACGCCGCGCACCGGCGGGCGAGCGAGGTCGCCATGGCCACCTCCGATCCGCCCCGCGGCGTGTCGATCCAGGCCTTCGGCATCTTCGCGAAAATCCGCGAGATCGACGAACTGCTGCGTAAGCGGCCCGATCTGAGGGAGCGCGTGATCGAATCCCATCCGGAGGTGGCGTTCATGCGACTGAATGGCGGCGTTCCCATGGGCCTTCCGAAGAAGGTCAAGGGGGCCGTCGGCACTGCCGGCATGGCGGAGCGCGCCGCGCTGCTTTGCCGGCACGGCTACGCCTCGGCTTTTCTCGACCGGAGGCCGCCGGCCGGCGCGAAATCCGACGACTTCCTCGACGCCTGCTGCATGATGCTGGTCGCAGGTCGCGTCCGTGGCGGCGAAGCAATATCCTTTCCCGACCCGCCCGGTCGCGACGCCTATGGCATCCCGGTCGCCATCCGCGGCTGACGACTTCCTGTCCTGTCGCTATTCCGGGCGGAAACACCGCTTCCGCCTTTCCCGCATGCGCCTCACGTTGCAGTGCGAAAATTTTTGCAGTTAATGTCCGCGCATGGCTCATCTTCCCGACCACCTCCTCGCCGGCTACCGCAACTTCATGAGCGGCCGCTATCCCGCCGAAAGCGGGCGCTACCGCGAGCTTGCCCGGGAGGGGCAGGCGCCGGAGACGATGGTGATCGCCTGCTGCGACTCGCGCTCGGCCCCGGAAGCGATCTTCGACGCCGGTCCCGGCGAGCTCTTCGTCGTGCGCAACGTCGCCAATCTGGTCCCGCCCTACGCACCGGACGGCGAGTTCCACTCCACCTCGGCGGCGCTCGAATTCGCCGTCCAGAGCCTCAAGGTGAAGAACATCGTCGTCATGGGCCACGGCCGTTGCGGCGGCATCAAGGCGGCGCTCGACACCTCCGCCGGGCCGCTCTCGCCGGGCGACTTCATCGGCAAGTGGATGAGTCTGATCGGCCCGGCGGCCGAAACCGTCACCAGCAGCACGCTGATGACGGCCAGCGAGCGGCAGACTGCGCTTGAGCGCATCTCGATCCGCTATTCGATCGCCAATCTGCGCACATTCCCCTGCGTCAGCATCCTCGAAGGCAAGGGCAGGCTGACGCTGTCCGGCGCCTGGTTCGACATCTCCACCGGCGAGCTCTGGGTGATGAACCGCGAAACCGGCGACTTCGAGCGGCCGGAAGAAGCGCCCGCGGCCGAGGGCTGATGCCGGCCGACCGCCGCTCATCTGAAGAAGCCGCTGTTCGAGGTCGACGCGCCGGCGATCTGCCGACAGGCGGCGAGCGAGGCATGGCGATCTGCGCTCCAAGATGGTTGCGGCGTGCAACTCGCGCCCTTACATCGGGGTCCTGTCCCGCCTAACCGACCGGAAACCCCATGTCCAAGCCTGTCGACCTAGATCGCCATCCGCTCACCCACTGGGAAGGACCGCTCGGCCTGCCCGATTTCCCCCGCATTGACGATGATGGGTTTGGGCCGGTCTTCGATGCCGCCCTTGCCGCGCATCAGGCCGACATCGACGCGATATCCGGCAATCCCGAGACGCCGACGGTCGAGAACACGTTCGCCGCAATGGAACTGGCCGGCGATCCGCTCAGCCGCGTATCCTCGGTCTTCTGGTGCAAGGCGGGCGCCAACACCAACGACACGATCCAGGCCATGGAGCGTGAGATCGCGCCCAAGATGTCCCGGCATTTCTCAGCCATTTCGATGAACGAGAAGCTGTTCGCCCGCGTCGACGACCTCTACCAGCGGCGCGCCACGCTCGGGCTCGACGCGCAGACGCTGCGCCTGGTCGAGAAGAGCTGGAAGAGCTTCGTCAAGTCGGGCGCCAGGCTCGATCCGGAAGGCAAGAAGCGGCTTGCGGCCATCAACGAGGAGCTTTCCTCGCTCGGCACCACGTTCAGCCAGAACGTGCTCGCCGACGAGAAGGAATGGGTCATGTTCCTCGGCGAGGGCGATCTCGCCGGCCTGCCGGATTTCCTGAAGAGCGCCATGGCGAGCGCGGCGGAAACCCGGGGACGCAAGGGCGAATACGCCGTAACGCTGTCGCGCTCCATCTACGAGCCCTTCACCACCTTCTCGGAGCGCCGGGACCTCAGGGAGAAGGCGTTCAAGGCGTTCATCGGCCGTGGCGAGACGGGCGGTGCGACCGACAACGCCGCGGTGGTGAAGAAGATGCTCGCCTTGCGCGCCGAGAAGGCGCAGCTGCTCGGCTATGAAAGCTTCGCCGCGCTGAAGCTCGACGACACC
Source organism: Rhizobiaceae bacterium (assembly GCA_036520515.1). Lineage (GTDB taxonomy): Bacteria > Pseudomonadota > Alphaproteobacteria > Rhizobiales > Rhizobiaceae > Mesorhizobium_K. Next base: position 6,279 of record DATDJN010000011.1, read on the forward strand.
ATGGCCAAGACGCCGAAGGCGGTTTTCGAACTGCTGGAGCCGGTGTGGGACAAGGCGCGGGAAAAGGCCGCCGCCGACGAGGCCGAGCTCCAGGCCCTCGCGGCCGCTTCCGGCAGCAACGAAAAACTCGCAGCCTGGGACTGGCGCTTCTACCAGGAGCGGCTGCGCGCGGAGAAATATGCCTTCGACGAAGCCGAGTTGAAGCCCTACCTGCAGCTCGAACAGATCATCGCCGCCTGCTTCGACGTGGCGACCCGCCTCTTCGGCGTCAGCTTCGCCGAGAAGGAGAATATTCCCGCCTGGCACCCGGATGTGCGCGTCTTCGAGGTGTTGAATGCCGACGGCTCGCGGCGCGGCCTCTTCCTCGCCGACTATTTCGCGAGGCCGTCGAAGCGTTCCGGCGCCTGGATGAGTTCGCTGCAGTCCGGCTACAAGCTTGGCCACGGCTCCAGCCCGATCATCTACAACATCATGAACTTCGCCAAGCCGCCCGAAGGTGAGCCGGCGTTGCTCTCGCTCGACGAGGCGAAGACGCTGTTCCACGAGTTCGGCCACGCGCTGCACGGCCTGCTCACCGAGGCCTACTGGCCCTCGCAGTCCGGCACGTCGGTGTCGCGCGACTTCGTCGAGCTGCCCTCGCAGCTCTACGAGCACTGGCTGACGGTGCCCGAGGTGCTGGAGAAGTACGCCCGTCACTACAAGACCGGCCAGCCGATGCCCAGGGCGCTGCTCGACAAGATGCTCGCCGCCAGCACCTTCGATGCGGGCTTCCGCACGGTGGAGTTCACCTCCTCGGCGCTGGTCGACATGGCCTATCATTCGCAGAAGGATGCGCCGGCCGACCCGCGAACATTCGAGATGGAGACGCTACGGAAGCTCGGCATGCCGGACGCGATCGTCATGCGCCACCGCACCCCGCATTTCGGCCACGTCTTCTCCGGCGACGGCTATTCGGCCGGCTACTATTCCTACATGTGGTCGGAAGTGCTCGACGCCGACGCCTTCTCGGCCTTCGAGGAGACGGGCGACGCCTTCAACCCGGAACTGGCCGCCAGGCTGAAGCAGAACATCTATTCCGCCGGCGGTACGGCCGACCCTGAAGCGCTCTACACGGCCTTCCGCGGCAAGATGCCGACGCCCGAAGCAATGATGCAGAAACGAGGACTGGCCTGAGAGTTACTTGAGATAGCAGGCGAGAGGGATGTTCGGCCAGACGGCCGCGTCGCAGCCGTTTCTGGCCTGCCCTGTCTTGAACGCGACGCTGGTCGGCCCGGTCACCATCGGGTCGACGCCGTAAGGGGCGTCGGGAAAGGCCTCCTCCGCAGCGGTCTGCGGCGCGAGGGCCGTCGGAGTTCCGAGACGCCTCGTATCCGTCGAATGCGCCACGCCGACCGCAAGCAGGGTGGCAAGGAGTGCCGTGCCCGCTGTCGCCCGATAAATCCTGGAAAACGCCATCGTCATGCCCGTTAACTTTTCCAGCGCCGAAACGATCCCGAAGTGGTTAGCGATTTATTTTCGCAGCCAATGGCTAATTTTCCGTAACCGTCCGAGCCAACCAAGGGTCTTTCGCAACTGCGAAAAAACCTGTATGAGCCGCGCAACCGAAGTTCGCGGCGCCCGGCAACATGCGCTGCCACCCCCGAGACCAAATCATGAATCTTAGAAACATCGCGATCATCGCGCATGTCGACCATGGCAAGACCACGCTCGTCGACCAACTCCTCAAGCAGTCGGGTTCGTTCCGCGAGAACCAGCGGGTCGCCGAGCGCGCCATGGATTCCAACGACATCGAGAAGGAGCGTGGCATCACCATCCTCGCCAAGGCGACCTCGGTCGAGTGGAAGGACACGCGCATCAACGTCGTCGACACGCCGGGCCACGCCGATTTCGGCGGCGAGGTCGAGCGCATCCTGTCCATGGTGGATTCGGCGATCGTCCTGGTCGACGCCGCGGAAGGCCCGATGCCGCAGACCAAGTTCGTCGTCGGCAAGGCGCTCAAGATCGGCCTGAAGCCCATCGTCGTCATCAACAAGATCGACCGGCCGGACGCCCGCCATGTCGAGGTGGTCAACGAGGTGTTCGACCTCTTCGCCGCGCTTGACGCCACCGACGAGCAGCTCGACTTCCCGATCCTCTACGGCTCCGGCCGCGACGGCTGGGTTTCGGAGAATCCCGAGGGTCCGAAGGACCAGGGCCTGACGCCGCTGTTCGACCTGATCGTCCGCCACGTGCCGGCGCCGACCGTTCACCCCGGTCCGTTCCGCATGATCGGCACGCTGCTCGAGGCCAACAACTTCCTTGGCCGCATCATCACCGGCCGCATCGAATCCGGCACGCTGAAGCCGAACCAGGCGGTCAAGGTGCTCGCCCGCGACGGCTCCCAGGTCGAAGCCGGCCGCGTCTCCAAGATCCTCGCCTTCCGTGGCCTTGAGCGCCAGCCGATCGAAGAGGCGCAGGCGGGCGACATCGTCGCCATTGCCGGCCTCGCCAAGGGCACCGTCGCCGACACGTTCTGCGATCCCTCCGTTTCCGAGCCGCTGCAGGCACAGCCGATCGACCCGCCGACCGTCACCATGTCCTTCATCGTCAACGATTCGCCGCTGGCCGGCACCGAAGGCGACAAGGTCACCTCCCGCGTCATCCGCGACCGGCTGTTCAAGGAGGCCGAGGGCAACGTCGCGCTGAAGATCGAGGAATCGGCCGACAAGGATTCGTTCTACGTCTCCGGCCGCGGCGAGCTGCAGCTCGCCGTGCTCATCGAGACGATGCGCCGCGAAGGTTTCGAGCTTGCCGTGTCGCGTCCGCGCGTCGTCATGCAGAAGGGCGACAACGGCGAGTTGCTTGAACCCGTCGAGGAAGTCGTCATCGACGTCGACGAGGAGCATGCCGGCATCGTCGTGCAGAAGATGAGCGAGCGCAAGGCCGAGATGGTCGAGCTGCGCCCCTCGGGCGGCAACCGCCAGCGCCTGGTCTTCCATGCGCCGACGCGCGGCCTGATCGGCTACCAGTCGGAGCTCCTGACCGATACGCGCGGCACGGCGGTTATGAACCGGCTGTTCCACTCCTACCAGCCCTACAAGGGCGAGCTGCCCGGCCGCACCAACGGCGTGCTGATCTCCAACATGCAGGGCGAGTCCGTCGCCTACGCCATGTGGAACCTCGAGGATCGCGGCCCGATGGTCATCGATCCGGGCGTCAAGGTCTACCAGGGCATGATCATCGGCATCCACTCGAGGGACAACGATCTCGAGGTCAACGTGCTCAAGGGCAAGCAGCTCACCAACATCCGCGCCGCCGGCAAGGACGAGGCGGTGCGCCTCACCCCGCCGATTCGCATGACGCTGGAACGCGCGCTCGCCTGGATCCAGGACGACGAGCTGGTCGAGGTGACGCCGAAGACCATCCGCCTGCGCAAACTCTATCTCGACCCCAACGAGCGCAAGCGTTTCGAGAAGCAGAAGATCAGCGGCGCGGCCTGAGCCTTTCGGGGAACGCTGTCGGAACAAACTCCGTTTGGCGCCTGCCGAACGGAGTTTTTTCATGTCCAGCCGTACTTACGGGCTGTTCGCCGATGCCATGGCCGCGAAGAAGCCGGTCGTCTGCATGTACCACGGCCATCCGCGTACAATCTGTCCGATCATCCTCGGCCATACCGACGGAGCCGAGAAGGCGCTGACCTGGCAGTTCGAGGGAAGCGGCAGCAGCGGGCCCGTGCGCGGGCAATGGAAATGCCTGTCGCTGGCGGAGGTGAGCAACGCCTCGATCAACGACGGACCGTGGCGTTCCGGCAAGCAGCACAGCCAGGCGCAGACCTGCGTCAAGGAGGTCGACCTCGACGTCAATCCGGACAGCCCCTACGAGCCGAAGCGAAGATTGCCGCGGGCGAAAAATAGCTGATGCGTGCACAATCCCATTCATCCTGGAAAATATTCGCCGATCTTCGCGCTGGCCCCTTGGATACCCCGCGCTGCGCCTTGGCCTTGCGGCTGCAATTCGATCTAACCGATTGCTCTGTCGGACCGTATCCCCGTGCCCCCCAAGCCTGCCGCATCTCCCGTGCTGCCCGTCCTCGTCTGCCTGACGGGCGTGTTCCTGCTTTCAGTCATGGATGCCGCGGTGAAAGGCTTGGTCCTGGCGATCGGCGCCTACAATGCGCTTCTGTGGCGCAGCGCATTCGCGAGCCTCGCGGCAGGACTCGCCTGGACCGCCACCGCGAAAACGCGGCCCGACGCCAAAGCGCTTCGGCTGCACGCGCTGCGCGGCATCGTCGTCAGCTTCGTGGCCCTCGCCTTCTTCTGGGGTCTTGGCCGCCTGCCGCTCGCGGAGGCGATCGCGCTCTCCTTCATTGCGCCGCTGGCGGCGCTATTCCTGGCAGCCATGCTGCTCGGCGAACGGATCGGCCGTCCCGTCATCGCGGCGTCCATCATTGGCCTCGTCGGTGTGATCGTCATCCTGCTCGGCAAGTTCAGCCATGCCGGCTATGCGCCCGACGCGCTGCTTGGCGTCGTCGCGATCCTCGCTTCGGCTGTCCTCTATGCCTACAATCTGGTGCTGACCCGCCGCCAGGCCCTGATCGCCAAGCCGCTCGAGGTCGTCTTTTCCATGAACCTGACGGTGCTGGTCGTGCTCGGCCTTGCTTCGCCATGGCTCGGCGTCTGGCCCGCCCCCGACCAGTGGGCGCCGATCCTTGCCGTGACGGCGCTGGCGCTCGGCGGCCATGCGATGCTGAGCTGGGCCTACGCCCGCACCGAGGCCCAGTATCTCATCCCGACCGAGTATTCGGCCTTCATCTGGGCGGCGATCCTCGGATGGTTCATGTTCGACGAGGCGGTCGGATGGTCGACGGTGGTGGGCGCGGTGCTGATCACGGTCGGCTGCCTGCTCGTCTCGCGGTCGAAGCCCAGGCTCGCCGAGCCGATCGAGGCCACCGGCGTCTGACGCCGATGGATCGGCTGCCGGCTCCATTTTGCAGAGCCGACAAAAGCGGCTACGCTCGTCGCAGGAGGATTGTTGCATGACATTGACCTCGCTGCTCATCTTCGCCGGCGCGTTGCTGGTCGCGGCTGGCTCGCCCGGCCCCTCGATCGCCGCGCTCGTCGCCCGCGTCATCTCCAAGGGCTTTCGCGATGTGTTCCCCTTCCTGGCGGCGATGTGGATCGGCGAGGCGATCTGGCTTTCCATGGCGGTGTTCGGGCTGGCCTTCGTGGCGCAGACCTTCCACCTCGCCTTCGTCGTCGTGAAGTGGGTCGGCGTCGCCTATCTCGCCTATCTCGCCTGGAAGATGTGGACCGCGCCCGTCACGGTCGGCGACGGCGGCCTGCCGCGCCAGGATTCGCCGGCAAAGCTTTTCCTCGCCGGCATGGCGGTCACGCTCGGCAATCCCAAGATCATGATGTTCTACCTGGCGCTGCTGCCGACCATCATCGACCTCGGCTCGGTCACCGCGCTCGGCTGGGCAGAACTCACTCTCACCATGGCCCTGGTGTTGATCGCCGTCGACCTCGCCTGGGTGCTCGCGGCGGCCCAGTCCCGCAGGCTCCTGAAAAGCGAGCGCGCCATGCGGATCGCCAACCGCGTCAGCGCCGCCACCATGGGCGGCGCGGCCGCGGCCATCGCCGCGCGAACGTGAACGCCACGATACCGGCACCATAAGCCGTTCATCCGCGCTCCGCATGTTTGGAAGCCGGCGCATCCGGCCTCCGGCCGCCTTTGCCGGTCATATTCGCCAGTCGCCAAAAGCTGCCCTTCTGCTACGATGACGGCAAAAGCATGCTTCGGGGAGGGATTCGACGATGGCGCGTGCTAGACCGGGAGCTGCAACCATCAGGCCGGCAGGCTCCTCCAGGACGGGCGGCTTCGCCGCCTATCTCCTGGCGAGGGCGCCGGCAGAGGACGCCGCTGCCTACGACCCGAAGGTGCTTGCTCGTGCAGCGGCGCTGGCCGAGAAGGCGGTGCTTTCCCACCGCAGGGGCGAGAGCGTCATCGCCATCGACACCGACCCGGCCCTCGTGCGCAACGGCCGCGCGCTGACCGCCGTCACCATCGTCAACGACAACATGCCTTTCCTCTTCGATTCTGTGCTCGGCGAGATCGCCGATACCGCCGGCGAGCCGACCTTCGTCACCCATCCGGTTATCGGCGTCCGGCATGACAGGAAGGGCGTCAGCGAGATCATCGCCGACGGCGGCAAGGCCGAGGACGTCGACCGCCTCAGCGTCATCCACATCCACATCAACGCGCTGACGTCGGACGAGGCGCGGGGACTGAAGGAGCGGCTCGCCCGCGTGCTGACCCAGGTGCGCGCCGCCGTCGGCGACTGGAAGCCGATGCTCGCGAGGCTCGATCGCGCGATCTCCGAATTCCGCTACCAGCCGGTCCCGCTCGCCAAGGATGCGGTTGGCGAAGCCATCGCCTTCCTCGAATGGCTGCGCGACAACAATTTCACGTTCCTCGGCATGCGTGAGTTTCGCTATTCCGGCGGCGAGGAAAGCGGCACGCTGACGCGTGCCCAGTCCGCCGGGCTGGGCATCCTCGCCGATCCGGACGTGCGCGTGCTGCGCCGGGCCGAGGGGGAGGCCACCACGCCCGAGATCCGCGCCTTCCTGCACGGGCCCGATCCGCTGATCGTCACCAAGGCCAACGCCAAGTCGGTCGTCCACCGCCGCGCCTATCTCGACTATGTCGGCATCAAGACCTTCGACAGGAAGGGCGCGCTGACCGGCGAGCTGCGCGTCGTCGGCCTCTTCACCTCCACCGCCTACACGCGCTCGGTGATGAAGATCCCCTATTTGCGCTCCAAGGCCGAGACCGTCATCCACAAATCCGGCCTCGACCCGAACGACCATTCCGGCAAGGCGCTGATCAACGTTCTGGAAAGTTATCCGCGCGACGAACTCTTCCAGGTGCCGGTGCCGGTGCTGCGCAAGCATGCCGAGGCGATCCTCGGCCTTGTCGAGCGCCCCCGCGTCAGGGCCCTTTACCGCGTCGACCAGTTCGACCGCTTCGTCTCGGTCATCGTCTTCGTGCCGCGCGACCGCTATGATTCCGACGTGCGCGAGAAGATCGGCGCCTGGCTGAAGACCGCCTTCGAGGGGCGCCTCTCCGCCTACTATCCGGCTTTTCCCGAAGGCGGGCTGGCGCGCGTCCATTTCATCATCGGGCGCTCCGGCGGCAGGACGCCCAAGATCGAGCCGGCCGTCATCGAGGCGGCCATCCGCGACATCGTGCGGACCTGGGAGGATGCGCTGCGCGAGGCCGCGGCCGCTTCCGGCGCCGACCCGTCGCTGCTCGCGACCGCCGGGCTTTTCCCCGAAAGCTACCGCGGCTCATTCACCGCCGCCGAGGCGCTGCTCGATGCGCGCCGCGTCGCCGGCATCGGTCCGGACCAGACGATCGCCATCGACTACTATCGCCATGCCGGCCAGCCCGGAGAACAGGCCGCGCTGAAGATTTATCACCATGGCAAGCCGGTGGCGCTGTCGCGTCGCGTGCCGGTGCTGGAAAACATGGGCTTCACGGTGATCAGCGAGCGCACCTTCGAGGTCCAGGGCGGTCCCGCCGGTCCGGTCTTCATCCACGACATGGAACTGGAAAGCGCCTTCGGGGCGCCAATCGATCTTTCCAACGGCGGCAGGCTGTTCGAGGAGGTGTTCCTCTCCGTCTGGCGGCGGCAGGCTGACAACGACTATTACAACGCGCTGGCCCAGACCGCCGGGCTCGGCGCCGCGGCGATCGGCATCGTGCGCGCCTACGGTCGCTACCTGCAGCAGGCGGGCATCCCGCAGAGCCAGGGCTTCATCGCCGGCGTGCTCAACCGCTATCCCGACATCGCGCGCGGTCTTTTCAGCCTCTTCGTCGCGCTGCTCGACCCCGCGGCCGGCAAGGAGGGCGAGGTCACGGCCAGGCACCTCAAGGCCAAGATCAAGGACGCGCTGGAGGACGTGCCCAGCATCGACGACGATACGATCATCCGCCGCTACCTCAACCTGATCGAATCGACGCTGCGCACCAACCATTTCGTGCCCGGCCTGCGCGACCAGGGCCAGTCGCTGGCCATCAAGCTCGACTCGCGCGCCGTCGACGGCCTGCCCGAGCCGCGCCCGTGGCGCGAGATCTTCGTCTACGGTTCGGAGGTCGAGGGCGTGCACCTGCGTTTCGGCCCGGTGGCGCGCGGCGGCCTGCGCTGGTCCGACCGGGCGCAGGACTACCGCACCGAGGTGCTCGGCCTCGTCAAGGCGCAGCAGGTGAAGAACGCCGTCATCGTGCCGGTCGGCGCCAAGGGCGGCTTCTATCCGAAGCGCCCCACCGCCGGCCTGACACGAGACCAGGTCTTCGAGGCCGGCCGCAACGCCTACATCAACTTCGTTTCCAGCCTCCTGTCGGTCACCGACAACATCGAGGGCAGCGAGGTCGTGCCGCCGGCAAACGTCGTGCGGCGCGATCCTGACGATCCCTATTTCGTCGTCGCCGCCGACAAGGGCACGGCGACCTTCTCCGATACCGCCAACGCCATCAGCCAGAAGCACGGCTTCTGGCTCGACGACGCCTTCGCGTCGGGCGGCTCGGCCGGCTACGACCACAAGGGCATGGGCATCACGGCCAAAGGCGCCTGGGAAGCGGTGAAGCGGCATTTCCGCGAGATGAACCGCGACATACAGACGACGCGCTTCACCACAGTCGGCGTCGGCGACATGTCGGGCGACGTGTTCGGCAACGGCATGCTGCTTTCGGATCAGACGCGGCTGGTCGCCGCCTTCGACCACCGCGACATCTTCATCGATCCCGATCCGGACCCGGCCACCTCCATGGCCGAGCGCCGGCGTCTCTTCGCGCTGCCCCGGTCGAGCTGGCAGGACTACGACAAGTCCAAACTGTCCGCCGGCGGCATCATCGTCTCGCGCAGCCAGAAATCGGTCACGCTGCCCGCCGCGGCGGCGGCGGCGATCGGCCTGGCCAAGACCGTCGCCTCGCCGGTCGAGATCATCAAGGCGATCCTGCAGGCGCCCGTCGACCTCCTCTGGTTCGGCGGTATCGGCACCTATGTGCGCGCCACCACCGAGACCAACCAGGAGGTCGGCGACCGCGCCAATGACGCGATCCGCGTCACCGCCGCCGAAGTGCGCGCAAAGGTCATCGGCGAAGGCGCCAATCTCGGCGTCACCCAGCGTGCCCGCATCCAGTTCGGCCTGCTTGGCGGCGCCTGCAATTCCGACGCCATCGACAATTCGGGCGGCGTCAACTGCTCGGACGTCGAGGTCAACATCAAGATCGCGCTGGCGTCGGCCATGCGCAGGGGCGCGCTGACGCGGCCGGCGCGCGACAGGCTGCTTGCCGACATGACTGGCGAAGTGTCGCGGCTGGTGCTTGCCAACAACTACCAGCAGACGCTGGCGCTGTCGGTCGCGCGGAAAGCCGGCATGGCCGACTTCCCCCACCAGGTGCGCTTCATGGCCACGCTGGAGGGGCGCGGCCTGCTCGACCGCACGGTCGAGACGCTGCCGTCGCCGGCAGCGCTCGCCGAGCGTGAGGCGCGCCGCGAGCCGCTGACCCGCGCGGAGCTCGGCGTGCTGCTCGCCTATGGCAAGATTGTGCTCTTCTCCGACATCGTCGCCAGCGACGTGCCCGACGATCCGCATTTCGAGCGTGATCTCAGCGCCTATTTCCCCGACCGCATGGAGAAGAAATTCGCCGCCGACATCGCCTCGCACCGGCTGCGCCGCGAGATCATCGCGCGTGTCGTCGCCAATGACCTGATCAACCGTGGCGGGCCGTCCTTCGTGACGCGGCTGATGGATGCGACCGGCCACGGCGCGCGCGAGGTGGTGCGCGCCTTCGCCGTCGTGCGCGACGGCTTCGGGCTGCCGGCGCTTTATCGCGAGATCGATGCGCTGGACAACAAGATCGACGGCCAGGTGCAACTCGACCTCTACGCCGCGGTCGGCCGTCTCGTCCTGTCGGCCTGCGCGTGGGACCTTAAGAATGGCGACAGCGCCGCCGCGCTCGGGGTGCAGATCGCCGCCCTCCAGGACGCGCGCAAGCAGCTCGAGCCCAAGCTCGCTGCGCTGCTGCCGGAATTCTCCAGGGAGCGCGTCGGCGCACACAGGCAGGGGCTCATAGAAGCAGGCACGCCGGAACATCTCGCTGGACGCCTCGCCCTGCTCGACGCCTCTGCGCTTATCCCCGACATCGCGCTTGTGGCGAAGGAGGCGAAAGCCGACCTCAACGCGGCGGCGAAAGCGTTCTTTGCAGTCACCGACGCCTTCCGCATCAGCCGCATCGAGGACGCCGCCGGCGCCATCTCCACTTCCGATTACTATGAGGGCATGGCGCTGTCGCGCGCCGGCGACGCGATCGGCGCGGCGCGGCGCGGCATCTCGGTGGCGGCGCTCACGGGCTTCGGCAAGAAGGCCGACCCTGTCGCCGCCTGGCTGGAGGCCGGGGGCCAGCGCATCGCCGCAACGCGCGAGCGTCTGGTGGCGCTCACCGAAGGCGGCGACATCACCGTGTCGCGGCTGTCGGTCGCGTCCGGCCTGATGAGCGATCTGGCTGACCCCAGGGGCGCATGACCGGCGAGCCGGGGATCCATTCGGCTTGGGTTGCAGCCGACGGGTCGGCGGGCTCCGCCGGATCGGCGACGTCGCTGTTTCCGTGGTGGAGCTTCACCAAGACAGTCCTGGCGATCGCCGCGTTGCGGCTTGTCGATCAGGGCCGTCTCGATCTCGACAAGCCTCGACCGGGCCAACCTTACACGCTACGCCAGCTCCTGCAGCACCGGGCCGGCGTTGCTGACTATGCTTCGTTGAAATCCTATCGCGAAGCGGTGGCCGCCAACGAAGCCGCATGGTCCCGCGACCGCATGCTCGAGGCGGCCGGCGGTGAGCGGATGGTGTTTCCGCCGGACACGGGCTGGGCCTACAGCAACATCGGCTACATGTTCATTGGCGACGCGATCGAACAGGCCAGTCGCCTTCCACTGGCGGCGGCGCTGTCGGAATTGGTGTTCGATCCGCTTTCCTTGTCGGCGGTCAGGCTGGCCGCCTCGTCCGGCGATTTCAAGGGCGTGCACTGGCCGGAACTGCGCGGCTACGATCCGCGCTGGGTCTATCACGGCTGC
>DATDJN010000012.1:0-13459 GCA_036520515.1 Rhizobiaceae bacterium
AGCCTTGGCGTCTCGCGAGGCGACCTGCGCAAGGCGCTGGACGTTCTGGAGCGCGACGGTCACATCTGGCGCCATGTCGGCAAGGGCACCTTCGTCGGCAGCGGTCCCGTGGAGGAGACGATCGGCATCTCGGAGATCGCCGGAAGCGCCAGCCCGGCCGACGTGATGCGCGCGCGCCTGATCATCGAGCCGGAGATTTCCCGCGAGGCCGCGCTTCACGCGACGACGGCCGACATCGCCGCCATGCGCCAGTCGCTGGTGCAGACGCGCGAGGCGGCGACCTGGCGCCAATACGAGAACATCGACAATCTGCTGCATCGGCAGATCGCGCAGGCGAGCCGCAACAACGTACTGCTCGGCCTGTTCGACGTGCTGAACGCGGTGCGCCGCACCGTGGTCTGGGGGCGATTGCGCGCAGATGGCGCGCGGCCGCCCGCCGACCACCATAGCTTCGCCGACCACGAGCGCATCGTCTCGGCGATCGCCGATCGCGACCTCGCCGGCGCCGCCGCGGCGATGCGGCTCCATTTGCAGCAGGTCGGCCGGCGTCTGATCCCGCTCAACGAGGCGGCCGAGTAGGCCCTTCCGCCCACACGCCCGGCAAAAATCCTGGCGCCCGCGGAAAACGCGCGCCAAATCCTCAACGCTGCGCTATGTAACCCTGCGTCGGGCAGCTTCAGCATGGCCGGCTGAACGATCGTCCCCGCATGACCTCCGACGCAGCACACACGCCAGACCGACGCTACGCCGCCTTCCGCCACGGCGCCTTCCTGCGCTTCTGGGCGGCGCGTTTTCTCGCCACCTTCTCGACCCAGATCGTCTCGGTCGCGGTCGGCTGGCAGGTCTACGACCTGACGCGCAATCCGTTCGACCTCGGGTTGGTCGGCATCATCCAGTTCCTGCCCGCCCTCCTCCTGGTGCTGGTGACAGGCGCGGTCTCGGATCGTTTCGGACGCCGATTGATCATGGCCCTGGCGGCCGGCGCCGAGGCGCTCTGTGCGGTTGCGCTGCTTGTGTTCAGCTACCACGGCCTGACCGGCGTCGGCCCGATCTTCGCCGTGCTCGCCGTCTTCGGCGTCGCCCGCGCCTTCTTCGGCCCGGCGGCCGCATCGCTGGTCGCCAATCTCGTGCCGAAGGAGGACTTCGCCAACGCGGTTGCCTGGAACTCGTCCGCCTGGCAGACGGCCACCATTGTCGGGCCCGTCGCAGGCGGGCTCCTCTACGGGCTTTCGGCCGAAGTCGCCTACGGCGTTGCCGCTATGCTGATGGCCGCCGCCACCCTCCTCGCCTTCTCGATCCCGAAACCCGCGCGGCGCACGGCGACGGAGAAGCCCAGCATGGAGACGCTGTTCGCCGGCTTCCGCTACATCTGGGGCGAGAAGGTGGTGCTCGGCGCCATCTCCCTCGACCTCTTCGCCGTGCTGCTGTCGGGCGCCGTCGCGCTGCTGCCGGTCTATGCGCGCGACATATTGGAGCTCGGCCCCTGGGGCCTCGGCCTGCTTCGCGCCGCGCCAGGCATGGGCGCGCTCGTCGTCGCAGTATGGCTGACCGGGCATCCGATCCGCGACCATGCCGGCATCGTCATGTTCGCCTTCGTCGCGCTGTTCGGCGTGTCCACCGTCGTCTTCGGCGTCTCGACCGTTCCATGGCTGTCGATTTGCGCGCTTGCGATGCTCGGCGCTACCGACATGGTCAGCGTCTATGTGCGCGAGACGCTTATCCAGCTCTGGACGCCCGATGAGGTGCGCGGCCGCGTCAACGCGGTCAACATGGTCTTCGTCGGCGCATCGAACGAGCTCGGCGAGTTTCGCGCCGGCACGATGGCGGCGCTGATCGGCACCGTGCCGGCCGTCGTCTTCGGCGGCGTCGGCGCGGTTGCCGTCGCCGGCATCTGGGCCGTCATCTTCCCGCAGCTGAGGCGCGTCCGCCGCCTGCAGGGACGCGAATAACTACCGGTTTCCCACCGTCGCCGGCTTGCCGAAGATCGTCGCCAGGAATTGGTGCAGCCAGCGCTTCAGGTGCATGTCCCAGATCAGCCGGCCGCCGAGATGGTCGCGTCCCGGCTGCGCGCCGGGCAGCTCGAAACGATTTGCGCCGTGCACCACCCAGCGGTGCATCATCATCTGTGTCAGCTCGGCGTGGAACTGGATGCCCCAGGCGTTCTCGCCGTAGCGGAAGGCCTGGTTGGGATAGACCTCCGCCGTCGCCAGCAGCGTCGCGTCCCTTGGCAGGGAAAAGCCCTCGCGGTGGAACTGGTAGACCATCTCCGGCCATTGCATCAGCGCTTCGCCGGCCTCGGTCGGCCTGATCGGGTACCAGCCGATCTCGACCAGCCCGTCGCCATGACCTTCGACCTTGCCGCCAAGATGATTGACCAGCATCTGCGCCCCGAGGCAGATGCCGAGCAACGGCCGGTTCTCCTGGAGCGGCACCTTCAGCCACTCCGTCTCACGCCGCACGAATTCGTCCTCGTCATTGGCGCTCATCGGGCCGCCGAAGACGACGGCCCCGGCATGGTGCTCAAGCGTCTCCGGCAGTTCGTCGCCGAGCGGCGGCCGGCGTATGTCGAGGTCGAAACCCGCCTCGATGAGCTGGTGGCCGACGCGCCCGGCGCTCGACCGTTCCTGGTGCAGGACGACCAGGACCCTTTCCCTCGGCCGCTCCCTTCGTGGCATTCAGTCGTCCGCGGGCTTGCCAGTCGCACCCGGCGCCGCGGCCTGCGCCTTCTGGCGCTGCAGGACACGGTCACGCCGCTCGACGCCGACCAGCTCGGCGATTCGCCACACCATGTTGTCCTCGAGTTCGTGCAGCTCGCCATCGGCGAAAACGATCTGCCACAACAGGCCGATGAACTCGATCCGGGCCTGCTCGTCGAGATGCCGCTTCAGCACGCTGGTGAAGGCGTAGAGATCGACCGCTTCCTCGTCGGCCTTGCCGCCCGCGGCAACCAGCTGGTCCAGCGCTTCACCGCTGAGCCCGTAGCTCTGCCTCAGAAGCTGCTTCATCTGCTCCCATTCGGCGTCCTGGCGCACGCCGTCGGCGTCCATGACGTGGTACATCAGCGCCGCGGCGGCCACCTTGGGATCGTCGGCGCCCGACAGCTTCCTCCGGCCGACGTCGCCGGACGGCAGATCCTTGAGGAAGCTTATTATCCGATCGAACATATGGTTCCCAACCTCGCGGTTTCAGAAGAGGCGGAATCGCCGCTCAGACTTTTTCTCGTCAGGCGAGGGCTCGACGCCAGGGTCGTCAGGCAGGGGCGGCGCCACCGGCCCGGACGCATCGGCAGCCCGCTCCTCGATGACCTCCGCCTCGGACACATCGTCGCCGGCCGGCAGCGCGGCAGTCGCCGCCGTGCCCTTCAGGGGGCCGCCAACGTCCTTGTCCGGTTCGGAGACCTCCGGCGCGGCAGGCTTCGGCGGCGCCAGCGAGGGATGGATGGCGATGTCGTCCTGCTCGATCAGCTCGCCCAGTCGTTCCACAGGCACACGCCATTCGAAGGCGTCGAGCTTGCCGGTGACCGGCGAGACGGGCGCCCACCGTTCGGACACGAAGCCGTCGGCCACCCAGGCGGGATCGCGCGGAGCCCGCAGCGCCTTGGCGAGATACTGTCGCACCCTTCCCTCGTCGCCGCTCTCCGCTTCCTCTATGTCGGCCAGCAGCAGATAGGCGCCTTCGCGCGGCTGCATGCGGATCGCGGCTTCGGCGGCGTCCCGCGCTATTCTGTATTCCTGCGCGTCGAGAGCCGCGCGCGCCACCGCAAGCGACGATTCCACATTGTTCGTGCCCAGCGACTCCAGCTTGCGGGCCCGCGCAAGCCTGTCGTGCGAGGCATCGCCCGCCCTTGCATGGGTATAGAGATCGGCGACCTCCGGATGCGGCTCCGCCTTCCACGCGGTTTCGAGGATTTTCGCGCCCTTGCGGATGTCGTTCTGCTTGAACAGCACCTTGGCGGCGATGACGGCCGCAGGCGCAAAGTCCGGGGCCAGCCGGTCCGCTTCGAGCGCCGCGGCCTTGGCGGCGGCCGGGTCGGAGTCGAGCAGGTCCTGCGCCTTGGCGGTGAGCAGCACCGCGCGCCGGCGGTTGACGACATCCTTGTCGACCTGCCCCGTCGACCTCTGCGCATCGAGGAGCTTCAGCGCACCGTCCCAGTCGCCGCTCGCCGTCTTCTCCTCGAGCGTCGAATCCATTGCCCAGCCGAGTTGCGGCGCGACATTCGCGGCGCGGGAGGCATAATGTCTCGCGGCGGCGCGGTCGCCCAGCCGCTCGGCCTCCAGGTAGAGCCCCCGCAGGCCAAGCAGCCGCATCTCGGGATCGTCGAGCATGCGCTCGAATTTCTCGCGGGCGGAATTGTGGTCGCCCTCGAGCAGGGAGGCTTGCGCGTCGAGCAGCGCAATCAGCGGCTCGCTGTCGGAACGAATGAGCTTCGCGGCCTGCTTGTTCATCTTGCGCGCCAGCGCCGCGTCGCCGGCTCCCGCCGCAATCATGCCGGTCGAGAGCGCCTGGTAGCCGCGGTCGCGCTGGCGCACGCGGAAATAGCGCGAGATCGTATAGGGGCTGTTCCAGATCGCCTTGACCAGCCACCAGACGATCATCACGGCAGCGACGATGGTCGTAATCGCCACCGCCGCCACCATCAGGCTGACCTGGTACTGATAGCCGCCGAAATGGATGACCATGTTGCCGGGCCGGTCGGCGAGCCAGGCGAAGCCCAGGCCCAGCGCGAATACGACGAGAAGGAAGAGGAGGATGCGGAACATGAAGCTTCCTTACGGCGCCTGCATCGCGGCGGCGATGGCCTGGTCGGCGAACTGTTCGGCGGCGATCCGCGCCCGGATCTTGTCTGCGAAGGGCGCGCCCGCGGCTTTCACGGGCTCGGGCAACGTATCGAATTCGGCCAGAGCCTTGGGCAGGTCGCCGGCCTGCACCGCCACCTCCATGCGCGCCACCGTCTCCGGCACGCCGGGGCCTTCAACCGCCCCGATCGGACGCACCTCGACCAGCGATTCGGCGCTGGAAAGCAGCCGTTCGAAGAAATCGGCGTCTTCGGAGGGCGGGTTCGCCGCAGCGATCATCGCCTTGGCGGCATCGCCGGTCTCGGCAACGATCTCGGCGCGGGTAGCGATGCCCTTCTGGGCATAGGGACGCAGCTCGGCGAGGCCGGGCGCCTGCGGGGCGACCGCCGCCAGCGTCTCCAGCTCCGACTCGAAGGGCGAGCCGCGCTCGATGGCGGCCTTCAGCGCGGAGGCCGCGATCGCCAGCGCCACCTTGGGCTGCTGCGCCTGCGAATCGACCTTGCCGCTCAGCGCCGCGACGCTCTGCTCGATCGCGCCGAGCCGGCTATCGACGGTCGAACCTGCCTCGCGGGAGGCATTGGCCAGGGCCTCGAGCCCGGCAATCTTCTCGTTGATGGCGGCAATGTCCTCCGGCGTGACCCCCTCGGGAGCAGGACCGATCGCGTTGATCCTGTTCTCGATCTGGGCGATCCTGGCATCCAGCGCCTCCACGCCCGCGGTTCCCCCGCTGCTGCCCGATTCGACCGCCTGCCGCAGCGACGCGAGGTCGGTCTTCAACTGGTCGATCGCCTGTGAAAGGCCGTCGACGCGGCCGGATACGTCGCCCGCATCGCCGCTTGCGGCCTTCAGCCCCTCGACCTCGGATTTGAGCGACGCGATGTCGGTCTCGACCGATGCAGGAATCGCCGGCACCGGCGTTCCGCCCGCTCCCGGCGTGCCGAAGACCCCGGAATATTGCAGCAGCCCGCCGGCGACCAGCGCCACGAAGCCGCCGGCCACACCCGCAGCCAACGCGACGCCGCGCGAAGCGGCGGGGGCGGGAGGCGCAGCGGCCGCCCTCGGCCCGGACCCGGCAGAGGACGACTGCGCCCGTTCTGCCGGCTCCTCGCGCGACGTCTGCGTGTGGGCCGTCTCGGAGTCGGCCGCCCGCGTCTCGACAGGCTCCGGCTCGGCGAAAGCATAGGCCGGTTCGGGCGTGGGTTCCGACCGGGTTTCGGACGCGGTTGCGGTATCGATTGCTTCATCGGGAGACTGCGCAACGCTCTCCGATGCGCCGATATCCTCCTTCATGGCCTCCCCGGCGGGCTCCGCCTGCGCCTCGCCCTCCGCCGGAACGTGCGAAACGTCGTCCGGCCCGAGTTCGATGGTCACCGGCTCGCGCGTCGTGTTCGAATGCCGCGTCCTGGGGGTCTTGACCATTTACGGCCTCCGCGAGTGGTTGAGAATCCGGGAACCTGAAGAGCTGCCGATCACTATCATAGCGATGCCCTAAGAAAAGGGGCAGGGTTATGGCGCTGTGCCCGGCCCGAGCAGGGAAAGCAGCATCCGTTCATCTGGTTCCGATGCGATCCGTGTTCCGGTTCCCGGCCTGCCTCCGAAGGTTTCGGCGACGCGCTCCGAAATGCAGGCGAAGATCGTGTTTTCGAACAATCCCTCCAATCCGGGCTGGAGTGTCATCGCGACGAGCGCCTCGGCCGCGTTGGCTGAATACACCAGGACGAAGTCGACGGGATGACGCTCCGCGAGATGCTGGACCTCCTCGACCGTATAGCCGAGGCCGATCGTATCATAGGTTTCGACCGGGTGGATCGCGATGCCCTGGCCAGCAAGCCGCTGCTCGAAGGCTGGCCGGCGGACTTTCCCGCAGAGATAGGCTACCTGGCTCCCGGGGAGCCGGCCGAGGATGGTTTCGGCGAGCGCTTCGGCATCGCCGCCGCCTTCGATCACATTCGAGAAACCGGCATCCGTCGCAGCTTTTGCGGTCGAGGCGCCGACCGCGAAGCAGGGCAGGTTCTTCAGCCTGTCGAGGAGTTCGGCCGGCGCCTGGCGGATCGCGTTCGCGCTGGTGACGGCGACCGCGGCGACATCTCCCGGCATGGCGCCGGCATCGGGCTTCAGCGGCCGGATTTCCTGGAGCGGCAGCTTGAGCGGCAGGAACCCCAGAGCCTCAAGGCGTCGCGCCGTTTCGGACGCGCCGGGTTCCGGCCGTGTCACGAGAACCCGCGGCTTGCCGGCCACGCGCCCTAGCTCCAGCCGTCGAAGAATTGCGGGCCGGCGTTGCGGCGCAGCTTTTCGCCGGCCGCCATGCCGATCGCGGCGGCGGCCGCGGCTTGACCTTCCGACGCGATATGGTGCGACTGCTTGCCGTCGGGCGAAATGATGGTGCCGTTGAACGCCAGCGATTCGCCGTCGATCGTCGCATATCCGGCGATCGGCGTGCGGCAGGAGCCGTCGAGCGCGGCGAGGAAGGCGCGTTCGCAGGCCAGCGCCTGCTGGGTGGGCACATGGTTGATCGCCGCCAGCATCGCGTCCACGCGGGCGTCGCCGATGCGGCTCTCGATGCCGATCGCGCCCTGTCCCGGTGCGGGCGGAAACTTTTCCAGCGGCATCAGGTCGGTGACAATGCTCTGCAGGCCGAGCCGCCTCAATCCGGCGAGCGCGAGGATCGTTCCCTCGGCAACGCCGTCATGCAGCTTGCGCAATCTCGTCTGCACATTGCCGCGGAAGGTCACGACCTTCAGATCGGGGCGCATCCTCAGGATAAGGGCCTGCCGCCTCAGCGACGAGGAACCCACCGTCGCACCCTGCGGCAAATCCGCGATCGACCTGGCCGAGATGCCGATGAAGGCGTCGCGCGGGTCTTCCCGGGGCAGGAAGGCCGACAGCGCCAGCCCGTCCGGCAGCACGGTCGGCATGTCCTTCGACGAATGCACGGCGATATCGATGCGGCCGACGAGCAGCGCGTCCTCGAGTTCCTTGGTGAAAAGGCCCTTGCCGCCGGCCTCCGCGAGCGGCCGGTCCTGGATGAGGTCGCCGCTTGTGGTGATCGCCTCGATCTCGAACGCGTCTTCCGGCAGGTCGTGCGCCGCCATCAGCTGGGCGCGCGTCTCGTGCGCCATCGCCAGCGCCAGGGGGCTGCCCCGACTTCCGATCTTCAGCACGGTTGTTTGCATGGCACCGTCCGTGATACGCCCCGGTCAGACAACTCGGCGAGCCGGGTTTGCCCGCAACCTCCTATCCCAGGACGAGCCAGGCCGGCAATGATCGATCGGCGCGACAATATGATCCGCGTTCTCGGCATCGAGACGAGCTGTGACGAAACCGCCGCCAGCGTGGTTGCGCTGCGCGACGGTGCGAAGCCGGAAATCCTGTCCAGCGTCGTGCTCAGCCAGATCGACGAGCACGCGGCTTTCGGCGGCGTCGTGCCTGAGATCGCGGCGCGCGCCCATGTCGAGGCGCTGGACGGCATCATCGAGGCCGCGCTTGCCGATTCCGGCACCGATCTCGCCGACATCGACGCGGTGGCGGCGACCGCCGGTCCCGGCCTTGTCGGCGGGCTCATCGTCGGGCTGATGACCGCCAAGGCCGTGGCGAGCGCCGCCGGCAAGCCGCTGCTGGCGATCAACCATCTGGAAGGCCACGCGCTGACGGCGCGGCTGACCGACGGGCTGGACTTCCCCTATCTGCTGCTGCTCGTCTCCGGCGGCCACACGCAGATCGTGCTGGTGCGCGGCGTCGGCGACTACCAGCGCTGGGCCACCACCATCGACGATGCGCTCGGCGAGGCTTTCGACAAGACCGCCAAGATGCTCGGCCTGCCCTATCCGGGCGGACCGAATGTCGAGAAGGAAGCGCGTCACGGCGACCCAAGGCGATTCGCCTTCCCGAGGCCGATGAAGGGTTCGGCGCAGCCGGACTTTTCCTTCGCCGGGCTGAAGACCGCGGTCAGGCAGGCGGCGACGGCCGCCGCCCCGCTCTCCGACACGGACGTCGCCGACATCTGCGCCTCCTTCCAGGCCGCGGTGTCGGACGCGCTGGCCGACCGCGTCGGCCGCTGCCTGGCGCGCTTCCGCGCCGAGTTTCCCGACATCGCCGCGCCGGCGCTGGTGGTGGCGGGCGGCGTCGCGGCCAACAGGCAGATCCGCGCCGCGCTCGAAGCGCAGTGCGGGAACAGCGGTTTCCGATTTATCGCGCCGCCGCAGGCGCTTTGCACCGACAATGCCGCAATGATCGCCTGGGCCGGCATCGAGCGCATCCGCGCCGGGCTCGCCGGAGACGACGCCTTCGGCTTCGTCCCGCGCTCCCGCTGGCCGCTCGACGAAGTGTCGGCGCCGGTCGTCGGCGGGGGACGACGGGGAGCCAAGGCATGAGTCTTCGAGTAACCGTGCTCGGCGGAGGAGCGTGGGGCACCGCGCTCGCCATGCAGATGCGCCGCGCCGGCCACGACGTCAGTCTTTGGGCGCGCGACGCCGCAATGGTGGAGGCGATCCGGCGCGGCGAGAACCCGCGCTATCTGCCGGGGGTCGAGGTTGATGCCGGCATCGCGGCGACGACCGACGCCGCCGAGGCGCTGGATAATGCCGGCTGCGTGCTCGCGGTGACGCCGGCGCAAGCGTTGCGCGACGTGCTGGGAGCGGTTGGCGGCGACGTGCCGGCGGGCGCGCCGCTGGTGCTTTGCGCAAAGGGCATCGAGCGCGAGACGGGCCTGCTCCTGTCGGATATCGCGGCCAAATTCCTGCCCGGCAATCCGATCGCAGCGCTTTCCGGCCCTAGCTTTGCGGCCGACCTCGCCAGGGAATTGCCGACGGCGGTGGTCATCGCCGCGCAGGACGAGGCGCTGGCCGCCTCCCTGGCGCAGTCTTTCTCGACCGAGCGCTTCCGCTGCTATTCGACCGGCGACCTCGTCGGGGTCGAGATCGGCGGCGCGCTGAAAAACGTCTTCGCCATCGCGGCCGGCGCCGTCACCGGAGCCGGGCTCGGCGCCTCCGCCGAAGCGGCCATGGTGACGCGCGGCTTCGTGGAACTGAGGCGGATCGCGCAATCCTTCGGCGCGGAGCCGGAAACGGTGATGGGCCTCTCCGGCCTTGGCGACCTGCTGCTGTCCTGCGCCTCGGTCCAGTCGCGCAATTTCGCCTACGGGCTGGCGCTGGGACGCGGCGAGAGCCTCGCGGGCCGGCCGCTGGCCGAAGGCGTGGCGACGGCGGGCATCGCGGCGAAGATCGCCCGCGACCGCGGCATCGAGGCTCCGATCATCACCGCGGTCGCCTCCATCCTTGCCGGGAAGCTCACCATCAACGAAGCGGTCTCGGCGCTGATGACGCGGCCGCTGCGCGCCGAAGCCGGCTGATTGTTTCGAGAGAGGAGTTTTCGACATGCTGTTTGCGTTGATCTGCAAGGACAAGCCCGACCACCTCCAGGTGCGCCTGGACAACCGCCCCGCCCACGTCGCTTTCCTGAGGAAGCTCAATGACGAAGGCACGCTGAAGTTCGCCGGCCCCTTCCTCGACGACGACGGCAAGCCCTACGGCAGCCTGGTCGTTGTGGAGGCGAAGGACAAGAACGAAGCCACGAGGATCGGCTCCGAGGACCCCTATGCCAAGGCGGGGCTGTTCGAGAGCGTGAGTGTCCGCGCCTGGAACTGGACCTTCAACAACCCCGCCAACCCGTCGAACCCGTAGATCATGTTGTCGCAATTCCGGACGGAAAACCGGTGCTTTAGGGAGAGCGAGCCATGAACTACTGGCTGTTCAAGTCGGAACCCTTCAAGTTCTCGTTCGACGAGCTCAAGAAGAAGGGCAAGGCGGGCACGCAGTGGGACGGCGTGCGCAACTATGCCGCGCGCAACAACATGAGGGCGATGAAAGTCGGGGATCTCGGCTTTTTCTACCACTCGAACGAGGGGCTCAACATCGTCGGCATCGCCGAGGTTTGCGCGCTCGCGCACCCCGACACCACGACGGACGATCCGCGCTGGGAATGCGTCGACATCCGCGCGGTGAGGGACGTGCCCAATCCGCCGACCCTTGAACAGGTCAAGGCGAACCCGAAACTCCAGGACATGGCGCTGGTGCGGCTGGGGCGGCTGTCCGTTCAGCCGGTGAAACCGGAGGAGTGGGCAGAAGTCTGCCGCATGGGCGGCCTCGATCCGGCCAAGTGATTGCCCCCTTGGCGCAGATGACGTGTTCGCCGGACAGGTTCGAGGAATTCATCCGCGCCAACACGGCCTTGTCGAGGCCTCCGCACGTGCCGGAGATCGGACTCCACCTCGCCGACGAGGCGCATGACCTCTGGCACCGCACCGAAGAGGAGCTTGCCGAGATCGGACTGCCGCCGCCGTTCTGGGCCTTTGCCTGGGCCGGCGGCCAGGGGCTGGCGCGCCATGTGCTGGACAATCCCGAAGTCGTGCGCGGCAGGCGCGTTCTCGATTTCGCCACCGGCTCGGGGCTGGTCGCCATCGCCGCGGCCAAGGCGGGCGCCGCGAGCGTCGTCGCCGCCGACATCGACCCGTTCTGCGCGGCGGCGGTCCGGCTGAATTGCGCTGCCAACGGCGTGTCGGTGACGTTCGATGGCCGCGATTTCATCGGCGAAAACAACGGCTTCGACGTGCTGCTTGCCGGTGACGTTTTCTACGACAAGCCCTTCGCGGAACGGCTGGCGCCGTGGTTCTCGGAACTGCAGGAGCATGGGGTCAGCGTCATCGTCGGCGATCCCGGCCGCTCGTATCTGCCGCGCGATCGGCTGACGAAGCTTGCCGAATACCAGGTGCCGGTGACTCGCGCGCTGGAGGACTCCGAGGTGAAGCGCACGATCGTCTGGCGGTGGACTTTCCCTCCTGCCTGACGCCCCGCCGCCTGCGCCCTGCGCCGGCCTGTCGTGCAGTTCGCCACGAGCCAGGGCGGTCAGCTGCCGGCCGCCAACAAAAAAGCGAGGCCGGAGCCTCGCTTTCGTTCGTTCGCCTGCACAGCCGCGTATGTTTTAGAGTGCGGCTTCCAGCGTGGTGAGGTGGCTGAGATACTGCTCGGCCTTGGTGCGGGTCTGGTCGTCCTTGGCGTCGGCGACGTCCTCGCGCGCATCCTGGATGCGCTTGGCGAGGTCGTCGCGATCGACCGCGTCCGTCGCCACCGCCGATTCGGCGAGCAGCGTGCAGCCGTCCTGCTGGATGTCGGCGAAGCCGCCGAACACGCAGTAGCGCTCGGTGGCGCCGGCCACGGTCTTCACCGTGACGACGCCCGGCTTGATGGTGGTCATGACCGGCGCATGGTTGGCCATGACGGTCATCTCGCCTTCCGCGCCCGGAATGACGACCGACTCGACCTTTGCGGAGACGAGCAGCCGCTCGGGCGAGACGAGTTCGAACTGGAAAGCTTCAGCCATTTTAGCTCCGGCAGTGGGCTGTTGGCAGCAGGCAGTAGTGAAACACTATGCCCTTCGCCCTTTGCCCGACTGCCTACTCCCTATTGCCTGAATTACGCCGCTTCTGCAGCGAGCTTCTGCGCCTTGGCGACCGCCATGTCGATGCCGCCGACCATGTAGAAGGCGGCTTCCGGCAGGTGGTCATACTCGCCGTTGACGAGGCCCTTGAAGCTCTTGATCGTGTCTTCGAGCGGCACCAGCTGGCCCGGCGAACCGGTGAACACCTCGGCGACGAAGAAGGGCTGCGACAGGAAGCGCTCGATCTTGCGCGCACGCGCGACGGTGATCTTGTCCTCTTCGGAAAGCTCGTCCATGCCCAGGATGGCGATGATGTCCTGCAGCGACTTGTAGCGCTGCAAGGTTTCCTGAACGCGGCGGGCAACCGTGTAGTGCTCCTCGCCGACGATCATCGGGTCGAGCATGCGCGAGGTCGAGTCGAGCGGATCGACGGCCGGATAGATGCCCTTTTCAGAGATGGCGCGGTTGAGCGTCGTCGTCGAGTCAAGGTGCGCGAACGAGGTCGCCGGCGCCGGGTCGGTCAAGTCGTCGGCGGGCACGTAGATTGCCTGCACCGAGGTGATCGAGCCCTTGTTGGTGGTGGTGATGCGTTCCTGCATCTGGCCCATGTCGGTGGCCAGCGTCGGCTGGTAACCCACGGCCGAAGGAATACGACCGAGCAGAGCGGACATCTCGGCGCCCGCCTGGGTGAAGCGGAAGATGTTGTCCACGAAGAACAGCACGTCCTGGCCCTGGTCGCGGAAGTGCTCGGCGACGGTCAGGCCGCTCAGCGCCACGCGGGCACGGGCGCCCGGAGGCTCGTTCATCTGGCCGAACACGAGGGCGCACTTGGAGCCTGCGGTCGAGCCGTTGTTCTCGGACGGGTCCTTGTTCACGCCCGATTCGATCATTTCGTGGTAGAGATCGTTGCCCTCACGGGTACGCTCGCCCACGCCGGCGAACACCGAGTAACCGCCGTGCGCCTTAGCCACGTTGTTGATCAGCTCCTGGATCAGCACGGTCTTGCCCACGCCGGCGCCGCCGAACAGGCCGATCTTGCCGCCACGGGCGTAGGGGGCGATCAGGTCGACCACCTTGATCCCGGTGACGAGGATCTGCGCTTCCGAGGACTGCTCGGTGAAGCTCGGCGCTTCCTGGTGGATGGCGCGGCGAACGGCGGTGACCACCGGGCCGGCTTCGTCCACCGGCTCGCCGATGACATTCATGATGCGGCCCAGCGTCTCGTCGCCGAC
>DATDJN010000013.1:0-9096 GCA_036520515.1 Rhizobiaceae bacterium
CCGGTCACGCTGGACCTGGTGTTCACCCACCCCATGGATCGCGGCCCCGTCATGGACATGGCGAAGCCGGAGAAATTCGGCGTCAAGCGGGGCGGCACGCTCACCGATCTGACCGACCGGCTGCAGGAGAACGAGGTGGAGGGCAAGACCGCCTGGCGGGCAACGGACGAGATAAGGGAGCCGGGACCCTCCATCTATTTCGTCCAGCCGCAGCCCTATTGGGAGCCCGCCGAGAAGAAGTTCATCGTCCACTTCGCCAAGGTGCTGGTGGACGGCTTCGCGTCCGGCGAAGACTGGGACGATACGATCGGGCTTCCCGTCGAGATCAAGCCGTTGACGCGCCCCACGGGCCTGTGGACCGGCAACCTCTTCACCGGCGTCGTGCTCAAGGACGGCAAGCCGCTGCCGGATGCCGAGATCGAGATCGAGTATGTCAATGACGGCTCGGTGAAAGCGCCGAACCCGGCCTTCGTCACACAGGTGATCAAGGCCGATGGCGAGGGCGCGTTCTCCTACGCCATGCCGCGCGCCGGCTGGTGGGGCTTTGCCGCGCTCGCCGAAGCCGACGCGCCGATGACGGGTCCGGATGGCGGCCCTGCGCCGGTCGAGCATGGCGGGCTGATCTGGGTCAAGGCGACGGACATGAGATGACCGCATGGCTTGCGGGCGGCACCACAGCCGGCCCGTGGAGCCGATGCGCCGAGGTGGCGATGGCCCACATACCTGATGGTCTCCTGTCCATTCCCGTGCTCGCGGGCGGCGCGGCCGCCGCGGTCGCCGGCGTCGGCCTTGCGCTGGGCCGGCTCGACGACGACCGCATTCCCGAGATCGCCATCCTGGCTGCCATGTTCTTCGTGGTCTCGCTGTTTGCGGTGCCGGTCGGTCCATCGAGCGTGCACCTGCTGCTCTCGGGCCTGATGGGGCTGACGATCGGTCCCGCCACCTTCCCGGCGGTGATGGTCGGGCTTCTGCTCCAGGTGCTGCTGTTCGGCTTCGGCGGCCTGACCACGCTCGGGGTCAACACGCTCAACATCGCCTTGCCGGGGGTCGTGTTCGGCTGGCTCTTCCTGCCGCTGGTCCGGCGCCTGCCGCCCGCCTGGGCCGGAGTGGCGGGCTTTTTCTGCGCTGCCCTTTCTGTGGCCGGCACGGCATGCGGCGTCGTCCTGGCGCTCGTGCTGTCCTCGTCGGATTACGTCCCCTCCGCCCGCATCATCGGCGTGACCTACCTGCCCCTCATGCTGGCGGAAGGCCTGATCACCGGCTTCGCCGTCGCCTTCCTCAAGCGCGTCCGGCCCGAAACGCTCGCCGCCGAGCCGTTCGGCGAAAGGAAACTGGAATGATGCTGCCGATCCTGTCCCGCGCCGCGGCGGCGGCCGCCGCCCTCGCGCTCCTCACCTGTGCCGCCGAGGCGCATCGGCTGAAGCTTTTCGCGACCGTGGAAGACGGCGTGGTCAAGGGTTATGGCTTCTTCATCGGCGGCGGACGCCCGGGCGAGGCCCAACTGGTGATCCGCAACAGGGCCGGCGCCGAACTTTATCGCGGCCCCGCGGGCGGCGACGCAAGCTTCACCTTCAGGCCGGCCACGGGGACGGAACTCTTCCTGGTCATGGATGCCGGAGACGGCCATGTCGCGGACACCCACATCGCCGCCGATCGTTTTCCCGACGCCGGGTTGTTCGATGCTGTCGCAACGGCGAAAGCCACG
The DNA here is from genome assembly GCA_036520515.1 of Rhizobiaceae bacterium. Lineage (GTDB taxonomy): Bacteria > Pseudomonadota > Alphaproteobacteria > Rhizobiales > Rhizobiaceae > Mesorhizobium_K. Next base: position 1,706 of record DATDJN010000013.1, read on the forward strand.
GAAGCGGCGCCCGCGTCGGCTGCCACCTCACCGGATGCGCGCGCCTCCGCCGCAGTGCCCGCGCAACCGCAGCAGGACCTGGCGGCGCTCGTCGACCGCAGCGTCGATCGCGCGGTCTCGCGCCAGATCGCCCCCCTGCTCGAAGCCTATGCCGAAGCCGATGGGCGCATGCGCTTCAACGATGTGGTCAGCGGCATCGCGATGATCATCGGCCTTTCCGGGCTGCTGCTATGGGCGCGGTCGCGGCGCCGGAAAGACAGGGAGCCTCCCGCCCCGGGGGACCAGGCGTAATGCGTCAGAGCATGCACAATCCCGAGGCGACCTCCGCCAGTCCGATCGACAGGCTCCAGCCGAGCACGCGCCTTGTCGCGACGCTTGCCGCCCTCGTCCTTGCGACGGTCGCGCACCAGCCGGTCGTGCTCGCCCTTGCATTGGCCGCGGCTGTCCTGCTCGTGCTGCTCGCGCGGCTGCCCTGGGCGGATCTCGGACATCGCCTGCTGCATGTCGAGGGGTTCCTGATCGTCCTGCTCGCGCTGCTGCCGTTCACCATGCCCGGCCGGCCGATCTTCGAATTGGGGACGATAACGGCGACCAGCGAGGGATTGACCCGCGCCCTGACCCTGGTCGCCAAGGTCAACTTGTGCGTCCTCGTCGTCCATGCCCTGCTCGGATCGCTCGATCCGGTGCGCATCGGCCAGGCCGCCGCGACGCTCGGCGTCCCCTCCAGGTTCGTCACGCTGTTTCTTTCGACCACCCGCTATGTCTCCGTATTTCGCGAGGAGACCGCCCGGCTCGTCGAGGCGATGCGGGCACGCGCCTTCCGGCCGCGCTCCAACCTCCATACCTGGCGCACATTCGGCAACTTCGCGGGAACCATGGTCGTCCGCTCGCTCGAGCGGGCGAAGCGCGTCGACGAGGCGATGCGCTGCCGGGGCTTTGCCGGCACGATGCGCACGGCCCCCCAACAGCCGGCCATGGAATTCGACATCGCCTTCGCCAGCATATTCCTTTGCACGGTCGTGGGCCTCCTGGTCGTGGAGTTCGCCGCATGACGTTGATCAGACTGGAGCACGTCGGTGTCGTCCGCGACGGGCGGCGCATCCTGGACAACCTGTCGCTTGCGCTCGAACCGGGCGAAAGGCTGGCGCTGATAGGCGGCAACGGCGCGGGCAAGACCACGCTGCTGCGCACCATCGTCGGCCTGCAGCGGGCATCGGGCGAGATTTTCGCGTTCGGCACGCGCCGCCGCAGCGAGGCGGAGTTCCGGCAGGTCAGGGCGAAGGCGGCCTACCTGTTCCAGGACCCTGACGACCAGCTCTTCTGCCCGACCGTCATCGACGACGTCGCCTTCGGCCCGCTCAATCTCGGCATGGAGCACGCTCAGGCCATGTCGCTGGCCGGCGACATCCTCGCCGAGCTCGATCTCGGCCACCTGGCCAACCGCATCACCCACCGGCTCTCGGGCGGCGAGAAGCGGCTGGTTTCGCTTGCCGCGGTGCTTGCCATGCGGCCGGACGTGCTGCTGCTCGACGAGCCGACCAACGCCCTGGACGAAGCCTATCTGGAACGCATGGTCGCGATACTGTCCCCCCTGCCGGCGGCGATGATCATCGTCTCGCACGACTGGCCGCTGCTGGAGCGGCTCACCGACCGCGCTGCCGTCCTGCGCGGCGGCAGGCTGGTCCCGGCCATGCTGCACAGGCACGGTCAGTGGACAGAACAGGTGCATCTGCACGAACTGGCCGAAGTGGCGGGAGACTGACCGCACTCACCGCACGCAGCCGCTTCGCTTCACGCCTGCACGAGTTCGCCCGTCGTGGCGACGTCGATCCCCGCCGCATTGGCTTCGTCGGTGTCGATATGCACCTCGGTGAAGCTGTCCTTCCCCACCCGGACCAGGGTCCGGCCGAAGGTCAGCGCGCGATCGTCGTCGCGGACGCGAACGTCGACATACTGGCCGTCGTGGATGCCGAGCCGCGCCGCATCGGCGGGGTTCGTATGGATGTGCCTCGCCGCGATGATGAGGCCATCGGTCGTGAAGCTTCCGGAGGGCCCCTCCAGAGTGACATGGGGGGTGCCCTCGAGCCTGCCGCTGTCCCGGACGGGTACGTCGATGCCGAGCGCGAAGCTGTCCGTGCGGGACACTTCGACCTGCGTGCGCTCGCGCAACGGCCCGAGGATGGCGACGCGTTCGAGCCGGCCCTTCGGCCCGACAAGCGTGACGCGTTCCCTGGCGGCCCAGTGGCCCGGCTGCCGCAACGGTGTCGCCTGGTCGAGATCGTAACCCTTGCCGAACAGCGCATCGACCGCCTCGCGCGACAGGTGGACATGCCGCGCCGACACGGCGATCGGCAGCCGCAACTCGCTTCCGGCCATGCCGACGGCCAGCGCTTCCGCCGTCTCGCGGGCGATCATCAGCTGTTCCGCGGTCTCCGTCACGAGGACGCGCACACGGGAGCCATAGGCCTGGATCTGCGGCGCCGCCTGGTTTGACAGGTCCACGGCCATGTTGCGGTCCTGGTCGAGCTGCAGCCCCATGAAGTCGAGCCCGTCGCAGATCCGCCGGCGCATTGAGGGGGAATTCTCGCCGATGCCGCCGGTGAAGACGATCGCATCCAGCCCTCCCATGGCTGCCGCGTACGCCCCGACATACTTCCTGGCGCGGTAGGCGTAGATCTCGATCGCGAGCTGGGCCTGGGGGTCGCCCTTTGCCGCCCTGTCCTCGATGTCGCGCATGTCGGACGAGCCCGCCAGCCCCTTCAGCCCGCTGTCGTCGTAGAGGGCATCCTCGATCTCCTGCACGGACAGCCCGAGCTCGCGGGACAGGAAACCGAAGGCGCCCGGATCGACGTCGCCGGAGCGGGTTCCCATCACCAGCCCCTCGAGCGGCGTCATGCCCATCGAGCTGTCCATGCTTTCCCCACGGTTGACGGCGCAGACGCTGGCGCCGTTCCCGAGGTGGATGCTCACCAGCTGGAGGTCGGAAACCGGCCGGCCGATCTCCTCGGCGGCGCGCGTCGCCACGTATTTGTGCGAGGTCCCGTGGAAGCCGTAGCGGCGAAGACCGGCATCGCGCCACGCCGCGGGCACGGCGTAGGTCGTCGCGAAGGGAGGATTGGTCATGTGGAACGCCGTGTCGAAGACAGCCACCTGGGGTATGCCGGGCCAAAGGCTGCGGCAGAGGCGGACGGCCTCCAGGTTGGCCGGATTGTGCAGCGGAGCGAGCGGCGTCAGTGCCGCGATGGCCTCGACCGTCTCATCGTCCAGAAGTGTCGCCGAGGAAAATCTTGCGCCGCCATGGACGATGCGGTGGCCCACCGCGTCGATCGCTTCCAGGCCGAACCGCTTCAGCGCATCCGGAACCCCTTTCAGCGCCTCGCCGGGACTGCCGAATTCGGCCGAGCCGCGCTCGTCGGTGTCGGCGTGCCGGAAGCGGTACTCGCACTTCCCGCTCCCAAATCGCTCATAGGAGCCCTTGAACACCTCGCGCGCGTCCGCTCCCAGGTCGAAGAGACCGAACTTGAGGCTGGAACTGCCTGCGTTGAAGACGAGGATCTGCAATGCACGGCCTCTTGCGCTGGATGTTCTGGCCTGCCCTGTTCGCCGATTGCCGGGCCGCAGTCAAATGACGTTCATGGCCGGATCGGCATCGAAGTTGAACCGAGGCGTCAGGAACCCCTCGGGACTTGCCGGCGATAGGTCTGTCGCGGCAGCAGCGGCGAGGCTGCGGGCCGTCCCCGTTCTCGATTTGCCGCCGGCTTCTGCCTGGCGGCCCTCCCGATTGGCGACGCCAGCAGCCGCAGGCCGTTGAGCACGACAAGCACCGTGCCTCCCTCGTGACCGACCACGGCCAGCGGCAGCGGCAGCTGGAAGAACAGGCCGCCGATGACCAGCACCCCCATCGCGGCAAGGGCAAAGCCCAGGTTCTGCTTGATGATGGTTGCGGTGCGTCGCGCCAGGCGGTGGGCCTCGGCAAGCTGGCTCATCTCTTCCGAAAGCAGGGCCACGTCGGCGGCCTGTATGGCGACGTCCGATCCGGCGGCGCCCATGGCGATCCCGACATCGGCCCGCGCAAGCGCGGCCGCATCGTTGACGCCGTCGCCGACGAACGCGACCTTGCCCGAGGCCGCCAGTTCCCCGACCATGCGCACCTTGTCCTCGGGCAGCATGTCGGCATGGATCTCGTCCGGGCGGAGGCCGAGTTCCCCGCCGATCCTCAAGGCGACCGGCCGGCGGTCCCCCGTCATCATGACGATGCGCTTGATCCCGCTCTCGCGCAGCGCTGCAAGCGCTCTTGCGGAGGTCGGGCGCACGCCGTCGGCAACGGTGACGGCGCCCAGGACCGTCGAATCCTTTCCGAGATAGATGACGGTTTCGCTGTCCGCCGCGAGCGCCTTCAGCGCCGGATGGTCGATCGAAGCCTTCATCTCGGCCGCCAGGCGCGGATTGCCTGCCCACAACAGGCCTCCGCCATGGTGGCCGACGATGCCGGCGCTCGGCCTGGTGTTCACGTTCGCCACCTCGGCTGGGGCGACCGACCGGCTCGCCGCCTCCTGCCTGATGGCGGCCGCGCTGTGATGTTCCGAATGCGCCTCGATACCGGCGAGCATGGAAAGCAAGCCCTCTTCGTCGCCATCGAGCGCCACGACCCGGGTCACGGCCGCCTTGCCGGTGGTCAGCGTGCCGGTCTTGTCGAAAGCGAACGTGTCGACCGCCGCCAGCGTTTCAAGTGCTGCGCCGCCCTTGAACAGCACGCCCCCGCGCGCAGCCGCCGACAGCGCCGAGAGGATAGCGGCCGGGACCGATATGACGATGGCGCACGGGCTGGCGGCGACCAGCAGGGTCGCGGATCGGTAGAGCGCCTCCTCCCAATCGCTTCCCAGCCAATAGAAAGCGGCAAAGGCGAGCACCGCCCCTACCATGACCGCGAGCGTATAGCGCTGGCCGAACCAGGCGCTGAACCGCTCCGAGGGAGCCTTTGCCGCCTGCGCCTCCGTCACCAGCGCGATCATGCGGGCGACGGTGCTTTCTTCGATGGTCTTCGAGACCTCGACTTCGAGAACCCCATCCAGGTTGACGGTCGCCTCGAAGACCTGTGCGCCGGGGTCCTTCGCCACCGGCATGGATTCGCCCGTGATGCTCGCCTCGTCCAGCGACCCGCGGCCGCTGACGATCACCCCGTCGGCGGGAACGCGCGCGCCGGGCCGCAGGACGACGACGTCGCCGACCTCGAGATCGGCTGCCGGGATCTCGCTGACGCCGCCACCGGGGTCCTTGCGCAGCGCCGTCTCCGGACGCAGCGCCATCAGCGACTCGACGGCGCGGCGCGCCCGCCCGAGGGCCTGCTCCTCCAGGGTGGTGGAAACGCTGAACAGGGTCAGCAGGACAGCCCCCTCGAAGGGTGCACCGACCGCAGCCGCGGCCACGGCCGCCACGACCATCAGCAGGTCGATGTCGAGGATGTGCTCCCGCCACAAGGCCTCGACCGCCCGCCAAGCCGCGGGAAGACCGCCGGCCAGATAGACGAGGCCAAGCCCGACGCGGGATGCCCAGGTCGCGCTTTCAGCCTGCAGCGGCCACAGCGCGGCGACCGCGAGCGCCATGCCCAGAACGGTCAGCGCCGTCAGCACAAATGAAGCGTCAACGCTCAATCCTCGTCGCATGCTGCATCCTCGGCCTTCCGCAGCCATGTCACAATTGCAATAAAACTATTGCATTTTTATGCAATCGACTATAGCTGACTGTCGTCGCAGCATATGGATGGTCGAGCCTGGAGAAACCAGTGAAGCGGATGTCCAAAGAGCCTTACACCTACCCGCAACCGAGTTCTGTCGGCTTCGCAACCGGAGATTTTCCATGAACATAACCAGGCCTCTGGTGAGGGGTTTCTTCGACGCGCGGACCAACTCCATCCAGTACGTGGTCGCAGACGCGGAGACAAAGAGGTGCGCGATCATCGACCCGGTACTCGACTTCGACGAGAAATCCGGCGTCACCGCGACGGGAAGCGCGGACGAGATCCTCGCCTATGTGGGGGAGCAGGGCTTCGAGGTGGAGTGGATCCTCGACACCCATCCGCATGCGGATCACTTTTCCGCCGCGCAGTACCTGAAGGGAAAGACCGGCGCCCCGACCGCCATCGGCGACAGGGTCGTGGAGGTGCAGAAGCTCTGGAAGGACATCTACAACTGGCCCGGCTTCCCGGCCGACGGCTCCCAGTGGGACCGGCTGTTTTCCGACGGCGACACTTTCAAGGTGGGCAACATCCCTGCCCGCGTCCTGTTCTCGCCTGGCCACACGCTGGCCTCGATCACCTATGTGATCGGCGACGCGGCCTTCGTCCACGACACGCTCTTCATGCCCGACTCCGGCACCGCACGGACTGATTTCCCGGGCGGCAGCGCAAAGCGCCTCTACGGATCGATCATGGATATCCTGTCGCTGCCTGACGAGACCCGCATCTTCACCGGCCATGACTACCAGCCGGGCGGACGCGAGCCTCGGTGGGAATCGACCGTCGCCGAGCAGAAGGCGAAGAACACGCACATCTCGAAATGCGCGACGGAAGCCGAGTTCGTCGCCGTTCGCGAGGCGCGGGACAAGACGCTGTCGATGCCGAAGCTGATCCTTCATGCGCTGCAGGTGAACATGAATGGCGGCCGCCTGCCGGAGCCCGAGGCCAACGGCAGGCGCTACCTCAAGTTCCCGCTCGATGCGCTGCAGGGCGCCGCCTGGGACGACCGATGAAGCTCGAACTGGCCCCCGGCACCGCCGAACTGGTCGCCAACGCCGAGGAGGCGGCGGACTTCCTGAAGAAGTTCGCCCATCCGTCCCGGCTGATGATCGCCTGCGCGCTTGTCGACGGCGAGCGCTCGGTGCGGGATCTTGAGGACACGCTGGGCATCCGCCAGCCCGGCCTGTCGCAGCAGATCGCCGCGTTGCGGGACGCCGGGCTCATCGTCGGCCGCAAGGAATCGAAGAGCATGTTCTACCGCCTCGAAGACGGGCGGGTGAAGGACTTCATCGAACAGATGTACCGGATGTTCTGCACGCAGCCGGACAAGACCTGAGGATCTGGAAGAAATGACCGAGTTCACTCCATACGCATCGCTCGTCGGGGGCGCGATGATCGGCCTGTCGGCCGTGCTGCTCATGCTGTGGGAAGGCCGCATCGCCGGGGTATCCGGCATCGCCGGCCGCCTCCTGCCTCCCTACCGCGACAGCGCCTTTCTGTCCCGCCTGGGCTTCGTCGTCGGCATCGTCGCGGCGCCCCTTCTCATCGCCTGGGGCAGCGGCGCCGCCATCGTCCAGACCGTCTCCTCGAACGTCCCGCTGATGATCGTCGCGGGGCTGCTCGTCGGATTCGGTTCCGTCTGGGGCAACGGCTGCAC
>DATDJN010000014.1:0-3970 GCA_036520515.1 Rhizobiaceae bacterium
ATCGATGCGCCGCTGTGGCTGGTGGACCGCCTGTTCCGGCACATTCTCGTCGATATCACCGGCAACACCCATCGCGCCGAAATCTGTATCGACAAGCTCTATTCGCCCGACGGGCCGACCGGCCGTCTCGGGCTGGTCGAATTCCGCGCGCTCGAAATGCCGCCCGATCCCAGGATGTCACTGGCGCAGCAACTGCTGATCCGCGCGCTGATCGCCAAGCTGTGGCGCGAGCCGCAGCATGGCAAGTTCGTCCGCTGGGGCACGGCGCTGCACGACCGCTTCATGCTGCCGCATTTCCTTTGGGAGGATTTTCTCGGCGTACTCGATGAACTCCGGCAATCCGGTTACGAATTCTCGCCCGAATGGTATTCGGCTCAGCTCGAGTTCCGTTTTCCGGCGTTCGGCCGCGTCCATCATGGCGGCGTCGCGCTGGAATTGCGGCAGGCGCTGGAGCCCTGGCATGTGCTCGGCGAAGAGGGATCGGCGGGCGGCACCGTGCGCTATGTCGATAGTTCGGTGGAGCGGCTGCAGGTCAAGGCTGAGGGCTTCGTCGAGGGCCGCCACGTCGTGACCTGCAACGGCAGGCGGATGCCGATGACGCCGACGGGACGCTCCGGAGAGGCCGTGGCTGCCGTCCGCTTCAAGGCCTGGCAGCCGGCCTCGGGGCTGCATCCGACCATTCCGGTGCACGCACCGCTGACATTTGACTTGATTGACAGCTGGAACGGGCGCTCGCTCGGCGGCTGCGTCTACCATGTCGCCCATCCGGGCGGCCGCAGCTACGATACCAAGCCGGTCAACTCCTACGAGGCGGAAGCCCGCCGGCTGGCGCGGTTTCAGGATCACGGCCACACCCCGGGCAAGATCGACCCGCCGCCCGAAGAACGCACAATTGAATTCCCCTTGACGCTCGACTTGAGGACGCCGCTCCTGATCTAATCGGGAACGACGGTCTCAGGGAATCGGAATGGCAGGCCAAGGCAGCAGTCAGGAAACCAGGGCCCGCCCGGGCCAGCGCCGGATGGCGCAGTGGACGCGCGACTATGCGCGGCTGCCCGGCATTCCCGACGAGTATATCGGGCCCGACGGGGCGCCGCGCGCCGCCTGGAGCCGTTTTTTCGATGCCTTCGCCGCGTTGTCGCCGGCCGATATCGAGCGCCGTTTTGCCTCCGCCGACCGTCATCTGCGCGAGGCCGGCGTCACCTATCGCGCGCCCGGCGAGACCGCCGACCGGCTCTGGCCGCTCAGCCACCTGCCGCTGATCATCGACGAGTCCGATTGGCAGCAACTGACCGCGGGCATCGCGCAACGCGCCCAATTGTTCGAAATGGTGCTGCGCGATCTCTATGGCGAGGGCCGGCTGGTCGCCGACGGCGCGGTGCCGGCGGCCGCGATTGCCGGCAGCAACGAATATCTGCGCGCGGTTTGCGGCGTCAAACCGCCCGGGGGCCGCCATCTTCACCTCTATGCGGCCGATGTCGGCCGCGGTCCCGACGGCCGCTGGTGGGTGTTGAACGACCGTACACAGGCCCCGTCGGGGGCCGGCTACGCGCTGGAAAATCGCCTGGTGCTGTCGCGCGCCTTTTCCAGCCTCTACAAGTCGATGAATGTCGAGCGCGTGGCGCCGTTCTTCGAGGCATTCCGCGATTCGCTGCGCGCCAGTGCCGACCGCGACGAACCGCGGATCGGGCTGCTGACGCCGGGCGCCTTCAGCGAGACCTATTTCGAACATGCCACCCTGGCGCGCTATCTCGGCTTCCTGCTGGTCGAGGGCGACGATCTCGCCGTCAGCGGCGACCGCATCCACATCCGCACCGTCGCCGGGTTGAAGCGGCTCGACGTGCTGCTGCGCAGGGTCGATTCCAATTTCCTCGATCCGCTCGAACTCGACGCATCGTCGCATCTCGGCGTACCCGGCCTGATCGACGTACTGCGCAAGGGCGGCGTCGTCGTCGCCAACATGCCCGGCTCCGGCGTACTGGAGGCGAGGGCGTTGCTCGGCTTCCTGCCGAGCCTGTGCCGGCGGCTGCTCGGCGAGAATCTGATCATGCCGCACATCGCGACCTGGTGGTGCGGCCAGAAAGCCGCGCGCGAGGAAGTGCTGTCGCGGCTCGAGGATTTCGCGATCGAGGGAGCTTACGGCCGCGCCGTTCCGGGCTTCTCCAGCCATGGGCCGGTGCTCGCCGGCGAACTGGCGCCCGCCGAGCGCGACCGGTTGAGAAGTGCGATCGCCGATCGCGGCATCGACTATGTCGGCCAGGAACTGGTGCGGCTGTCGACCACGCCGGTATGGGAACAGGGGCGGATCACGCCACGTCCGTTCGTGCTCAGGGTGTTTGCCGCCGCGACGCCGAATGGCTGGACCATCCTGCCCGGCGGGTTTTGCCGGATCGCCGAACAGGCGGATGCGCGCGCGGTGTCGATGGGCGATGGGGCGCGGTCGGCGGATGTCTGGGTGGTGTCGGACAAGGCGGTGTCGGTTTCGACGCTGCTGCCGGGAGCTGACGCCGTACGGATCAAGCGGATCGCGGGCGTCGTGCCCAGCCGCGCCGCGGACAATCTGTTCTGGCTCGGCCGCTACCTCGAGCGCGCCGAGGCCACGCTGCGGCTGATCCGTGCGCTCGGCGCGCCGATGCGCGATCCCGTCAAGGGATCGTCGACTGCGCTGCCCTCGGTCGAGCGCATCCAGCGGCTTCTGGTGACCTGGGGCGCTGCCTCGCAGGCGACGCGGACGAACCCCGCGAGGGTCGTCGCCGAGGCGCTGCAGAGCCCGGACAAATTCGGATCGGCCCTGTCGTTGGCAAAATCGGCGCAACGGACCGCAAGCTCGCTGCGCGAGCGGCTTTCGCCCGACGCTTGGCAGATCATCACCGAGATGGTGGAGCGCCTCGCCCTGCAGGTCGACGACGACGACAGCGTCGTCAGCGCCGCCGAACTGACGCTGCAGGAACTGGCAAGCCTCGCCGGGCTGGCGCAGGAAAACATGAATCGCGCCGCGGGCTGGCGCTTCCTCGACATGGGCCGCCGCGCCGAGCGCGCCATCAACACCGCGCGGTTCGCACGGCAATTCGCCTATGACGAAGCCGGCGACGAAGACCTCGATGTGCTGCTGACGTTGGTGGATTGCCAGATCACCTATCGTTCGCGCTATCTGGTCGGCCCGGCGCTGGCGCCGGTGCGCGATCTCGCGGTGCTCGATCCCTATAATCCGCGCTCGGTCGCGTTTCAGGTGACGACGCTGAATGATCATGTCGCCGCTCTGCCGAGCCTGAAGGAGCACGGCCTGATCGAGCGGCCGCAGCGGCTGGCGGTGGCGTTGCAGTCGACGTTGACGACAGCCGAGGCCGCCACGCTGGACGTCAAGGCCCTGTTCGCACTGGAGCAGGATCTGCTCAATCTCGCCGACGCCATCGGCCTGCATTACTTCCCGCACGGACCCAATGCGAGCCGGCCGGAGAAGCTGACGGGCCTCGCGTGATCTACGACATCCGTCACGTCACGAGCTACAGTTACGAGAGCCCGGTGAACTTTGCACGGTGCTCGCTGCGGCTGGAGCCGCGGAGCGGCGACGGGCAGCAATTGATCTCGCACTCGGTCGAGATCCGGCCGCGGCCGGCCGAACGCACGGTGCGGCACGACTTTTTCGGAACCCATACCGAGAGCGTGCTGATCGAGGCCGCGCACCGCAATTTGCGGATCGATTCCCGCTCGCGGGTCTCGGTCTCGCGTCACCCACCCGGTCGCACGGCACAGAGCCCGCCGTGGGAGCAGGTTCGCGACGTGGCCTTCGAGGCCACCAGTCTCGGCCCCGAATCGCCGGTCGGATATGTCTTTGCGAGTTCGCTGGTGCCGGTGCTGGCGCCGCTCACCGCCTATGCCGCGCCAAGCTTCCCGCCAGGCGGCGGCGTCCTCTCGGGCGCTGTCGACCTGATGTACCGGATCCGCCGCGATTTCAGATATGACTCCAAGG
>DATDJN010000015.1:0-6239 GCA_036520515.1 Rhizobiaceae bacterium
CAGTGCGTGTCCATCAGCGGGCCGACCGCTTCAACGTGATCGGGCGGCCGAAGTCGGAATCTGGCGAGCGAAGCGTGCCGGCGCCGCCGATCGTCATTAACGCCCTGCGCGAGTGGAAGCTGGTCTGCCCGAAGCGGGATAGCGGCAAGGTCGACGCCGACGGCAACCCGATCATGGTCCTCGATCTCGTGTTCCCGAACGGGCAGGGGAAGGTCGAGCAGTTGAACAACATCGTGAGGCGAGGTCTGCAACCTGCCTTGGTCAGGGCCGGCGTGGCGCTCGATAGTGGCGAGGTCGACGAGACGGGCAAGCCGATCCTGGTCGCGAAGTACAAGGGCCTGCACGCCCTGCGGCATTTCTATGCCTCGTGGTGCATCAATCGGCCTGCCGACGGCGGCCTCGGATTGCCGCTGAAGGTGGTGCAGGAACGCATGGGGCATTCGTCCGTGACGTTGACCGCGGACGTCTATGGGCACCTGTTCCCGAGAGGTGACGACGCCGAGGAACTGGCCGCTGCGGAGCGATCTCTCCTCAGCTAGGCGCGACATGGACGCGACATAGAGGCGTCAAACCCTTGCGCTGTAAGGATGTGTGCCGGATTGTGGATCCGGAGGTCGCTGGTTCGAGCCCAGCCAACGGTACCACTCAAAATTGGCCCTTTCGGCCTATTCCAGACAGTGTCCGGCGCGAATTTCGGAACGGGGCTATCCGTTCGCCGATGTGAGGGGCGGGCGCGGCGCAGCCGCCGGCAGCCTTCAAAACAAGACCACCTCCCGGAGGCGGCGATCGATTCCAGCTCGTTTGCCGCCGCTCAGAACGGTATGGCCGCTGCTGTCACCGGCAGTCTGGCGCTCGGTGCAGGACTATCGCATGTCATCTCGACGCGGGCGGTCCTGCCCGTAGGCAACCGCGTCACGCTTTCGAGACGAGAGCGCGATCAATCTATCAGGTCTACGGATGGGCCAGCCGCCGTCACCTTGCTAAGAACTTCACGGCGCGCGAAATGCGGCTTCTCGTAGGTTTTCTTCATTGATCTACTCCATTTCCTGAGGGCACCGTATTGTGCTGAACGGGTCAGCCGGTAAAGCGATGCAAGCCTTGCCGGCTGCGGGCGCCGCTTCTTAATTTCAGATGGTGACATAGATGTATGTTGCTGGACGGCGTCGCTGCTTGCGGCGACTTTTCCGGAGCGGAGCGCTCGACCCATATTGCCTCCGGCCGGACCGAGCCGACCCGCCCCAACCCGAGGGAGCCCGTAACATGGAAAGACATGTGCCGATCGCGAAGGCCGAGATCATGAGAAGCAAGGCGTTCTGTTGGACCGTTGCCGCGGCGCTCGGGGCCGGCGTCTGTCCGGCCGCCGCACAGACGGATGCGGGTGGCGATGCCGCGGCGGGCCAGCTGGTGGCCGTGCAGGTTCGCAACCAGGGGCTCGCCTGTGCCGAGCCGGTCAGTGCGAGGCGCGACCCGACAGCTCAGGACGACGCGGTGTGGACGCTGACCTGCGCCGACGCGACCTACCGCGTCAGGCTCGTCCCCGACCAGGCCGCCCAGATCGAAAAGCTCGACTGAGAGCGCCTTTCCCTCAAGCGTTCAGCGCCGGGAAAAATGCGCGTTCAGCCATTCCCGGGGCAGCGCGGGGACAAAATTGCCGTCGCGGCCCGTCATGTCCTCGTTGGCGGTGAGGCTGTTGAGGATGGCCTCTTCCGTGGCCTGGATGGTCGCGTCGAAGAAGCGGTCGATGTCGACGTCGGGCACATAGGAAGCCTGCGCCAGCCTGCCCGATGCGCCGCTCGCGGCTTCTCCATTCGCGGTCGAGAAGGCGAGAAAGATATCGCCCGAGCTGTGGTAGCCATAGCCGCCGGTCAGCGCCACGCCGAGCGGCACGCGTTTCGCCAGCCGCTTCAGCTGGTGCGGCATCAAGGGCGCATCCGTGGCGACGATGGCGATGATCGAGCTCTTCTCCGCCCGTGGCGTGCCCTCGCGGATCGCCGGCTCGGCCAGCTCCAGCCCGGCCCGCAGGCCGCGGATGACGAGATTCCAGCGCTTGCCGAAATTCGACTGCACGAAGACGCCGAGCGTGTAGCGTTCGCTTTGCCATTTCACCACGCGCGAGGCGGTGCCCGAGCCCGCCTTGAAGCCAAGCGTGATCATGCCGGTGCCGCCGCCGACGCTGCCTTCCTCGATGGGGCCGCCGCTGGCCCCGTCAAGCGCCGCCGCCACATGCTCGAAGGTCAGATGGTGGCCGTTGATGTCGTTCAGGAAGCCGTCATAGGTCTCGCCCGCCACGGGCAGCGCCCAGGCGTCGTCGAGAACGCCGGGCCGCACGCGGTGCGCCCAGCGCAGCGTTCCGTCGCGCGCCACGCCGGCGCTGTGCGTGTTGGTGATCGTCACCGGCAGGTTGAACGCCCCGATCTCCTCGATCAGGTGCGATCCCGTCAGCTCGCCATTGCCGTTGGCGCTGAAGATGCCGGCGAAAACCGGCCTGGCGATCTCCGCGCGAGGCCTGGGCAGGATCGCGGTCACCCCGGTCCTGACCGGACCCTCGCCGGTCGCCAGCGCGCCTTCGCCCGAAATCAGCGTCGTGTAGCCGACGGTCACGCCGGCCACGTCGGTGATGGCGTTGTTTTGTCCCGGCGTCCCGTCGAAAGGGATGCCGAAGCCCCGCGCGCGCGGCTTGCCGGAGGGCGTGGCGAGATGCGGGTTGCTCACGTCAAGCCTTCTTCAGGAACTCGGTTTTCAGCACCAGGCCCTTAACCTGTTTGGTATTGCATTCGATCAGGCCGGGATCGTCGGTCAGGCGGATGTTCTTCACCAGCGTGCCGCGCTTGATCGTCTCGGATGTGCCCTTGACCTTGAGGTCCTTGATCAGGGTGACGGAATCGCCGTCCGCGAGTGTCGTTCCGTTGCTGTCTTTCGTATCCGCCATTGCGGCTCTCCTATCCAACTGCGAGGGCATTTTGCCCTCTTATCCTTACCCTCCCACAAGTGGGAGAGGGAGGCGCCGACGCCGGTGTCCCCCTCTCCCCCGTTTCTACGGGGAGAGGGTAAGGGTGAGGGGCAGCACTGCCGTCTGAACTTCTGACAGTCCCCCTAGAACAGCGTCCCCTGGCTGCCGGGATCCTTCGACTTGGCCGGCGCGCGCGTCGACTTCAGCACCGAGCTCCCGCCGGTCGCATGCGCCGTGCCGTCGGCAAATTTCAGCGTCAGGTCCGCGCCGAGCGCCACTTCCGCGGCGCGCTTGATCAGCCTGCCGTCCGGGCCGATCACCAGCGCATAGCCGCGGTCGAGGATCGACTGGTCGGACAGGGACAGCGTCGCCAGCAGCCGGTCCGCATGGTCGAGCCTTGTCCGGCTGCGTTCGAGCAAGAGCGAGACCGCCTGGTCGCTCCGGCGCTCGAAATCCCTGAGCCGCTCGCGCGCCAGTCCCTGCCGCCGCGTCAGAGGCTCGACGGAGAGCCTTGTCCTCGCGCGGTCGAATTTGCCCCGCCGCTCGCGCACGATCGCCAGGAACGCGCCTTGCGCCCGATGAAGATCGCGCGCCGCACTGCGCTTTGCCTCTGCGATCCGCTGTTCCAGGCGCGCCGGGGTCAGGCGCGCGGCGACCGTCCCGACCTGCTGCGCGTGCCGCCTCAGATTGGCCCTGGCGCATTTCGGCAATTGCTGCGCTGCCTTGTCGAAATGCCGCCGCGCTTCCGCCAGCCGCCGTTCCAGCGTGGCCGGCGTCAGCCGCGCGGCGGAGAGGCGCGCACGCTTGCGATCGGTCGAGACCTCGAGCGCGCGGCCGAGCCGGCTCGTCGCCTCGTCGAAGCGGCGCCTGGGCAGCGCGAGCAACTGGTCGGGCGAGGGCAGCGCGCGTGCTGCCGCCCTCAGCGCCGTGCGCTTGCGCTCGAAATTCCTGGACGTGCAGGCCTTCAGCCGCGCCGACAGGTTGGCGAGCGTCGCCTCCAGCTCGGCCTTAACCGGCACCGCGAACTCCGCCGCGCCCGTTGGCGTCGGCGCGCGCACATCCGAGGCGTAGTCGATCAGCGTCCAGTCGGTCTCGTGGCCGACCGCCGAGATGACGGGAATTCCCGACGCGGCCACGGTACGCGCCAAAGCTTCGTCGTTGAAACCCCAGAGATCCTCCAGGCTGCCGCCGCCGCGCGCCACGATGATCAGGTCAGGCCTCGGCACCGGCCCGCCTGATGGAAGCAGGTTGAAGCCGGAAACGGCCGCGGCGACCTCAGGCCCCGACGTTTCGCCCTGCACGCGCACCGGCCAGACGATCACAGTGAGCGGGAAGCGGTCCTTGATGCGGTGGATGATGTCGCGGATGACGGCGCCCGTCGGCGAAGTCACCACGCCGATCACGCGGGGCATGTAGGGCAGGGGGCGTTTGCGCGCCTTGTCGAACAGGCCCTCCGCTGCCAGCCGCTTCTTGCGTTCCTCCAGCAGCGCCATCAGCGCGCCGGCGCCGGCCGGTTCCAGGTTGTCGATGACGATCTGGTAGCTCGACTTGCCCGGATAGGTGGTGAGCTTGCCGGTGGCGATCACCTCCATGCCTTCCTCGGGGCGGAACTTCAGCCGCGCCATGGTGCCCTTCCACACCACAGCGTCGATCTTGGCCTTGTCGTCCTTCAGGCTGAAATAGGCGTGGCCGGAGGAATGCGGGCCGCGATAGCCGGAGATCTCGCCGCGCACGCGCACATGGCCGAACGTGTCCTCCACGGTTCGTTTCAGCGCATTGGAGATCTCGCTCACCGTATATTCGGCGGCGTTGCTGCGCGGCTCTCGCGCAGGCGATTCGAAAAACTGGTCGCTCATGTCCGATTGGTGCGGCGGCTGGCGCGGCGGGTCAAGTGCGGCACATGCGGGTCTTTGCTCGTAAAGGTTGTGTATAATAAAAGGTTCGCGTATAGGTTTCGCGATGCAGGCAGGCGAGGTGATGGATGGATCCTGGGCGATTTCCCGTCTACCGGCTGATCGACGGCCAGGTCATGTACCAGCTTCGTCCCGGCGATCGCTGGTCCCTCGTCGAAGACGCGGTGGCGGCGCGGATGTTGCGGATGTTCGACGGCACTCCTCTCGATGCCGTTGGGACGGAACGGCTGCACGTTGCGAACCGCGAGCGGGATGAAGCGGGTCGGGGCGCCGCTCCTCATTTCCGGGCGAACGCTCGACACAATATGCGCTGATGCTAATATGACGCATGTCCGCAAGCGGCGACGCGCGTCCTGGCGACTCATTGACTATACGTCTGGCCGAGGCCGGCGACGTGTCGGAGATCCTGGATCTGCAGGCTGCCAACCAGCCTGACCGCGGCGGTGCCCTGTCAGCCGCCTTTTCGGAAGCCTGGTTCCGGACCGCGATCGGCGTCATGCCTGTCATCGTCGCCCGCAGGTTTCGCCTGGTCGGCTATCTCGTGTCGTCGACCCTTGCCGCTCATGATGGCGTGCCGGTCGTCCAGGCGATGCTCGCTGCCTATCGCGGCGCTGCCGACGCCTATGTCTATGGTCCGGTCTGCGTGGCCGAGGAGGCGCGCGGCCAGGGAACTGCCCGCGCGATGTTCGACGCGCTTCGGGCCGAGCTTCCAGGGCGGGAAGGCGTCCTGTTCATACGCAGCGACAACCAGGCGTCGCTGCGGGCACATGCGAAGATGGGTGTTCGTCGGGCCGGCGAGTTCGACCATGGCGGCGCGCACTATTTCGTCCTTTCCTATATTGGCTGAGCTGTGCGGAGCGACGGCAGCCGCCTGGATTGACTTCCGTTACGTCATTGGCCACGCTGCGGTCTCATCTTGACCGTGGCGGGGTACAGACATGAAGAAGACGTACGAGAAGCCCGAGTTCAGCAAGCGCGGCCTCCTTTCGCTCATCACGGCGGATGCGGGCAGCCCGATCGGCCCGAAGGTCAGCGACATCAGGCTGAAGACCGATATCGAGACGGTCGGGGTCGCCGCCAACGGCCTGCCCCTCTACACTTTCAAGTATCTCGGCGGCGATGCCGTCTATCGGGGCGTCATGGCCCAGGACGTGCTGAGGATCCGGCCCGAGGCGGTCTCGACCATGCCCAACGGCTATCTCGCCGTGCATTACGACATGCTCGGCATGGAGATGGCCCGGATCCAGTGAACCGGGTTCCCGTGGCGGACCGGAGAAACGCAGACCGGCGGGGCTTCCCGGCGGCATGGGCTTTCGCCGGCACCCCCTGATGGCTCTAACGGGCTGTTAAGCCGGCCGTGCCATGGTCGCCCATGC
>DATDJN010000016.1:0-5672 GCA_036520515.1 Rhizobiaceae bacterium
CGACCCGTCGATCAGCGACGACCTGCGCGCCTTCCTCCAGGATCGCCTCAAGGTCCATCTGCGCGACAGCGGCGTGCGTCACGACATGATCGACGCCGTGATCACGCCGGGGAGCTGCAACCTGCTGACCATCGTCCGCCGCGTCGAAGCGCTGGGCTCCTTCCTCGACAGCGAGGATGGAAAGAACCTGCTCGCCGGCACCAAGCGCGCCGCCAACATCCTGGCCGCCGAGGAGAAGAAGGGAACGGCCGTCGCTGCGGCTGTCGACCCCTCGCTTTTCCGCACCGACGAGGAGAAGAACCTCGCGGCCGCGGTGAATCAGGCTGAGAGGGAAGTGGGCGAAGCGATTGAGAAGGAAGACTTTTCAGCCGCTCTTGCTTCACTTAGCGCGTTGCGTGAGCCGGTTGATTCATTCTTCGAGCGCGTTCTCGTGAACGATGAGGATCCGGCCGTGCGCGCCAACCGCCTGGCGCTGCTCGCCCGCATCCGTGCGGCGACCGGCAAGGTCGCGGACTTCTCCAGGATCGCCGGCTAGCGGCTGCCCATCACCGCCCGAGCGGCGCCGGCTCCATCGAGGGATCGGGCTTCGGGTCCTGAGCGGCTTCCCGCGCCAGCCGCTCGGCCTGCCGCCTCAGTGCCGCGCGCTTGGCCGGCGTGCCGCGGTCGTCCGGGTCGAGCAACGGTTCGGCGGACCCGGCGGCGGCCTCTGTCTGCGCCGACGATGCGCGGGCGGATGACGAACCGACCTCGCCGCCGCGGATCACCATCGGCGCCGGCTGGCGCGACGACGGCGTTGCCGCCGCCTCGTCGGCGGAAGCTGGTGCGCCCAGTGCGACGATCGAGGGGCTGTCCGGCGTGTCGGGCAGGGTGATGATCGACGGCGAAGGCCCGGTCTCCGCGACTGCCGCGACGATGGACGGATCGACCGCCGCTGCCCCGCCGAGCGCAATGAAGGAGGGCGTAGCGCCCGCCAGCGCCTGCACCGTCTCGATGGAAGACGCCCGCGCCTCAGCCGCGCCGAAGGCGGCGAGCAGGATGACTATGCCTTGAACACGCATGACCGAAGCCCCGACAGCCGCGCCTACCGTGCCACGCCGTGGTTCACGGCGGCTTGCCGGAAAAGATAGCATTTTAGCGATTAACAAATCGGTCACGTCTGCCCTGTCGCGGTCCGTTCCGCCGGGCTATAGCAACCGCCAGGAAAAATCGGACAGGCAGCAGTGGCGGAAATCCTGAAGACCGGCGAGGCGATGGAACGCGCTCTGGCACTGCTGGAAGCCGGCGAGGTCGTCGCGATCCCGACCGAGACCGTCTACGGCCTCGCCGGCGACGCCACCAACGGCGCGGCTGTCGCCCGCATCTTCGAGGCGAAGGGGCGACCGCGCTTCAATCCGCTGATCGCCCATGTCTCCGGCCTCGCCATGGCAAGCGAGATCGCCGTCTTCGACAGCCTTTCGGAGAAGCTCGCCCAGGCGTTTTGGCCCGGCCCGCTGACGCTGGTGCTGCCGCTCGCCGAGGGTGCGGCCATCCATCCGCTGGTCACGGCAGGCCTCGATACGATCGCGCTGCGCATGCCGCAGGGGTTCGGGGCCGAGCTCATCGCGCATTTCGGCCGTCCGCTCGCCGCCCCCAGCGCCAACTCCTCGGGCCGCATCACCTCGACGACCGCGCAGGCCGTCGAGGCCGACCTCGGCGATAAGATCCCGCTGATCGTCGATGGCGGCCCGACCGAGGTCGGCGTCGAATCGACCATCGTCAAGGTCGAGAACGGGACGCTGCGTTTGCTGCGTCCGGGTGGCATCGCCGCGGAAGTCGTCGAGGCCGCGGCCGGCCGGCTCCTTCTGCGCGGCGCGACGGCCGGCGTCGAGGCGGCAAATGTCGAGGCGCCCGGCATGCTGGCCTCGCATTATGCGCCGGACGCGGCGGTTCGGACCGATGCGACGAGCCTGCGACCCGGCGAGGCGCTGCTTGCCTTCGGCCTGCAGCGCGCGGAGGGAGCGGACGACGCCGTCGCCATGTTGAACCTGTCTCCCGCAGGCAATCTGCGCGAAGCCGCAGCCAACCTCTTCACCTATCTCCAGCGCCTCGACGCCACCGGCGCCAGAACCATCGCCGTCGAGCCGGTCCCCGATACCGGTCTCGGCGAGGCGATCAACGACCGGCTTTCCCGCGCGGCCGCTCCGCGCGACATCCCCGCGGGCAACCGATGACGTCCATCGACGCCACCCTTCTGGACCGCTTCGCCGCGATCGTTGGCGACGCGCACGCGCTTCGCGCCGAGGCCGACATCGCGCCCTATCTGCGCGAATTGCGCGGCCTGTGGAGAGGCCAAACCCCGCTGGTTCTGAAGCCCGGCAGCGTCGAGGAGGTGAGCCGCATCCTGAAGCTCGCCACCGAGACGAAGACGCCGATCGTTCCGCAGGGCGGCAACACCGGGCTGGTCGGCGGCCAGGTGCCGCACGCAGCCGGCAACGAGATCGTCGTATCGCTTTCCAGGCTCAATCGCGTGCGGGAGATCGACACGCTGTCCAACACCGTCACCGCCGAGGCCGGCGTGGTGCTCGAGGCGCTGCACCGCACCGTCGATGCCGTCGACCGCATGTTCCCCCTGTCACTGGCCTCGCAGGGCTCCTGCCAGATAGGCGGCAACCTTTCGTCCAATGCCGGCGGGACGGCGGTGCTCGCCTACGGCAACACGCGCGAGCTCTGCCTCGGTGTGGAGGTGGTGCTGCCGACCGGCGAGGTGTTCGACGATCTCCGCAAGCTGAAGAAGGACAACACCGGCTACGATCTGAAGAACCTCTTCATCGGCGCCGAAGGCACGCTCGGCATCATCACCGCCGCCGTGCTGAAGATCTTTCCGAAGCCGCGCGGCCGGGAGGTCGGCTGGGCAGGCGTCTCCTCGCCCGAGGCGGCGCTCGCGCTGTTCGGGCTGGCCTCGGACCTGGCCGGCGGCAACCTCACTGCCTTCGAGCTCATCGGCAAGGAGCCGCTCGATTTCTCGCTTCGCTTCACCGGGAACGCCAGAACTCCGCTCGCGGGGGAATGGCCATGGCATGTGCTGGTGGAGATCTCGTCGGGCCGCTCGGCGGAGGATGCGCGCGGCCTGATCGAGACGATCCTTTCCGAAGGCCTCGAGAAGGGGCTGGCCGGCGACGCCGCCATCGCCGAAAGCATCGGCCAGGCCAATGCCTTCTGGGCGCTGCGCGAAAACATCTCCGAGGCGCAGAAGCCGGAAGGCGCGTCGATCAAGCACGACATCTCGATCCCGATCGCGTCGGTGCCGGAATTCATCGCCCGTGCTGCGGTCGCGGTCGAAAGCGTCAGCCCCGGCGCGCGCGTCGTCTGCTTCGGCCACATGGGCGACGGCAATCTGCACTACAACGTCTCGCAGCCGGTCGGCGCCGACCCGCAGGCATTCCTCGCGCTCTACCGGTCGATGCACCAGGCGGTGCATGACATCGTGCGCGACCTCAACGGCTCCATCTCCGCCGAGCACGGCATCGGTCAGCTGAAGCGCGACGAGCTTCTCGCCACGGCGCCGCCGGTCGGCATCGACCTCATGCGCCGCGTCAAGGCGGCCTTTGACCCGGCCGGCATCATGAACCCCGGAAAGGTGCTTTGAGCGCGCTTCGGAAAGGCGCTGTAAACGAAGCCTGACAGAACGTTAGCAGGTCGGATTCCGATAACCATGCCTCAGATCAGCAAAATTTAACCGACTTTTTTAAGCGGGCGGGTAAGGGTCGCCAGCTACCTTCCTCCTCACAAACGAGACCGGGAAAACCGGTCCGTGGGAACCGGGAAAACCGGCTCTCAGGAGAGACAGGAAGGCACCAACATATGAGCACCGGACTGAAGCCAGTCTGGGCGGGCCGCAACATGCGGCTCGACCCGTTCCGTCTGCCCCAGGTCGTGAGCTACGCGACGCGCGACGACTTCGGAGATGTGTCGTTCACCATCGACCAGCGCGGCGCGATCGTGAAGCGCATGCTGCAGATGAGCGGCCTGCCGGCGACCGTCGTGCTGCCGGCGAACGCCTTTCGCGGCGTCGCCGCGCGCGCCCTGGAGGATCCCGATGGCAATGTCACGGTGACGCTCGAGCTGCTCCACAACGATCTGCAGCTTTCCGTGCCGCTGCTCGTGGCCGACAATCTCGAGGACGTCGCCGCCGACTGGCGCGCCTGGGCCGACGCCTACCGCCTGCCGATGCTGCTGATCGAGGCCGACGGCGTCGCCCGCACGCTGGAGGAATCGCTCGGCGCCGCCATCAAGGCACTGCCGCCGCAGGACCGCCGCAAGCGCCGCACGACGCCCAAGCATCGCTCGCGCTTCCTGATGCGCAGAAAACCAGGCAATCTCGGCCTGCGCCTCGTCATCTCGGGCGAAGAGATCATTGCCCGGAGCGAGCCGGGCTAGAGGAGCGGCTTCAGCGCCGCCCAGGCTCCGCCGCCGACCAGTCCCAGGAATATCAGCCAGCCGACCTCGTTGTTCGACTTGAACAGCCTCAGGCACTGGTCCGGGTCGTCGATGTCGAGCACGAAGATCTGGCGCGCCATATGCGCGCCGGCGGCGAGCAGCCCGGCCATCGCCACCACCGGGACCTCGGCGGCGGAAAAGGCGCTCGCCATCAGGATCAGCGCGCCGCCATAAAGACCGATCAGCCAGGATTTCGTCGAGTCGCCGAACAGCCGCGCCGTCGACTTGACGCCGACCAGCGCGTCGTCCTCCTTGTCCTGGTGCGCGTAGATCGTGTCGTAGCCGATCACCCAGAAGATCGAGCCGAGATAGAGCAGCACCGCCGCCCGCCCGAGGTCTGCATATTCCGCCGCCCAGCCCATCAGCGCGCCCCAGGAGAAGGCGAGCCCGAGCACGAGCTGCGGCCAGTTGGTGAAGCGCTTCATGAACGGATAGATCGCGACGACGATCAGCGAGGCCATGCCAAGGCCGATGGCGAAGCTGTTGAACTGGACGAGGACAGCGAGCCCCACCAGCGCCTGCAGCGCCAGGAAGGCCCAGGCCTGGCGCTTGCTCACCTTGCCGGAGGGCAGGGGGCGCGAGCGGGTGCGCTCCACCTTCTCGTCTATGCCGGCGTCCACGATGTCGTTGTAGGTGCAGCCCGCGCCACGCATCGCCACCGCGCCGAGGAAGAACAGCACCAGATGCCAGGCGGAGGGCACCAGCGACGAAAAGCTGTCGCCGGGCCGGGCATAGGCGCTCGCGGCCATCGCCGCCGACCACCAGCACGGCCAGAGCAGGAGCTGCCAGCCGATCGGCCGGTCCCAGCGCGCGAGCTGCGCATAGGGCCACAGCCCGCGCGGCAGCGCACGATACACCCAGTGCCCGCTCGGCGCGTCGGCCACGCGGCCCTGCGCCGCCTTCGTCTGAACCTGTTCCATTGCGCTGGAGTGGCAGCCGTCCGCGCGGCCGTCAAGGGTGGGCGGGGCAACGCTGGTTCCTCTGCGAAGCGGGGGAGGGGGCGGGACGTTCACCCGCATGCGATGCAGGGATGTTCACAGCCCCGCGCCTTGGAACCGATCTTCTGTCGCGAAGCCGGACATTCTCTGCTAGACGCCGGCAAAGTCGCAGGTAACCGGATGATCCATCAATGAACGTTCTCCTCATCGGCTCAGGTGGCCGCGAGCATGCGCTGGCCTGGAAGCTTGCCGCCTCGC
>DATDJN010000017.1:0-29937 GCA_036520515.1 Rhizobiaceae bacterium
GTCACGGAATAAGCATCGGCCGGACAGGATTTCAGGCAAGGTTTTCCTGGACATAGGTCGCAGAGGTGAATCACTGCCTCAGGCGCCTGGATCGGGATATCAACGTCGAACAGCAGCGCCCCGCGATAGGCGTGCCAGAGCCCGTATTCGGGATGCATGAGGATGCCGAGCGGCGAGGGTTTCAGCCCCTCGGCGTGCATCGCCCATTGCTGGAACGGCAGGTAGGGCCGGTCGGACGGCGAGACCGCGCGAGCGCCGAATTCGTCGGCGACCGCTCCGATGACCAGGCGCGACCATGTATCGAGCGGATTGCCAAGGTCGTGCGGCTGCGATTGCCGCCAGCGCAGGAAATGCGGCCAGGGTCCCTCGCCCGCCTGCCCGACCAGCAGCACGGATTTCGCGGCCGGGCCGGACGGACCGGGCGGCGCTGTTTCCACCGGCGCGAAATTGAAGCCGCCGCGCAGGATGAGGCCGTTTCCCGACAGCGCGGCTGCAAGTCTTGCAAGATCAGGCTGGCCCACGGCCCCGTCAGCCCCGCAGCGTCTCGGCGAACAGCGTCTTCAGGCGAGCGAAGTGGCGCTCGGCCCCCTTCTTGTCAAAGACATCGTGGTCCGGCACGCACCAGCCATGCGCCATGCCGACATAGTTCTCGATCGCGTGGTCCACTTCCGCGACGCGGAACGCCTCGGCGAGCCTGGCCGACTGTTCCGGCGGAAAGCTGCCGTCGACGCCGGCGGTCGCCACATAGACGCGCGCCTTGATCTTCGCGGCGTTCTTCTGCGGGCTGTCGGGAGCGTCGTTGGCGAGATTGCCGCCGTGGAAGCTCGCCGCCGCGAGGATGCGCTCCGGATGCGCGGCAGCCGCGTTGATGGCGCGCGCGCCGCCCATGCAATAGCCGGTCGTGCCGATCGGGCCGGTGACGCCCCGGCCGGTCAGCGCCTCGATGAAGGCGGCGGTATCGGCCTGCGTCATCGCCTGGGTGGTGGCGGCCATGGCGGCGCGGATCAGTTTTCCGGTCGCCTCCTCCTTGAAGGCGGTCCTGGCGTCGAACGGGCCGAAACGGCCGCCGCGATAGAAAAGGTCGGGCACCAGCACCGCGTAGCCGTCGGCGGCGATGCGCCCGGCGATCTCTTCCATGGCGGGCCTCACCCCGAAGGCGTCCATGTAGAGGATGACGCCGCTCTCCGGCATGGCGCCGGCGGGCATGGCGAGTACGGCTTCGGCGACGCCGTCGGGGGTTTCGACCTGGATGTTCTGCTTCGGCATCGCCGCGTCCTGAGGTTGAGAGGAGAATGCCAAGCCAAGCCGGCCGCGATTGGACCTCGCCAGTCTCCGCTTCAGGCTATGCCATCTGGCTGGCACGCGCCATAAGGGCCAGGCCCTTTCGATGTTCGCTGCGGGAAAGAGGCACGGCAGCGGGCGCTTGCAACTTGCCTGACCGCAAAAATTCTGAAACATCGCGGCACAATGTGAGTTGAAGCATGACCTTTCGCCTGACATCGGCCTTGTGCATCCTCGTCCTGGCCGGTTGCACCTCCTCCGAGCCCCAGAACGCCTCTTATGCTCCCGCCACCGAGCAGGCGGCGCCCATGCACATGCCTCCGCCGGCGCCGGCGCTTCAAGGCCAGGCGGGACAACTCCCTGTCAACGGCGTTGCCGATACCGCTCCGCCGACGGCCCCTCTCCTGCAGGGCCAGGCGGGACAGTTCCCGCCGAACGGCATCGCCACCCCGCCGATGGCCCCTGCCCTGCAGGGCCAGGCGGGACAGTTCCCGCCGAACGGCATCGCCACTCCCGGCTGCCATACCGTCGACAACGTCACCCTGTGCGACGTGCCGGCCGACCCCACCGTCGACGAGACGCACTACACCACTTGATATGCGCGGCGCGGCCGGCCCTCAGCCGACCAGCGGTACGGGTTCACGCTCCGATAAAGTGGCGGCACCGGCCGAAGAAGTCTTGACCGCGTCCAGATAGGCAATGCTCATCCGAATGAGTTGCATGTGCACCGCGCGACTTTCAGCGGCGGGCAGATTGCGTTCGAACGCGCTGCGGACCGTGCCGAAAATCGTCGTCGCAAGCGTAAGATTGACGGTCGGCAGATCGGCGAAGACGGCATCCGGCGCGCTCGCCAGCATGCTGCCGGTCGCGGCATCGACGCGCCGCGCGAACGCGTCGATCAGTGGCTCGTTGTCGAGTTCCGCGACCGATCTGTAGAGCGCCCTGGTCACTTCCGGCCGCTCCATCTTGGCGTTCCAGTAGGTCGTGACGAGAGCTTCGACCATCTTCTCGATGGGCGCTCCGTGCTGCGCCCGGCAGGCCTTCTCCAATGTTTCCGCCAAAGCGTCGAGGTAGCGTTCGTTGAGTGCGTAGAACAGCGCCTGCTTGTGCGGGAAATACTGGTAGATGGTTCCGACCGACACCCCGGCGCGCTCACCCACACGCGTCGTCGTCAGGCGACGGGGACCGTCGCTCAGCAAAACCTGAATGGTCGCTTCGAAAATGACGTCCAAGGTCGCCGCCGCACGCGCCTGGCGCGGCTTTTTCCGGGGTTTCAGGTGGCTCGGCGGGGTCTGATCCATACGCGAATCCAAAAACTGAATGATCCCTCATATCTTCGATCTTCGCAAAAGCCCAGCTTAGGAAGGATTCCGCCATGGCCGCGAAGGACCGCATCGCACTCGTCACCGGGGCGAACAAAGGGATAGGGTTGGAGATCGCCCGGCAACTCGCGCAAGCCGGAGCGTTCGTGATCATCGGCGCTCGCGATGCTGGACGCGCCAATACCGCCGTCGACGATCTCGCGTCGCAAGGACTGGCGGCGGCGGCCATCCGACTGGACCTGAACGACGCCGCAAGCATTGCCGCGGCCGCCGGGCGGATCGGCGCCGAGCACGGCAGGCTCGACATCCTGGTGAACAATGCCGGCATCGTCGATGCATCCGACGGTCCGCCGACCACGTCCTCCCCCGAGGCAGTCCGCCGTATCCTGGATACGAACTTCGTCGGAACCCTCGCGGTGACGCAGGCGATGCTGCCCTTGCTTCGCCGGTCGCCTGCGGGGCGCATCGTCAACCTGTCCAGTTCCCTCGGTTCACTGGCGCTCAACGGCGACCCGACATCGCCTTACTATTCGGCGCGCCTGATCGGCTACAATGCCTCGAAAGCCGCACTCAACATGCTGACCGTCCAGCTCAGCGAGGAACTGCGCGGCACGCCGATCGTGGTGAATTCGGTCAGCCCCGGCTACGTCAAGACGGACCTGACCGGGCATGGCGGGTTTCTGACGCCCGAAGAGGGCGCAAGGCTGCCCGTCGAGTACGCGCTGCTCGGCGACAACGCCGTTTCCGGCCGGTTCGTGGAGGCCGCTGGCGAGACGCGCTGGTAGGGAGCCATGGCGAACGGCGCAAGAGTATGGCCGGCAGGGACGGCAACCGTCTTTGCCGTCCCGCAGGTCATCCTTTTTCGTCCGGCTCGCGGAAAGCGCTGCGCCAGACTTCCTTGTGGATGATGTCGGCCACTTTAGCCCGGCCTGTATCGGGCTCCTTTCACGTGAAGGCGTCGGGCATCGACTCCTTCTTCCTGGCGATGAAGTCGTTCAGGCCGTCGTCGATGCCCTGGTCGAGCGGCGGCGCCTCGTAGGTTTCCAGCCAGCGGCGGGCGAGTTCGTTGGCGCGCTGCGGCGCGGTCTTCTCGCCTTCGGCCTGCCACTGCTCGAAGGAATTGTTGTCGGCGATGTTCGACCGGTAGAAGGCGGTCTGGAAATTCGCCTGCGTGTGGTCGCAGCCCAGGTAGTGGCTGCCCGGGCCGACCTGGCGGATGGCGTCCATCGCCTGGCCGTTCTCGGAGAGATCGACGCCGGCGGCAAACCTCTGCTGCATGCCGAGCTGGTCGATGTCCATCATGAACTTCTCGTAGCAGGAGGCGAGACCGCCCTCGAGCCAGCCCGCCGCGTGGAGCACGAAATTGGTGCCCGCGAGCATCGTCGAGTTCAACGTGTTGGCGCTCTCATAGGCCGCCTGAGCATCCGGGACCTTGGAGGCGCAGAGCGACCCGCCGGTGCGGAACGGCAGGCCGAGCCGGCGCGCAAGCTGGGCCGCGCCGTAGGAGACCAGGGAGGGTTCGGGCGTGCCGAAGGTCGGGGCGCCCGACTGCATCGAGATGGACGAGGCGAAGGTGCCGAAGAGCACCGGCGCGCCGGGCCGCACGAGCTGGGTGAGCGAGGCGCCCGCCAGCACCTCGGCCAGCACCTGCGTGAGCGTGCCGGCGACCGTCACCGGGCTCATCGCGCCGGCGAGGATGAAGGGCGTGACGATGCAGGCCTGGTTGTGGCGGGCGTAGACCTTGAGCGCCCCGAGCATCGTCTCGTCGAAGACCATCGGCGAGTTGGCGTTGATCAGACTGGTCAGCACGGTGTTGTTTTCGACGTAGTCGTCGCCGAACACGATCTTGGCCATCGCCACGGTGTCTTCGGCGCGCTCCGGCGCGGTGACCGAACCCATGAAGGGTTTGTCGGAATAGCGGATGTGCGAATAGATCATGTCGAGATGGCGCTTGTTGACCGGCACATCGACCGGCTCGCACAGCGTGCCGCCCGAATGGTGGATCGACGGCGCCATGTAAGCGAGCTTCACGAAGTTGCGGAAATCCTCGATCGTGGCGTAGCGGCGCTTGCCGTCGAGGTCGCGCACGAAGGGCGGGCCGTAGACCGGCGCGAAAACGGTGGCGTTGCCGCCCACCTGCACGGAGCGCTCGGGATTGCGCGCATGCTGGATGTACTGTGACGGCGCGGTCTTCAGGAGCGAGCGCGGCAGGCCCTTCGGGAAATGCACGCGTTCGCCCTTCACGTCGGCGCCGGCCTGTCGGAACAATTCGAGCGCCTCGGCGTCGTCGCGGAACTCGATGCCGGTTTCCTCAAGCACCGTGTCGGCGTTCTTCTCGATGAGCGCGAGGCCTTCCTCGTCGAGCACCTCGTACACCTTGATGGCGCGGCGGATGTAGGTGAGCTGGGTTCCCGGGCCGCCGCCGGAGCGCGCCGCACGGCGGGCGGCTGCACCGCTCCCGGCTCCACGGCCGCGTCGTCCGCCAGGCGCTTCCTGTTCGGCTGCGAGGTTCTCGTTCATCGATTTCTTCCCTGGACTTGGGGGCGCGCGCCGGCACGTCGCGGCCGCGCTGCCCGACGGGCCGGATCGTAGTCATCGACCCTAGTGAAAACGGCCCGTCAACGCCACGGCCTGTCGCAATCCCGACAAGCGGCGCAGTCCCCGATCATTGGCCTCGGCAAGGCCGGAACGCACGGGAGGAAACCCGCCAGGAGGTATCCCCGGGCGCTTGTCCGGCTACGCCCTTCCGGCTGCGGCGTCGGCGCTCCACGGCCCCGGACCGGCGGCCGCGATGTAGAGGAAGATAAAGCAGAAGAGCAGTGCAGGCTCGCCGCCGTTGAGTGCGGGGAAGAAGCCCTGCCCCGCATGCGCCATGAAATAGGCGACTGCCATCTCGCCGGCCAGGATGAAAGCGACCGGTCGCGAGAACAGGCCGACGACCAGCAGCAGGCCGCCCACCGCTTCCAGGATCGCGGCCGCGTAGAGAAGCGCGTTCGCCGGATACGGGAACGGCGCCGGCCATCCGAACAGCTTCATCGTGCCGTGCGTCATGAACGTCGCCGCCGCGAGGATGCGCAATATGCTCAGTATTTGGGGAGCCCAGCCCTGCAGGAATGTCATTTGCATGAATCTGTCCCTCATGGTTTCCCGATGGAGACCATAAGGTAGCCCGACTTTGTCGCAAGTGGGGACATTATGGTGACCTGGCGGGCCACCCGGCCGTCTCCGCGGGATTCCGGTCGCTTTCGTTTTGCAGTGCGTCGCAAATCGGCTATGGCTTCCGGGAGCTTGCGAGCTAGGTATTGCCGCAACGTCCCCATGTCGCGCCGAGCAGCAGGACTGCCGGTCAGGAGCCGAGAATGTCCGACGACGAGATCATCCTTTCCGAGCTTTCCGACGACGAGCTCGTGCAGCAGATGCACGACGACCTCTATGACGGGCTGAAGGAGGAGATCGAGGAAGGCACCAACATCCTTCTGGAGCGCGGCTGGGCGCCCTACGCGGTGCTGACAGAGGCGCTGGTGGAGGGCATGCGCATCGTCGGCGAGGATTTCCGCGACGGCATCCTGTTCGTGCCGGAAGTGCTTCTTTCAGCCAACGCGATGAAGGCCGGCATGTTCATCCTGCGCCCGCTGCTTGCCGCGACCGGCGCGCCCAAGCAGGGCAAGCTGGTGATCGGCACCGTCAAGGGCGACATCCACGACATCGGCAAGAACCTCGTCGGCATGATGATGGAAGGCGCCGGCTTCGACGTCATCGACCTCGGGATCAACAACGCGGTCGAAAAATACCTGGCGGCGATCGAGGAGCATCAGCCCGACATCATCGGTATGTCGGCGCTGCTCACCACCACCATGCCCTACATGAAGGTGGTCATCGACACGATGAAGGAAAAAGGCATCCGCGACGACTACGTGGTGCTGGTCGGCGGCGCACCGCTGAACGAGGAGTTCGGCAAGGCCGTCGGTGCCGACGCCTACTGCCGCGACGCGGCGGTGGCCGTGGAAACCGCAAAGGACTTCATGAAGCGCAAGCACAACGTGCACGCTTCGGCCTGAGCCGGGGAATACGGGCCGCGGGATCGCGGCCCGGACGCTATGACGCCGGAGGCGCGTCAGTTCTCGACCGCGTTGGCCGTCGACTGGACGTCCCGCTTCACGCCGCGGACGGTATTCGCGCAGGCGGCGACGGCGAGCGCGCAGACCAGGATGGTGGCGACGGACATCAGACGCGACAGTTTCATGGACGATGTCTCCCTCAAGGATTAAATGAACGCGCAGAGCAACGGATATGGCGACAGTCGGTTCCACGCAGACAGGCAAATTTGCTGACCCGATTGCCGGCTCATCGGCAGGCAAGCCAATGGCGGAACAAAAAGGCGCACTCGACGCTCCGGACGTGATCGCGAAACGCGGCAAGGTCGCCGCCTCCGTTCCGCTCGCCGAACGGGTGCGCGTGATCGCCTGCGGCGCCATCGCGCGCGAGGTGCTCGCGATCTGCCGGACCAATGCGCTCCCCCACATCGACCTCGTCTGCCTGCCGGCGATCTGGCATGTCTTCCCCGACAAGATCGCGCCGGCGATACGCGAAGCCATCGCGGAGGCGCGCAAGGACGGCTATTCGCGCATCTTCATCGGCTATGCCGAATGCGGCACCCAGGGCGAGCTCGACAAGATCTGCGCCGAGGAAGGCATCGAGCGGATCGGCGGGCCGCACTGCTACGCTTTCTTCACCGGCAACGAAGAATTCGCCGGCAACATCGACAACGAATTCACCGCCTTCTACCTGACCGATCTTCTCGCACGGCAGTTCGAGGCCTTCGTTATCGAGCCGCTGAAGCTCGACCGGCATCCCGAGATCAGGGAGATGGTGTTCGGCAACTACACCAAGATCGTCTACCTGGCGCAGACCGAGGACGCCGAGTTGCAGAAGAAGGCCAAGTGGGCCGCCGACTATCTCGGCCTCGACTACGAATACCGCTTTACCGGCTATGGCGACCTGACCCCGGCGATCCTCGGTGCGGGGCGCTGAACCGGACCGGATCGGCCATGTCTTCCGCTCCGGCGCGACGGAATGGCGCATCGAGTTTCCCGCCCCGCACCACGAATCCGCCTCTGAGTGGTTGAATTCGCAGACCGCAGCCCGCACATTGACCTGGTCCGCTCCTGTCATCAGGGGTTAACCCCGCGACGGCACAATGGAAGACGCAGGGCGAACGGCGCGGCGTGGGTTTGTGCAAAGGGTATGAGAGCGGAAACGACCGGATTCCAGAACGCGCCGATCGATGGCGCTCCGCAGCGCCGCCGCCCGCGCCGGCTATCGGAGTTGTTCTCGCAGCTTGCCCGGGACGCGCAGGGTCCGGTTTCGATCGGCCATATCCGCGACGCGCTCGGCAACCGCAGCTTCGCACCGCTGCTTGTCCTCTTCGCCGCCTTCAACCTTTTGCCGCTGCCGCCCGGTGCCTCGGCCGTGCTCGGCCTGCCGCTCATCATCGTGTCGGCGCAGATGGTCTATGGCGCCAAGCAGACCTGGCTGCCGAGCTACCTGTCAGAGCGCTCGCTCAGCGCCGAGACATTCCGCAAGGCGATGGAGTGGATCATTCCACGCCTGGTCCGCATCGAGCGCATCATCCGCCCCCGCTACTGGCCGTTCTGGCGCAGGCAGGGCGACCGCGTGATCGGCGGCGTCGCGCTGCTGCTGGCTATCGTGGTGACGCTGCCGATCCCGCTCGGCAACTGGCTGCCGGCCTTTGCCACGGCGCTCCTCGGGCTGGCGTTGTCGGAACGTGACGGCCTCCTGCTGGCCGTCGGCGGAGCGATCTGCATTGTCTCCTTCTGCGTGATCGCCGCCGTCGTCGGCGCGGCGGGCATCGCCACCAACGCAGCCCTGGGCTGGATATTCTGAGCGTCGTGGGCAGGAACATCGTCGTCGCGACGGAAGGCGGCCCGCATGTCTGGGCGATCGTCAACGCTCTGGCCGACCGCTTCGGCGAGGTCACGGTCATCCTCGAAACCCCGGAATCGAAGAAGGCGCTGCTGATGCGCCGCGCGCGCAGGCAGGGCTGGGTTTCGGCCGCCGGCCAGCTTGGCACGATGGTGCTGGTGCGGCTCGGCAAACGCTTCTTCGCCGGCCGGGCAGACAGGATCGTGGCCGAAGCCGGGCTCGAAACCGGGCCGCGGCCCGGCCAGGCGATCGTCGAGGTGCCATCGGCCAATTCGCCGGAGCTTGTCGCGGCGATCGGCCGACTGAAGCCTGCCGTGGTGCTGCTCGCCGGGTGCCGGCTGCTGTCTCAACAGACGCTCGCCGCTATCCCCTGCCCGGTGCTGAACTACCACGCCGGCATCACGCCGAAATACCGAGGCATGAATGGCGGCTACTGGGCGCTGGCGACGGGCGACGCCGAAAACTTCGGCGCAACGGTGCACCTGGTCGATGCCGGCGTCGATACGGGCGGCGTGCTGCATCAGGTGCGCGGCAGGCCCGGCAGCGGCGACAACATCGCGCTCTATGCGCTCAGGCTCGCGGCGCTGTCGCGGAAGATCTGCATCGAGGCCGTCGCGGACGCGCTCGATGGCCGGCTCGCACCGACGACGCCGGACACGCCCTCCAAGCAATGGTACCACCCGACGCTGTGGTTCTATGTCTGGACGGGGCTGACCAGGGGCGTGTGGTAATCGGCCGGCGCGCATTGTTTACGGTCGGGTCCGACCGGGTTACGCTTG
Organism: Rhizobiaceae bacterium; assembly: GCA_036520515.1. Classification (GTDB taxonomy): domain Bacteria; phylum Pseudomonadota; class Alphaproteobacteria; order Rhizobiales; family Rhizobiaceae; genus Mesorhizobium_K. Next base: position 9,326 of record DATDJN010000017.1, read on the forward strand.
CAGCATGATGGATGTCGATCACAAGAAGATCATCGCCGGCCTGTCGCCGGACGACCGGCGGGAACTGACCGCCAAAGCCGATGCGCCGGGATTGGTGCGGCTGGCTTTCCACCTCGGCCTCGTGCTGCTGTTCGGCGCCCTGATCGTCATGCAGGTGCCTTACTGGCCCGCGCTGCTCGTGCCGCAGGGCATATCGATCGTCTTCCTTTTCACCACGCTGCACGAGACGATCCATGAGACGGCGTTCAGGACACCCTGGATCAACCGCGCGGTCGCGGGCCTTTGCGGTCTGCTGATCCTGCTGCCTCCGTCGTGGTTCCGCTTCTTCCACTTCGCGCATCACCGCCATACCCAGGACCCTGACAACGACCCGGAGCTGATGAGTCCGAAGCCGCAGACCATCCTGCAGTACCTGAGATATCTGTCCGGCGCGCCCTATTGGATCGGGATGGCGAAAACGGTCACGGTGAACGCCGCTGGCCGCAACGGCGATGCGTTCGTGCCGGAGAAGGGCCATGCCAAGGCCACCACCGAAGCGCGCGGATTTCTCGCCGCCTACGCGTTGCTGCTCGCCGGTTCTGTAGCTGCGCAGTCGGCCGTGCTGCTGTGGGTCTGGATCGTGCCCGCACTTGTCGGCCAGCCCTTCCTGCGCGCCTATCTGCTGGCGGAACATACGCGTTGCCCGCATGTCGCCAACATGCTGGAGAACACCCGCACGACCTTCACCACGCGGCTTGTGCGGCTGCTGGCGTGGAACATGCCCTATCACGCCGAACATCATTCCTATCCGGCCGTCCCCTTCCACAAGCTGCCGCGTTTCCACCGGCTCGTCGCGGCGCACCTGCGTTCGACGGAAAGAGGCTACGTCCGCTTTCACAGGAAGCTGATCGACAGTCTCGGCTAGAACGGCGCACACTCGCCGATTTGCGACACACCGGCGCGTCGCTTTTGAAGGCGCGCGCGTCGTCCCATGAGAAGCGGCGCATTTCCGCTTCCGGCAATGCTGAAACCCTTGAAAATAGCGAGACTTCAATGGCCGACCTGATCATCGTCTACTGGCGCGACATACCGGCCCAGGTCATCGTGAAGAAAGGCCGGCAGAACGCCAAGCGCGAACTGCCGCTGCGCTTCACCGAGGCGATCGACATGGCGGCGATGCGCTCCGGCGCGGCCGAGACCGACGCCTATCTTGCCGAATGGCGCAAGGCCGATCCGGTGCCGGTCGGCGATGACCTCGAGGCGGAAGTCGCCAAGGCGGCGGACGAACTCGACAGACAGTATGATCGCGAACGGCTGGTCGCGCTCGCCAAGGCAGGCGGCAAGGAAAATGGATAGCACCCAGCCGATCTCGACGACGGCGAAAGGCCCCGCAAGTGCGGCCGGCGAACTCGTGCCGCCGGCCGCGACCGGCAGCGTGACGCAGGCCACCGTGGTCAAGAACACGGCGCCGAAGTCCGACTACAAGCCGGCCGACGTGTCGCCGCAGCGGCGCGTGCAGCGCTCCTATTCGGTGCGCCTGTGGTCGATCCGCCATTCCCGGATGCTCGAATGGTTCTACGGGCGTTTCGCCAACCTGTTCCTGACGCTCCATCCGCTCTGGAAAGGCATCGGCTACGGCCGCGTCGAGGCGCCGGTGAAGTTCGTCGAGAAGCGGGTGAAGGGCTTGATGTTCGACTGCCGCATGTGCGGCCAGTGCATCCTGTCCTCGACCGGCATGTCCTGCCCGATGAACTGCCCCAAGCAGTTGAGGAACGGCCCTTGCGGCGGCGTGCGCGCCAACGGCAACTGCGAGGTCGAGCCCGACATGCCTTGCGTCTGGGTGAAGGCCTGGGAAGGGTCGCGCAACATGGTCAAGGGCGACGCGATCCTTGCCGTGCAGAAGCCGGTCGACCAGTCGCTGCGCGAGACCTCGGCATGGCTGCGCGTGACCGCCCAGGCCGCGGCCGCGCGCGAGGCCGCGAAGGGGGGAGCGCCGGCATGAGCGATGAGCGCCCCGTCCAGCAGGACGAGAACCCCGAAGGCATCCACCTGCCGCTGGAGCCGCTGCCCGGCCATACCTCGCGCGGCCGGCTTGAGCGGGTCCTCAGGCGCGGCGAGTTCGCGGTGACCACCGAGCTCAACCCGCCTGACAGCGCCGATCCGGAAGACGTCTACAATCGCGCCAAAGTGTTCGACGGCTGGGTCGATGCGATCAACGCCGTCGATGCGTCGGGCGCCAACTGCCATATGTCGTCGGTCGGCATCTGCGCGCTGCTGACCCGCATGGGCTATGCGCCGGTCATGCAGATCGCCTGCCGCGACAAGAACCGCATCGCCATCCAGGGCGACGTTCTGGGCGGCGCGGCCATGGGCGTTGCCAACATCCTCTGCCTTACGGGAGACGGCGTGCAGGCCGGCGACCAGCCGGGCGCGAAACCCGTCTTCGACCTCGATTCCATGTCGCTGCTCGAGACGATCCGCATCATGCGCGACAACGGAAAGTTCCTCTCGGGCCGCAAGCTGACGACGCCGCCGCAGCTCTTCCTCGGCGCCGCGATCAATCCCTTCGCGCCGCCCTACGATTTCCGGCCGATCCACCTCGGCAAGAAGATCGCCGCGGGCGCGCAGTTCGTGCAGAGCCAGTATTGCTTCGACGTGCCGATGTTCAGGACCTTCATGCAGAAGGCGCGCGACCTCGGCCATACCGAAAACGTGTTCATCCTCGTCGGCGTCGGCCCCCTCGCCTCGGCGAAGACTGCCAAATGGATCCGCTCCAACGTGCCGGGCATCCACATTCCCGACTCCGTCATCAAGCGGCTGGAAGGCGCGCAGGACCAGAAGGCCGAAGGCAAGCGGCTCTGCATCGACATCATCAACGAGGTCAAGGAAATCCCGGGGGTCTCGGGCGTCCACGTGATGGCGTACCGCCAGGAGGAATATGTCGCCGAGATCGTCGACGAATCGGGCGTGCTGAAGGGCCGCCAGCCGTGGAAGCGCGAGGGACGCAAGGACGACGCGATGGTCGCCGAGCGGCTCGGCCACATACTGCACGACAACATCACCGAAACGCAGGTGGACATGGTGAAGACCGCACACTGAGCGCGCGAACGCCGGTCCGCGACGAACGAACTTGATCCCCAACAGATAACGATATAAAGAAGTCTTTATATCTTACGGAGAGCTCCATGACCCGCACGATCGTCGCCTCGGCGACCCGCGAAATTGTAATCGGCTTCGACCAGCCCTTCTGCGTGATCGGCGAGCGCATCAACCCGACGGGACGCAAGAAGCTGGCTGCCGAGATGGTGGCCGGCAATTTCGAAACCGTCATCAAGGACGCTCTGGAACAGGCCGCCTGCGGCGCGACCATGCTGGACGTGAACGCCGGCGTCACCGCCGTCGACCCGAACGCGACCGAACCGGCGCTGCTCGTGCAGACGCTGGAGATCGTGCAGAATCTCGTCGACCTGCCGCTGTCGATCGACAGCTCGGTGTCGGCCGCGATCGAGGCCGCGCTGAAGGTGGCAAAAGGTCGCCCGCTGGTGAATTCCGTCACCGGCGAGGAGGAAAAGCTCGAAGCCATCCTGCCGCTGATCAAGAAATACAACGTGCCTGTCGTGGCGATCTCCAACGACGAGACCGGCATCTCAATGGACCCGGACGTTCGCTTCGCGGTCGCCAAGAAGATCGTCGAGCGCTGCGCCGATTTCGGCATCCCCGCGCATGACGTTGTGGTCGACCCGCTGGTCATGCCGATCGGCGCGCTGGGCGACGCCGGCAGGCAGGTCTTCGCGCTGCTCAGGCGCCTGCGCGAGGAGCTCAAGGTCAACACCACCTGCGGCCTGTCCAACATCTCCTTCGGCCTGCCGCACCGCCACGGCATCAATGCCGCCTTCATCCCGATGGTGATCGGCGCCGGCATGACCTCGGCGATCATGAACCCCGTGCGCCCGCAGGAAATGGAAGCCGTGCGCGGCGCCAACGTGCTTAACGGCACGGACGCCAACTGCACGACCTGGATCAAGACCTACAAGGACTACAAGCCGGGCGAGCACGCCGCCCCTGCCCCGGTGCCGGTGGTTTCGCCGAACGCCGAAGGAGCGGCCAACAATGGCGGACGCCGCCGCGGCGGACGCGAAGCCAGGATGGCGCGAGGCTAAGCACGCAGTCGTGAACTCCCCTGTCAACATCACCGACCCGCTCGTGCTGTTCATGCCGTCGGGCAAGCGCGGGCGGTTTCCCGTGGGAACGCCGGTGCTCGATGCCGCGCGCCAGCTCGGCGTCTATGTCGAGAGCGTGTGCGGCGGCCGCGCCACCTGCGGTCGCTGCCAGGTCGAAGTGCAGGAAGGCAATTTCGCCAAGCACAAGATCGTCTCGTCGAACGACCACATCTCGCCGAAGGGCGCGAAGGAAGAGCGTTACGAGCGCGTGCGCGGCCTGCCCGAGGGACGCCGCCTGTCTTGTTCGGCGACGATCCAGGGCGACCTCGTCATCGACGTGCCGCAGGACACCGTCATCAATGCTCAGACCATCCGCAAGGCCGCGAGCGATCGCGTCATCGAGCGCAATGCGGCGGTGCAGATGTGCTACGTGGAGGTCGACGAGCCCGACATGCACAAGCCGCTGGGCGATCTCGACCGGCTGAAGGTGGTCCTGGAAAAGGACTGGGGCTGGAAAGACCTGCTGATCGCGCCGCATCTGATCCCTGAGGTCCAGCAGATCCTGCGCAAGGGCGATTGGGCGGTGACGGCCGCGATCCACCGCGACATGGATTCGTCCAGGCCCTTCATCATCGCGCTTTATCCGGGCCTCAAGAACGAGGCCTACGGCATCGCCTGCGACATCGGCTCGACGACGATCGCCATGCACCTGGTGTCGCTGCTGTCTGGGCGCGTCGTCGCCTCCTCCGGCACGTCGAACCCGCAGATCCGCTTCGGCGAGGATCTGATGAGCCGCGTATCCTACGTGATGATGAACCCCGACGGGCGCGAGGCGATGACCAAGGCCGTGCGCCAGGCGGTCAACGATCTGATCGGCAAGGTCTGCGCGGAAGGCGGCATCGACCGCCACGACATCTTCGACTGCGTCTTCGTCGCCAATCCGATCATGCACCACCTGTTCCTCGGCATCGACCCGACCGAGCTTGGGCAGGCGCCCTTCGCGCTCGCCGTTTCGGGCGCGCTGCAATATTGGGCAAGCGACATCGACATCGATGTCAGCCGCGGCGCGCGGCTCTACACGCTGCCCTGCATCGCGGGCCATGTCGGCGCGGACGCCGCGGGCGCCACGCTCGCGGAAGGCCCCTATCGCCAGGACCGCATGATGCTGCTCGTCGATGTCGGCACCAATGCCGAGATCGTGCTTGGCAACCGCAGTCGCGTCGTGGCGGCGTCCTCTCCGACCGGCCCGGCTTTCGAGGGCGCGGAAATCTCCTCCGGCCAGCGCGCCGCACCCGGCGCCATCGAGCGCGTGCGCATCGACCCCGAGACGCTGGAGCCGAAATACCGCGTCATCGGCGTCGACAAATGGTCGGACGAGGAAGGCTTCGAGGAGGCCGCCAAGGCGACCGGCGTCACCGGCATATGCGGCTCGGCGATCATCGAGGTGGTGGCCGAGATGTACCTGAGCGGGATCATCTCGGAGGACGGCGTCGTCGACGGCACGCTCGGCGCGAAAAGCCCGCGCATCATCCAGAACGGCCGCACCTTCTCCTATCTGCTGCGCGACGGCGCGCCGAGGCTGACGGTGACGCAGAACGACATCCGCGCGATCCAGCTCGCCAAGGCGGCGCTCTATGCCGGGGTCAAGCTCCTGATGGAGAAGCAGGGCGTCGACAACGTCGACACGATCCGCTTCGCAGGCGCCTTCGGCTCCTTCATCGACCCGAAATACGCGATGGTGCTCGGCCTGATTCCGGACTGCGACCTCGACGAAGTGAAGGCGGTCGGCAACGCGGCGGGCACCGGCGCGCTGATGGCGCTGCTCAACCGCGACCACCGCCGCGAGATCGAGCGCGAAGTCACCAGGATCGAGAAGATCGAGACCGCGCTGGAGCCGCACTTCCAGCAGCTCTTCATCGACGCGATGGCGCTGCCCAACAAGGTCGACCCGTTCCCGAGGCTGGCGGAGCAGGTGAAGCTGCCGCCACGAAAAGTGCTGGCGGAGAGCGAAGGCGGCGATGGCGCGCCACGCCGCCGCTCGCGCGAGGAGCGGGCGGCAAGGCGCGCGCGGGACTAGTCCCGGCTCAGATCCACCGACCGGTCTGGCCGTAGACCTCGAAGGTCGCGCGGATATGGTCGGCGGCCGCCTTGACCGGCGCGCTGGCGTCGGTGGCGACGAACATGGCGAGGCTGTAGGTGCCCATCTCCGGCAGGCCGTCCTTGCTGGTCAGCTCGACCATGTCGCAGCCGAGGAAGGATTTCGGCAGCGGCGCGACGGCGAGGTCGGCCATGATCGCCGAGCGCTGGCCGGTCGCATGGGCGCTCATATAGGCGACGCGGTAGTCGCGGCCTTCGCGGCCCAGCGCCTCGAGAGCGCCGGCGCGCCAGGCGCAGCCCTCCTCCCAGATCGACACCGGCAGAGGCTCCTTGAGATGCGCGCAGCCGCCCTTGGCGCCGGCCCAGACGATCGGCTCGGTGAGCAGCGTCTCCGCGCCGGACATCGGGTTCCTGGACGACTTTGTGACCAGCGTGATGTCGAGCTCGCGGTCGTCCATGCGCCGGCGCAGATTGACGCTCTGGTCGATGACGACGTCGACGGCGATCGACGGATGCGACTGCGCAAAACGCTTCAGCACATGCGGCAGGATGCGTTCGCCATAGTCGTCGGGCGAGCCGATGCGCACGACGCCCGAAATGTCCGGGATGATGAACTTCGACACCGCCTCGCGGTTGATGGCAAGCATGCGCCTGGCATAGCCGAGCAGCATCTCGCCGTCTGTCGTCAGCGTTACCGAGCGCGCGTCGCGCGAGAAGACGGAGCGGCCGAGAATGTCCTCGAGCTTCTTGATCTGCATGGAAACGGCCGACGGCGTGCGGAAGACCGCGGTTGCCGCCGTGGTGAAGCTGCCGGTTTCGGAAATCGCCACGAAGGTGCGCAGGACGTCCAGGTCGAGCAACGGAAGGGGATGATTGAGCGGGGCGTTCATGCCGTTGTTCCTTCAATTTCCCTGATCTAAAGCATCATTCCATTTCGTTTGATTGAACACCTCTTCCACCCCATAGTCAACGGGATCAACGGTTTCGCGATGACCCTCCTGACTGGTCCTGCCAGCAACACAGCCGAAACACGAAGCCGCTGATATGAAATGTGGTTGAAACACACGGCCCTTACTGAGGGTCGCCTGGATCAGGGAAGGGTCCGGTCAACACGAGAGGAAAATGTCATGTCCATACTGTCATCCATCGGACGCATCGCAGCGGAATTCAGCGCTGCTCGCGCCCGCCACCAGACCGAGCGGACCATCAGCTCCCTGCCCGTCGAGTTGCAGAAGGACATCGGCTGGCCCGACGCCTTCGACAATGACACCGGCTACCGTCGCGGCATCGGCTCCTGGGCAGGAACGAAATAAGTGAAACGCAATGACCAACGGCCTGCCGCGTGTTGCCCGACATCCGGCAGGCCTTTCTTTTCCGCGCACGCGTAGATCGCAGACGGAGCCATGCAGGCGTCGCATGACGCATATGAACAATGCGCATGGCCGGGCCAGAACCTACTTAAATAATTGTAAATACTGTTAAATTCCGCCTCCGAAAAACACCCGCCAGCTCCGCGTTGTCGTTTTTGCGCCCCGCCGCTTCGCTTTTGCGGCTTTTAAGTCCCGCGGCCACGCCTATATCCGCGCCATCCAACGAGATGCCCCACTCCTTAGCAGACCAAGCGAAGGCACCCCGTGTAACCCTTATGCATGGAGACGTGTCGTGAAATTCCTGGCCCGCCTGTTCGCCGGCAAGAAACGCGAGATCAACCTCACCACCGCCCTTGAGCGCCAGCGGCTCGGCCGCACCATGCCGGGGCAGACCGGTGCGATGGCTGGAGCCCGTCTCGGCGCTCTCGTCTGAAGACATTCGCTAGCGCAGGCTGGAGCGCCAACTCCTCCAGGACGCTCGCCTGCATCTCGACCGCCGCCGGGCCTTACCGCCCCGCGGCGGTTTTTTTGTGCCCGCGCGGCCGGCAGGCGACTTGCCGATTTGCGACCCATGTCGCAAATTTGCCGATTGCTTCCCGCCTCGATCCCTTGACATCAAACGGTTTTTGATGGCGCTTTGCTGATAGCGACGTTCTGATCGCGTCACGAGCAGGGGTGGGCCAGGGTGAACGCAACCAAGCTTCCAGCCAAGAGGTCGTTCGTCTTCTTCCTCGTTCCTGATTTCACCATGATCGCCTTTGCGACGGCGCTCGACCCGTTGCGTTCGGCCAACCGCATGCTCGGCTACGAGGCTTACCAGTGGCGGCTGGCGAGCATAGACGGACGCCCGGTCAAGGCGTCGAACAGCGTCGAATGCGCGGTGAACACCTCGCTCGAGGAAGAGCGCCGCAAGATGGCGGGGCCGGACCGCCCGGACATGGTCATCGTCTGCAGCGGCCTCAACGTCGAGACCTACAGCAACCGCACGGTCTTTGCCTGGCTGCGCGAGGAATATAACCGCGGCGTCGCGGTCGGCGGCCTGTGCACCGGCGCCCATGTGCTGGCGGCGGCGGGCCTGCTCTCCAACAAGCGCTGCGCCATCCATTGGGAGAACCTGCCCGGCTTCTCCGAGGCCTTCCCCAAGGCCAACGTCTTTGCCGATCTCTTCGAGGTCGACCAGAACGTCTACACCTGCGCCGGCGGCACCGCCGCGCTCGACATGATGCTTAAGCTGATCGGCGACGATTTCGACGAGGGCCTGGTCAACCGCGTCTGCGAGCAGGTGCTGACCGACCGTGTGCGCAGCCCGACGGACCGCCAGCGCCTTCCGCTCCGCGCCCGCCTGGGCGTACAGAACGCCAAGGTGCTGTCGATCATCGAACTGATGGAGGCGAACCTGTCCGAGCCGCTGTCGCTGATCGAGGTGGCCGACCATGTCGGCCTGTCGCGCCGCCAGATCGAGCGGCTGTTCCGCACCGAGATGGGCCGTTCGCCGGCCCGCTACTATCTGGAGATCCGGCTCGACCGCGCGCGCCATCTGCTCGTGCAGTCGTCCATGCCGGTGGTGGAGGTGGCCGTCGCCTGCGGCTTCGTGTCGGCGTCGCATTTCTCGAAATGCTATCGCGAACTCTATTCGCGTTCGCCCCAGCAGGAGCGCCTGGACCGGAAGCAATTGCTGGCGGCGTAGGCGGCCAAGCCTACCGCTGGTCCCACATCCAGCTGCGGTCGCGCCACATCTTCTCGCCGACGAGGCAGTCGGCTGGCGCGGCGGCCTGCACCTTCACGACCTGCGGGTGCTCCGACTGCCAGGCAGGCGACAGCGGCCCGGCGAGCTCCAGCACGAGCTTGCGCCTGATCGCCTCCGGGAACTGCGACCAGTCGTTGACCGGGATCATGAAGGCGCCGGGGCCGCCGATCACGCAGTCGGTGTAATACCGGTCGAGATTGGCGACGTCGTAGGCGCTGGAAAAGCCGCCGCTGGTCATCAGCGGCAGGCCATTGATGGTGATGCCCTGCCTGACCACGGCGTCGCGTGCGGCCTCGACAGGCTCGCCCTGGTTGTTGGCGCCGTCTCCGGAAATGTCGATCACGCGCTTGGCGCCGTTGAATTCGCTCTCGGCGAAGAGGTCCGCGCCAAAGGCAAGCGCGGCGGCAATCGAGGTACGGCGTGCGCTGTTCGCCGGCTGCGCCGACAGTCTCGCCGCGAAGCGTTCGGCATCGGCCTTGCTCGCGATGACCGTCCACGGCACGATGACCCGGTGGGAACTGACGCCGGCCCATTCGAAGTAGGTGACCGCGATCTTGCCGTGTACCCCCTCGGCGATCGCCTGCAGGACGCGGTCGTGCGTCAGCGCGGCGGCGTAACCGTCCCGCTGGATGTTGAGCTCCATAGGCGACATGGAAAGCGAGACGTCGACCGCGAGCACGAGCTCTACGTCGACCGGCTCGGCCGCGGACGCCGGATGCGCGAGGCTGACCGCCAGCGCGGCAGCGACGCCGCTGACTGCACTACGCCATCCTGCCATTGGCCGAGACATGCGCCAAGGTTACGCGAAAAAGGACGAAAGGAAACGCGCAGGCCGGACCATCCCTTCACAATTTCGCGACCATGAGGGCGGCCTGGCCGGCAATGGCTCGCGCTAGGGATCGTATATCCGCTGGCGGTCGCGATCCTGCTGCCAGAGTCTTTCGCCGATCGCGCAGTCATAGGCGGGATCGGTTCGCGCACCCACCAGTATCGGCTCGCTCGATTCCCTGCGCCCTGGCAGCGGCTGCAGCGCGTGACCCGCCAGTTCGAGCAGAAGTTTTCGGCGAAGAGCCTCCGGAAACTGCGCCCAGCTGGCGACCGGCATGACAAAGGAGCCTGGCCCGCCGATGACACATTCGCTGTAGTATTTGTCGAGTTCGGCCACATCGTAAGGCATCAGGTCGGAGCCTTTCGTCATCATCGGCAAGCCGTTGATGACGATCCGGCGCGTGACGAGCCCATCCCGCACGGCGTCGACCGTGGGACCCTCGTTGTTCGGCCCGTCGCCGGAGATGTCGATGACTCGTCTTATGCCGCGGAAACTGCTTTCGGCCAGAAGGTCGCCGGCGAATGCCAGGGCGCCGGAGATCGACGTGCGGCGCGATTGACGAGGCGTGGGCGCGGAAAGCTGCTTCGCTACCCGTTCGGCGTCTGCCTTCCCGGCGATGACGGTCCACGGAACGATGACGTGCTGCGACCGATGTCCCGCCCACTCGAAATAGGTGACGGCGATCCTGCCATGGGCCCCGTCGGCGATGGCGTTCAGCACCTGCGGATCGGTCAAGGCCAGCGCATAGCCGCGCCGCTGGAGTTGAAGTTCGCCGGGCGACATCGAAAGGGAGATGTCGGCGGCCAGCACCAGTTCGACATCGACGGGCTCGGCCGCGTCCGCGCCGAGGGGGGCCAGGCCGAACATCAGCGCGACGCTCGCAGCGACACACCTTATGCGCGAGAAAGCCGACATGGGAGGAAGGTTGCGCGAAACCGGACCTGGGAAAAGACGTGCCTGCCAATCGGGCCGGCAAATCCATTCACGATCTCGTGTCCGATCGCCTCGATCGGCTTCGCCGCTTTCCCGGGTCGCCGAGCCCTCGAAGGCATATGCTCGTAAATATATATTACCTACTCTGAAATACCCGCTATAATTGCACCGCGTCGGATTTGCCGACGAAAAGGCAGCGGGGGGTCGCAAATGCCTGAAATGTCCGGATTATCCGAATTCGTAGCCGCTGCCGGCACCATAGTGGCGGCATTTTTCCTGCTATCGCTGGCGGTGGAAACCATCCTTGAGAATTTCCGTGGCATCCTTGCCTTGGCCGGCATCGAAGCCCTGAAATCCAAGATGACGATGGATGCCGCGCTGGCCGAGGTCGCGGAGTTCGTGCCGCCGGAAAGCAAGGAAGCCGCTCGCTTCGCCGGGCTGGCTCAGTTCGTGAAGACCAGCTCGATCAGCATCATCGAAACCAAAGAGACATGCGAAAGGATCGTCGCCGAACTCGCCCATGCGGTGAGCCCAGGTGAAAAGAATGCGATCATCGAACGTGAAAAGCTGTGGCTGGCGGCTGCTGCCGCGCCAATCCGTGCCGCCATGCAGAAGAGCGAGGAGAAAAGGGTGTTTGCCCTGAGGATAATCTCGGCCGCCCTGGGAATCGTCGTTGCATGGGCGTCCGGGCTCAACGTCCTCGACATTACCGGCACGCAGGTTTCGCCTGCCGGCGATTACGCGTTTCTCGGCTATGTCCTTGGCGGCCTGGCCGCGGCAGGCGGCAGTTCGTTCTGGCACGACCAGCTCGATCGCGTCAGAAGCGTCAAGCAGATCGGCCAGCAGCTCGCTTCCGTTGCCAAGGCGCCGGGCAGCTGATGCAGCGACGTTCGGGACCGCCAGCCGGCGATCCCGAATAAACGTCAGCTCCTCGGCTTGAGGTTCTCCGGATCGTAGAGCGGCTCGTAGCCGACGCCCGCGACCTTCACCGGATAGCGCTCGCCGAAATATTCGATCTCGAACGCGTTGCCCTTCACCGCCTTCTCGTGCGGCAGGTAGGCCAGCATGATGGTCTTGCCGATGGTCGGCCCGTAGGCCATCGAGGTGGTGAAGGAGCGCCGGCCGAGCGAATCCACCAGCGTCTCGCCGCTGGCCGGATCGAGGATCGGGCTGATGCCGACCGGATAGCGCGCGACGCCCTTGGCATCGATGTTGCGCTCCAGCGTCAGCGTGCAGAGTTTTGCGGGCTGGTGAGCTCTGGCGCGATGCTCCAGGTGCTTCGCCTTGCCGCGGAAGTCGGCTTCCTTGACCTTTGGACGCTGGAGGTCGGCTTCGAGCAGATTGTACTCGGTCAGGAGATCGGCGTTCTGCAGGCGCAGGCTCTTCTCCATGCGGCGCGAGTTGGCATAGGTCTCGACGCCGAATGCCATGACGCCGGTCAAGCGCAGCGCGTCCCAGACAGCGAGGCCGTCCTCGTAGCGCATGTGCAACTCCCAGCCCTGCTCGCCGACATAGGAGATGCGGAAGGCGGTGACGTCCTTGCCGCCGATCCTGATCGGCTTGATCGCGGCGAAGGGGAAGTTCTCGGGCGAGAGCGCTGCCGGGTCTTCGACGACCTTCTGCAGCGTGGCGCGGGCATTCGGCCCCCAGAGGCCGATGGTGACGTATTTCTCGGTGACGTCGGTGACGGTGACATCGAAGCCTCTGTCCTCCGCGACGCGCTTCACATAGCGGAAATCGCGCGGGCCGGCGTCGGCGCCGTCGATGACGCGGCACCGGTCGGCCATGCGGATGACGGTGAGGTCGGCGCGCACCATGCCCTCGTCGTCGAGGAAATGCGTGTAGATGCCCTTGCCGATATTGGCGTCGCCGCCGATGCGCGCCGCGCACAGCCACTCCATCAGCGCGACATGATCCGGCCCCTCGACGTCGAACATGTAGAAGTGGCTGAGGTTGACGATGCCGCAATCCTCGCTCATGGCGAGATGCTCGGCGTTGGACACGCGCCAGAAGTGCCTGGCGTCCCACTCGTTCTCGCGCACCGGCACGCGGTCGCCGTACTTCTCCAGCAGGTGCTCGTTGGCCGCGTAGCCATGCGCGCGCTCCCAGCCGCCGAGCTCCATGAAGTAGCCGCCAAGCTCCTTCTCGCGTTCGTAGAAGGGCGAGCGGCGGACGCCGCGGCCCGTCGCATAGGGCTCGCGCGGGTGGACGGCGGGGTTATAGACCTTCTGCGCCGCCTCGCCACAGCGGCTGGCGATGAAGTCCTCCGTCATCTGGTGCGGGTAGAAGCGCGAATAGTCGATCTTCGCGTGGTCGAATTCGGTGCGGCCATCGGTCATCCAGTCGGCGACCAGCTTGCCGTAGGCTGGCCCGTCCTTCACCCAGATGGCGACGGAATACCAGAGCCCCCTCACCTTCTGGCTCTCGCCGATCGACGGGCCGCCGTCGGCGGTCACCTGCAGCAGGCCGTTGAAGGAACGGCGCTCGTCATAACCGAGCTCGGCAAGGATCGGTGTCAGCTCGATGGCGCGCTCCAAGGGCTCGATGATCTGCTCCATGTCGAGGTCGCGCTGCGAAGGCGACAGCCGCGCCTGGTGCTTCTCGAGCAGCTCGCGCGGATGGCAGAGGCGCGGGTTCTTCTCCTCGTAGTAGCCCCACTCGATCATGCCGCCTTCGGAGGTGGTCGGATCGCCGGTGTCGCGCATATAGGCGGAGTTGCCCTGGTCGCGCAGCAGCGGATAGCCGATCTCCTTGCCGGTTCCGGCGAACTCCGTATAGGGGCCGAAGAAGGTGAGCGGATGGTCGATCGGCATGACCGGCAGGTCCTCGCCCGCCATCTCGGCGATCAGCCGGCCCCACAGGCCGGCGCAGACGACGACATGGTCGGCCTCGACGGTGCCGCGGTCGGTGACGACGCCCTTGATGCGGCCGTTCTCGATGAGCAGCGACCTGGCAGGCGTGTTGGCGAAGGCCTTCAGCTTGCCGGATTTCTCGGCCTGGTCGACCAGCTTGCCGGCAACCGTCTGCGAGCGCGGGATGACGAGACCGGCGTCCGGATCCCAGAGGCCGCCCTGCACCACGCTCTCCTCGACCAGCGGGAATTTCTGCTTGATCTCGGCAGGTTCGATCAGGCGCGCGCGGGTGCCGAATGCCTTGGCGGAGGCGATCTTGCGCTTGATCTCGTCCATGCGCGCATCGTCGCCGACGCGCGCGACCTCCAGGCCGCCGATGCGCTCGTAGTGCCCGAGTTTCTCGTAGAAGTCGATCGAGTAGAGCGTCGTCCAGCAGGACAGGAAATCGTGGCTTGTCGTGTAGCAGAAATCGGAGGCATGCGCCGTCGAGCCGATGTCGGTCGGGATGCCGGACTTGTCTATGCCGACGATGTCGTCCCAGCCGCGCTCGATCAGGTGGTGGGCGACCGATGCGCCCACGATGCCGCCCAGGCCGATGATGACGACCTTCGCCTTCGACGGAAACTCTGCCATTGCCCCACGACTCCGAAACGATTTTGCGGACGGACTATAGGGCGATGCGGCGTGAAGGTTGAAGCCTGTTTGCGACATCGCCGAAGGACCGCGCGACGGCAAGCGACGGCAAGCCCGCAAACGAAAGGCCGGGCACCTGCCCGGCCCCCGGCCTTGGAAGTCGTGAGGCTTACTTGATGCGGGCGACTCCGCCGGAAATCTCCACGGTCTCGCTCCCGCTCAACGCCTCGATGTCGCCGTTGGGCAAGGTGACGAAGCAACCGGTGGCGCAGAAATCGACGGTCTCGCCCGCGCCGATCGCGAGTTCCGACTTGCTGCCGCCCTCGGTGACGACCAGCGTACGCGGTTCGCTGTCGAGATTGACCGCGCTTGCGGCCTGCGCGGACGCACCTCCGGCAAGCAGGCCAAGGGTGACGACAAACGTCTTGAACATTCGGATTCCGGTGGTTCCCACCGCCTCTGTTGCCGAGCTTCCGCCCTTTTGCGACGACCTTATAGGACAACCAATCTGAACGGCAACTGAATGCCACGTTCATGCCACAATCGGAATATCCCGAGCGGGATCAGTCCGGATCCGGCTTGCGTGGCCGGACGCGCAGGCGCCGGGCCTTTTGCTCGGCCAGCGCAGCGTCCACCCGCGCTTTCTCCTCGAGAAGGGCCGCCTCGTCCTTCTCGTCGTCGGTCGGCCATCGTTCTTCAGGCTTCTTCACCTCGGCCCGCGCCGCCGACGGGATCTCGATCCCTTCGGCGTCGAAGGCGTCAAGCACGGCGAAGCGGATGTCGTTCTGCACCCCCGAACCGTTGAGCACATCGGCCAGGAACAGCCTGATCTCGAACTCCAGCGCCGTCGGCCCGAAATTGGCAAAGAGCACGAAGGGTTCGGGGTTCTTCAGCACCAGCGGGTGGCTTCTCGCGATGTCGAGCATGATCGCGTGCGCGCGCTTGACGTCCATGCCGTAGGCGACGCCGACCTTGATATCGATGCGGCCGAGCTTGTTGCGGTGCGTCCAGTTGCCGACCGCGCTGTTGATGAGCTGCGAGTTCGGCAGGATGACGCTCTGGCGCTGGAAAGTCTCGATCTCGGTGGCGCGTACGCTGATCTTCTTGACCGTGCCGGAGACGTCGCCCGCGACGATCCAGTCGCCTGCCTTGAACGGCCGCTCGGCGAGGAGGATGAGGCCCGAGACGAAGTTCGAGACGACGTTCTGGAGGCCGAAGCCGATGCCGAGCGAGAGACCGCCGGCAACCAGCGCGAAGCTCGACAGGTCGATGCCGGCGGACGAGATGGCGATCAGCCCGGCGAGCGCCAGGCCGGCATAGCCGACAACGGTGCGGATCGAGTTGCGCACCCCGGCGTCGACGCGGCCGCGTGCCATGACCGAGCCGTCGAGCCAGCCCTGGAACCACCGGGTGACGAAATAGCCGATGGCGAAGACGACGATGCCGGTGAGGATGCCGCCCGGCGAGAAGCGGAACGAACCGATGCTGAAGCCCTGGCTCAGCCTGTAGGCCCAGACCTGGATGTCGCCAGGCTGGAAGCCCCACATCAAGAGAATGAGCGGCAGAAAGATGAGCAGGATCATCAGGTCGATGGCGAGGCTGACCACCAGCCCGAGCTGGTCGAGCGTCGTGGCGTCCGTGCTCGACTTCGAAGCCAGCCAGCGCCCGACCGAAGTCTGGGCAAAGCCTCCCTCCGCGCTGATGGCGCGCGCCGAGAGGAAGCCGATATAGGCGGTGAGCAGGATCGTTCCGGTGATGACCACCTGCCAGGAAATGAAGGTGGCGAGGCCGATATAGCCGAGCAGCGCCGCAAGGATGACGAAGCAGCCGAGCGCGATTGCCGTCTGGCGCAGCCAGAGACGCCACGGGCGCCAGGCGCCATGCTCGTCGCGCTGCAGCCCGATCAGGATGAGCAGCACACCGACGATGACGGCCGCGAGGAAGCTCCTGGCGATCGTCAGCGACAGCGGCGAGCCCATCGAATCGTTGACGACGGTGAGGAAGCTGTTGAGGCCGATGACTACAGCCATCGCCGTCACCAGCAGCACCAGCCGGCGCGCCGTCGACGATTCGATCGCGATAAGGCGCCAGTTCGGCAGGGTCGGCGCGACCACCGCGTTGGCCAGCCGGTTGACGCAGAACACCACCCCGATGACCGCGAACAGCGAATTGAGGTAGGTCCCGATGTCGCCGCGCAACACGGTGAAGTAGTTGAAGAAGAAGATGGTCGCGAAGAGGAAGACGCCAAGCGCCAGCGTTGGCAGCAGGGTCGACCAGAACGCCACCGACAATCGGCTGAGGTAGGACGGCTCCTCTATCGAGGGATCGGCGACGATGACGCGGCCGAACAGCCGTCGTCCGCCGAGAAGCAGAACCGCGGCTGCGACCAGCGCAAAGAAGGTTGCGCCCAGCATCGATTGGAACTTGAACTGGAAGACGAATTTCAGCCACGACGAGACGGCGCGGTAGAGGCTCGAATATTCCTCGTGCACATCGTGCAGCAACTCGCTTCCGAAAGCATCCGTGAGCGCATAACGCTTGGTCAGCACGTTGCGGAACAGCTCGCTGCGCAGGGAGCCGATCTTCTCGATCAATCCATTGACGCGGATGGAGAGGGACTCGGCCAGGCCGAGCACGGCGTTGATCTCGGCCTTCTCGGCTGCCAGTTGCTGCCGCTCGGCCGAAACGATGTCGAGTTCCTGCTGGCCCTCGGGCGGCACCGGACCGAGCTGCTCCAGCCGGGTGTTGATCTCCGACAGACGCGGCCGGAACGCCACCGCTCCGGCAAGCAGCTCACGCGCAAGCTCCTCGAGATGCAGCCTGATCTCGACGAGCCGGGCATCCTCCTCGGCGTGGGCTGCGACCTGCTTTTCGAGTTCATCGGCCTGTCGGACATAGCCGTCAATGAGGCCGCGCTGCTCCTCGACGAGGGCGTTGCCGGCGTTGCCGACGCCCTGCGCAACCGCAGCCGACGCGATAACCGCGATGGCGAGGACGGAAAGCAGTAAAACGCGCCAGAAGCGGACGAACAGCATGGTATCCCAGCGACTCGGGTGGACAGATCCGGGCAGCCCCCTGCGCGGCCCTTGATAAAGACCCGGCACCAAGGCGGCAAGCCGCCTTGATCCGGAAGGGTCACCCATGCGAAAGGCCATGGCGCAATCCTGGCCTTGGCGCGACGTGCCGGCCTATAGTCTATGCCTCGCGTAACGGACCTCGGCTTCATGCGGGAATATTCGGCCTACACGCTCATCAAGAACGCCTTCAATGGCAACCGCGACTGGAAGCCGGCCTGGCGCAAGCCCGATCCGAAGCCCGCTTATGACGTGGTGATCATCGGCGGCGGCGGGCACGGGCTCTCGACCGCTTATTACCTCGCCAAGGAGCACGGCATCACCAATGTCGCGGTGCTGGAGAAAGGCTACCTCGGCTCCGGCAATGTCGGCCGCAACACCACGGCGGTGCGTTCGAACTACCTGCTGCCGGAGAACCACCGCTTCTACGAGCATTCGATGGATCTGTGGGAGAACCTATCCCACGACCTCAACTACAACGTCATGTTCTCGCAGCGCGGCTGCCTGAACCTCGCCCACACGCCGGGACAGCTCGACGAATATGTCCGGCGCGGCAACGCGCTCAGGCATTCGGGCATCGATTCGGAATTGATGACGGTCGCTGAGATCAAGCGCCTGGTGCCGGCGCTCGACGTCTCGGCCTCGGCCCGCTTCCCTGTTGTCGGCGGCGTCATGCAGTGGAGCGCCGGGACCGCTCGCCACGACGCGGTCGCCTGGGGCTATGCGCGCGGGGCGGACCGGCGCGGCGTCGACGTCATCGAGAATTGCGAGGTGATCGGCTTCCTGCGCGATGGCAACCGGATCGTCGGCGTGAAGACGACGCGCGGCGAAATCAGGGCGAAGAAGGTGGCTGTCGCCGCGGCCGGCAGCACCGGCCGCGTCATGAAGCTTGCCGGCATCGAGCAACTGCCGATCGAGAGCCAGGTCCTGCAGGCCTTCGTGTCGGAATCGCTGAAGCCCATCCTCGACACGGTGCTGACCTTCGGCATGGGTCATTTTTATGCGGCGCAGTCGGACAAGGGCGGCCTGATCTATGGCGGCGCGCTCGACGGCTACAACAGCTATGCCCAGCGCGGCAGCCTGCCGCTTGTGGAAGAGGTGCATTCGGAGATGCTGGCGCTGTTTCCGGGCCTCGCCAGCGTGCGCGTGCTGCGTTCGTGGGGCGGTCTCTGCGACATGTCGATGGACGGCTCCCCGATCATCACGACAGGCCCCCTCCCCGGCATGTATCTCAACTGCGGCTGGTGCTACGGCGGCTTCAAGGCGACGCCGGCGTCCGGCTGGTGCTTCGCCTGGACCATCGCCAAGGACGAACCGCATCCGCTCAATGCCGCCTTTTCGCTGGACCGCTTCCATCGCGGCGCCATCATCGACGACAAGGGCCAGGGCGCAACGCCCAATCTGCACTAGATCAGTTACGCAATTCCGGCCGGAAAACCGCTACGCACTTTTCCGGGAATTGCTTGGGAACCAAGACGGATGATCATCACCTGCCCCTATTGCGGCCCGCGCGACTCCTCCGAATTCGCCTATCGCGAGGAAGGCGGCCGCACGCGCCCCGACCAGGCCTCGACCGACCAGGCGGCGTGGAACGCCTATGTCTACGACCGGGTCAACACGGCCGGCGAGCATGACGAGATCTGGCAGCATTCGGGCGGCTGCCGCGCGCATCTCAGGATCGTGCGCAACACGCTGAACCACAAGATCGTCAGCGTCGCCTTCGCGCGCGACCACGGCAAGCCGCATGAGCGGCGCAAGGCGGAGGCGCAGGCATGAGCCCGCGCCGCGCCACATCGGGCGGACTGATCGACCGCTCGCGCTCCGTCCGCTTCACGTTCGACGGGCAGGATTTCACCGGCCATCCGGGCGACACGCTGGCCTCCGCACTGCTCGCCAATGGCGTCGCGCTGCTCGGCCGCTCGTTCAAGTATCATCGTCCGCGCGGCGTGCTCGGCGCCGGCGTCGACGAGCCCAACGCGCTGGTGACGGTGCTGCGCGGCGAAGCGCGCGAGCCGAACATCCAGGCGACGATGCTGGAGATCCATGACGGCCTGAAGGTCGTCAGCCAGAACCGCTTTCCCTCGCTGGGCTTCGATGTCCACGCGGTCAACCAGCTCGGCGGCAGACTGATCGGCGCAGGCTTCTACTACAAGACCTTCATGGGGCCGGTGATCGGGCCGCTGAAAGGCACGCGCTTCTGGATGTTCTGCGAGCATTTCATCCGCCGTGCCGCCGGTCTCGGCAAGGCCGGCGCGGCGGCCGACCCCTCGCGCTACGAGCGCATGAACGCCTTCTGCGACGTGCTTGTCGTCGGTTCGGGTCCGGCCGGCCTGACGGCCGCGAAGGCCGCCGCCGAAAGCGGCGCGCGGGTGCTGCTGGCCGAGCAGAACGCACGGCTGGGCGGCTACGCCAACTGGTCGGCGGAAACCGTCGACGGACAGCCGGCCAACGACTGGGCGGCGGGCGTCGTTCGCGAACTCTCAAGCTTGCCCAATGTGACCTTGCTGCCGCGCACGACGGCCTGGGGCTATTACGACGGCAACACGGTCGCCGCGCTGGAGCGCGTCACCGACCACAAGACGGCGCCGCGCGCCGGCGAACCCCGCCTAAGGCATTGGACGATCCGCGCCGGAAAGGTCGTGCTGGCGACAGGCGCGTTCGAGCGCCCGCTCGTCTTCCCCGGCAACGATCGCCCCGGCGTCATGCTGGCGAGCGCCGCCGAGCGTTTCGCCGGCGAATACGGCGTATTGCCGGGCGGAAAGGTGGTCGTCTTCACCAACAATGACGGCGCATACCGCGCGGCCCTCCAATTGCGCGAGGCGGGCTGCCGCATCGTGGCGATCGTCGACCTGCGCGAGGCGATTTCGGAAGCGGCGCGAGCGCTGGCCGTGCGCACCGGCGCAGAAATCCTGACCGCACGCGCGGTAACCGGGACGGA
>DATDJN010000018.1:0-10989 GCA_036520515.1 Rhizobiaceae bacterium
GCGGTTCAGGCCGTCGCGGTAGAGATCGTCGGGTGCCACGTTCGACGTCGCGACCAGCACGACGCCGTTGGCGAACAAGGCCTGGAACAACCGCGACAGAACCATCGCGTCGGCGATGTCCGTAACGGAGAATTCGTCGAAGCAGAGCACCCAGGCCTCTTCTGCAAGGGCCCTGGCGACGGGAGGGATCGGATCGTCCTCCCTCGTCTCGCCGTTCTTGCGCGCCAGCCGGTGCTTCTGGATGCGATCGTGCACGTCGGCCATGAAGGCGTTGAAATGCACGCGCCGCTTGCGCCTCACTGGAACCGTCTCGAAGAACAGGTCCATCAGCATGGTCTTGCCGCGGCCGACCCCGCCATGGACATAGAGGCCGGTCACCTGTTCGGGCGTGGCGCGGCTCTTGGCGAAGAACCAGCCGAGCGCGCTCGACTTGCGGGCAAGGCGTTTCGTGCCGATCTCGTCGATCAGGCGGTCGAGCGCCGCCACGACCGGACGCTGCGCGGAATCCTCGGCGATCTCGCCGGTTTCCACGAGATGCGCATAACGCTGCGCAACGGTCGAATGCGGCTGCAAGCCGTCACGCAGGTGCATTGGTCACGGGTGAGGTGTCAGGATCGCGCGGTCTACCTGGAGAGCGAGATAGGCACTCCGGTGGAGGTCTGTCCATCGAATTTTTCAGGCCCCGACGAATAGAGGCGCGCGAGGACCGAGCCGCTCTCGTCATAGAGCGACAGCTGCTTGCCGGAAACGTTCCAGCTCTTCACCCCGTTGACCGGCGCGGCGCATGACCGGGACGCGGCGCGGTTGTTCGAGCCGAGCTTGGTGAGCGAGGTGATGAGCTGGCAGCTCTGGCCCGAGACATTGGCGTTCCAGGCGCCGACGACGTTGCCTGTCGTGAGGTCGGGCGCGGTGGCTGCCGGGTCCGCTGCGGCCATCTGGGTGGAGGCGTCGGGGGCAGCAGGGAAGCCGGCTGGATCGGTAGGCGCGGTGCCCGCCGCCGCGGGCGGCGGCAGCGTCGTCGACGCGGTAACGTTGCCGGAAGGGGCCGGCTGCAGGGGTGCAGGCTGCTCGTTCATCGAGGAGAAGCGGGTGCTCGAGCAGCCGGCGGCAAGCATGGCTGCCAGCGACACCGCAACGAGACCAGTCTTCGAAACAACCATTACACCCTCCATCGGGCGCGGGCACGCGCCACAGGACAACCTTCGCCATCCATCAAGCTGGCGAAGGTGGCCAAATTTCAGCCTGATATGGTTAAAATTGGGTGTGCGCGAGCTTTATCGCAAAAAAATATGTCGATAATTCAGCCAGTCCGACCGGGCGTCACGAGCCGATCGCCAGACTCGGAACGAAGACATAAGAGTTCGGCCCGACGATATGGCATTCTCGCAGCCCGTGCGGCTTGTCGAGCGCGCCGGCGAGCACATGGTGGCTGTGCTGCCTCGCCCGCGCCTCCGCAAGGTCCGGATCGAGCCCGTAGATGCGGATTTCGAGGCCGGTTCCACGCTGCTCGACGCCTGCGACCACCCCGCTCATCGGGTTGTCGGAATAGGAATGGTCGGCGTGCAGCATGAAGACCGAGCCGAGCAGGGTGACGGCGGCAAAATCCTCGTCGGCATAGAGGACGGTTGCGCCGAGCACGTCGCGGCAGAAAGCCTCCATGGGTGCGATCTCCGGCACCAGAAGATTGATGCCTATGCCCCGCGGCAGCGAGCGGCCGAAATCGTCTGCTTTCATCCACGGCGTGCTGGTGCGCTTCATGGCCATGATCGGGCGTCCCCTTCTTCGCCGACCTTAAGCCCGCCCGGCACGGCACGCTGGTGTCCAGAGCAGCCTAACGCTTGCGCCAGAAGGAACATCCGCGGCTCGGCCTGCGTTTCCCGGCGACGTCAATCGTCCGCGACAATTCCCATGATCAAATGGATCCTCATCTGCCGTCGCGAGCCTGCTCGGCATGCCGGCGCTGGCGGGCGCGGCCGCAACCGGCGCGCGCATCCTCATCGGCATCGTGCTCATTCTCTTCCTGCTGGTGGCGCTCGGCCTCTTCGCGCTCACCTGAGGGCAGCCTGCCGCACTGGTAATTGCGACCTGATTCGGCCATATAGCGCCGGAAAGACAGCGGGAAGCTTTGCTTGATGGCCAGCGCGGCTCCATTTGCCAAGATGAACGGGCTCGGCAACGAAATCGTCGTTGCCGACATGCGCGGCCGCGCCGACCGCGTGACGCCTGCCGCGGCGGTCGCGCTCAACGCCGATCCGGCGACCAGGTTCGACCAGATCATGGCGATCCACGACCCTCGGACGCCCGGCACCGCCAACTATATCGAGATCATCAACTCGGACGGCTCGATGGCGCAGGCCTGCGGCAACGGCATGCGCTGCGTCGTGCAGGCGCTGGCCGCCGAGAGCGGGCAGAAGCTGTTCACCTTCGAGACCATCGCCGGCATCCTCACCGCCGAGGAGCACGCGGACGGGCAGATCTCCGTCGACATGGGCGTGCCGCGCTTCGGCTGGCAGGACATCCCTCTCGCGGAAGAGTTTCGCGACACGCGCGCCATCGAGCTGCAGGTCGGCCCGATAGACGCGCCGGTGCTGCACTCGCCCTCGGTCGCCAGCATGGGCAACCCGCACGCCATCTTCTGGGTCGACAAGGACGTCTGGAGCTACGAGCTCGAGCGGTTCGGCCCGATGCTGGAAAACCATCCGATCTTCCCCGAGCGCGCCAACATATCGATCGCCGAGGTCACCTCGCGGGAAGCGATCACCATCCGCACCTGGGAACGCGGCGCCGGGCTCACCCGCGCCTGCGGCTCGGCGGCGTGCGCGGTCGGGGTCAGCGCCGCGCGCACAGGGCGCACCGGCCGCACGGTGACCGTCACCGTGCCGGGCGGGCCGCTCCTGATCGACTGGCGCGAGAACGACCACGTCGTCATGACCGGTCCGGCCGAATGGGAATTCTCCGGCACCTTCGATCCCGCCACCGGCGCCTGGGCGCGCGACACCGAAAGCGCGGCGTGATGGGCGTCGATATCGTCACCTTCGGTTGCCGGCTAAACACCTACGAGTCGGAAGTCATGCGCCGCGAGGCGACCGCCGCCGGCCTTGGTGAACTGAAGGACGGCGCGGTGATCTTCAACACCTGCGCGGTGACGGCCGAGGCCGTGCGCCAGGCCAAGCAGTCGATCCGCAAGGCGCGCCGGGAGAACCCGAACGCCAGGATCATCGTCACCGGCTGTGCCGCGCAGACCGACCCGTCCGGCTTCGCGACCATGGACGAGGTCGACCTCGTGCTCGGCAATGAGGAGAAGCTGAAGGCCCACAACTACCGCGCCCTGCCGGATTTCGGCGTCAACGATTTCGAGAAGGCGCGCGTCAACGACATCTTCTCCGTGCGCGAGACGGCGTCCCACATGGTCGACGCGATCGAGGGCCGGGCGCGCGCCTTCGTGCAGGTGCAGAACGGCTGCGACCACCGCTGCACCTTCTGCATCATTCCCTACGGACGCGGCAACTCGCGTTCCGTGCCGATGGGCGCGGTCGTCGAGCAGGTGAAGCGTCTGGCCGGAAACGGCTATGCCGAAGTGGTGCTGTCGGGCGTCGACCTCACCAGCTACGGCGCCGACCTGCCCGGCAGCCCGAAGCTCGGCAGGCTGGTGAAGACCATCCTGCGGCAGGCGCCCGACATCAGGCGGCTCCGCCTCTCCTCCATCGACTCCATCGAGGCCGACGCCGAGCTGATGGAGGCGATCGCCACGGAGAAGCGGCTGATGCCGCATCTGCATCTGTCGCTGCAATCCGGCGACGACATGATCCTGAAGCGCATGAAGCGCCGGCATCTGCGTGACGATTCCATCCGGTTCTGCGACGAGGTGCGGACACTGCGTCCCGAGATCGTCTTCGGGGCCGACATCATCGCCGGCTTCCCGACCGAAACCGAGGCAATGTTCCAGAACTCGCTTGATATCGTCGAGGAATGCGGGCTGACGCATCTCCACGTCTTCCCCTTCTCGCCCCGCGAAGGAACGCCGGCCGCGCGCATGCCGCAAGTCCGGCGCGAACTGGTCAAGGAGCGCGCCGCGCGTCTGCGCGCCGTCGGCGAGGGAGCCTACGCGAAGCATCTGGCGTCGCTTGCCGGTACGGCGCAGTCCATCCTGATAGAACGCGAGGGGCTCGGCCGCACCGAAGGCTTCACGCTGACGTCGCTCGCGGCTGGAAAGCCCGGCGAGATCGTCGAGGCTGTCATCACTGGCCATGACGGCGAGCGGCTGCTTGCAATGCCGTCGGCCGAGCGACGCGACCGGGCTGCCTGACACAGATGGCACTGAGCTTCCTCCGAAAAGTCTTCTCCTTCGGCGACGCCCCCGACACGCCGAAGCCTGTCGAGCCGCCAGCCCCGCCCGAGACGCCGCCCGCTCCGCAGCCGGAAACGCCGCCGAGCCCGCCTGAAACGCCGCCGGCTCCCAGCCCGGACGCTCCGCCGTCTCCGCCCGCTCCGGAAATCCCGCCGTCGCCCGGGCCTGAGCGGCCGCAGGAAGTGCCGCCTTCTCCCGCTGAGCCCGAGACACCGGAGCCTGCCGAGACGCCCGAGCCGGCGCCGTCCGAGATTCCGCCGGCCGTGCCGTCGGAGATTCCTTCCACCTTGCTGGGAGGGTTGATGGGCGAAGCCGATCGGGGTGGGGTAGCCGGTGAAGTGCTGGACGCTCCGGTCTCGTCGGACGCATCGCCGAGCACTGCCGAGACGACCCCCTCTGGCCCTTCGGGCCATCTCCCCCTCAAGGAGGAAGAGAGGTCCGCGCCCGCCAAGGTCACCGTCGGAAGAACCGTTGGCCAGGCCGCTGACCCCGCCGCCGCCCCTTCTCCGGAAGCGCCAAAACTCTCCTGGTTCCAGCGCCTCAGCCAGGGCCTGGCGCGCTCCTCGCGCGAGCTGACCGGCAACATCGCCGGCGTCTTCACCAAGAAGAAGCTCGACGAGGAAACGCTGCAGGACCTAGAGGACGTGCTGATCCGCGCCGACCTCGGCATGGAGACGGCGCTGCGCATCACCGATGCGCTGTCGGCCAGCCGCTACGGCCGGGACGTGTCTGACGCCGACGTGCGCGCCATCATGGCATCGGAGATCGAAAAGGTGCTGGCCCCGGTGGCCAAGCCGCTGGAGCTGGACCTTTCGATCAAGCCGCATGTCGTGCTGGTCGTCGGCGTCAACGGCACCGGCAAGACCACCACCATCGGCAAGCTGGCGGCGAAGCTGACATCGGGCGGGCTGAAGGTGACGCTGGCGGCCGGCGACACGTTCCGCGCGGCGGCGATCGAACAGCTCAAGATATGGGGCGAGCGCACCGGCTCGACGGTCGTTTCCTCAAAGCTCGGCGCCGACGCCGCCGGCCTTGCCTTCGAGGCCTACGAGAAGGCGAAGGAAGCCGGCTCCGACGTGCTGATCATCGACACCGCCGGCCGGTTGCAGAACAAGGTCGAGCTGATGGCGGAGCTGGAAAAGATCGTGCGCGTGCTCGGCAAGCACGATCCCGACGCGCCGCACACCGTGCTGCAGACGGTCGACGCCACCACCGGCCAGAACGCGCTCAATCAGGTCGAGATCTTCCGCAACGTGGCGGGCGTCAGCGGACTGGTGATGACCAAGCTTGACGGCACGGCGCGCGGCGGCATCCTTGTGGCGATCGCGGCCAAGCACAAGCTGCCGGTCTATTTCATCGGGGTCGGCGAGCAGGTCGACGACCTCGAACCCTTTTCCGCCGGCGATTTCGCGAAGGCGATCGCCGGAGTCTGATGGACGCACGATCCCGAAAAGTTTCAGACTTTCGGACAGGCGCAGAAGGAAACCATGAACACACCCATCTTCGAACGCGACCCCGGCGACCCCAAGAAGAAGGAGATCAACCCGCTGCTCAAGCTGACGCTGGAGCTCGGGCCGCTGCTCGTATTCTTCTTCGCCAATGCGCGCGGCGAGTGGCTGGCGGAACGCTTCCCGGCGCTGGCGGCCTTCGGCGGGCCGATCTTCATCGCCACCGGGCTGTTCATGATCGCCACCGCGGTCGCGCTCGCCGTGTCGTGGTCCCTGACCCGCAGCCTCCCGATCATGCCGCTGGTGTCGGGCGTCGTCGTCCTGGTCTTCGGCGGGCTGACGCTCTATCTGCAGGACGACGTCTTCATCAAGATGAAGCCGACCATCATCAACACGCTGTTCGGCGCGGTGCTGCTCGGCGGGCTTTTCTTCGGCAAGTCGCTGCTTGGCTACGTCTTCGAGTCGGCCTTCCGCCTCGATGCCGAAGGCTGGCGGAAGCTGACGCTGCGCTGGGGCCTGTTCTTCCTGTTCCTGGCGGTGGTCAACGAGATCGTCTGGCGCTCGTTCTCGACCGACGCCTGGGTCGCCTTCAAGGTCTGGGGCATCATGCCGATCACGCTGGTCTTCACTTTCAGCCAGATGCCGCTCATCATGCGCCATTCGCTCGACGAGAAGTTCCAGAAGAAATAGCCGGGGGAGGCGATGGACTTTATCGGCACGCATGACGAACTGAGGTCCATCTACAAAACACCGGAGCCGGATGCCGGCTCGATCCGCAAGGAGCAGAAGAAGCTCGACGGCCACTGCAAGGCCTTCATCGCCAGAAGCCCCTTCGTGCTGATCGGCTCCCAGGACGGCAAGGGCAACGCCGACGTGACGCCGAAGGGCGACAAGCCAGGCTTTGCCGCCATCCTCGACGACAACACCATCGCCATCCCGGACCGGCCCGGGAACAACAGGCTGGACACGCTGGAGAACATCGTCGCCAACCCGGCCGTCGGCCTGCTCTTCCTCATCCCCGGCATGAACGAGACCCTGCGCGTCAACGGCGAGGCGCGCATCACCACCGACGCCGCGCTGCGAGAGCGCCTCGCGGTCGAGGGCAAGCCGCCGATCAGCGTGGTGATCATCACGGTGAAGGCGGCCTATATGCATTGCGCAAAGGCCTTCATGCGCTCCGAGTTGTGGAAACCGGAAAGCTGGCCCGACCGCGGCGCGCTGCCGACGCTCGGCCAGATCCTGCGCGACCAGCTTGCCGCCGACCAGCCCGCGGCAGAAACCGACCGCCGGCTCGACGAGGCCTACAAGGCGACCATGTGGTAGGCCCAGACCGGCAGGCACTCCTGCCGGAATGGTAACGCCCGGTTAATCCGTCATGCACGAACTGCATTGCTGCAATGCAACATCCAATGTTGCACTGCACTCCGGAACGCCTATCTTTTGCGGTGTCAGGGAGGAACGAACCTGTTCTCAGCCGCCAAAAAGGGGAGCGGCAAAGAAGGAGCCTCGCCATGATCCAGAATCTCATCACCTATGCTCAGGACCGTATTGCCAAGCGCCGGCAGTACAACCGCCTCGCCAACGAGATCGCCAGCCTGTCCTCGCGCGACCTCGCCGACCTCCGGGCCGACCGCGGCGAGATGCTGCGTCACGCCTACGAGAAAATCTACGGCTGAGCCGACAGTCGCCTGAAAGGCAGTCTCTCGTAAATGCAAAGGCGTTGGCCGCTAATCGGCGGCCAGCGCCTTTTCTATTGCGGGCAGGAGCGCGCTCATGATCGCCTGCTCGCTCAGCGGCCCGACATGCTTGAAGGCGATCTTGCCGTCCTTGCCGACCAGGAAGGTCTCCGGCACGCCATAGACGCCCCAGTCGATCGCCGTGCGGCCCGCGCCGTCGACGCCGATCGCCGAATAGGGGTTGCCGAGGCTGCCGAGGAAGCGCCGCGCATTTTCAGGGGCGTCCTTGTAGTTCAGCCCGGCAATGCCGAAACGCTTGTCCTGCGAGAGCGCGAGCAGCATGGGATGCTCGTCGCGGCAGGGCCCGCACCACGACGCCCAGACAATCACCAAAGTCACCTTGCCGGCGAAATCCTTGCTGTCGAGCCCCGGCAGCGCGACGCCATCGAGCGGCGGCAGGTTGGTCTCTGGCGCCGGCTGCCCGATCAGCGCCGACGGGATCTCGGCGACGTCGCGGCCCGAGAGCAACTGGATCAGGAAGAGCGCCGCCAGACCCAGGAACAAAAGCAGCGGCAACAGCACGACCAGACGCCGCGGCTTCGGCGATGCGGCTTCCGTGGCCATCAGGCGCTGTCCTTGCGATCGGAACGCCGCCGCTGGCCGCTGGCTTCCAGCTCGGCGAGTTCGCGGCGGCGCGCCCGGCTGTCGAGCAGCACCCAGGCGACCAGCGCGGCGATGGCAAGCGCCGAAACGCCGTAGGCGGCAGTCACATAGAGAGCGTGCGCGGTCATCATCTTCCTCTGGCCGCTAGATATAGGCCGCGTGCCCGGGCCGCAATCGCGCTCGACGCCGCATGGCCTCAGTCCGCCGAATAGCGCAGCGCCAGTGCGGCCGCCGCCGGGCCGATCACCGCGAGGAACATGGTCAGTGCGGCGAGAATAAGAAAGGGCGGCAGGAACGGGTCCGGCTCGTTGACCGCCGCATAGCTTGCCGACACGCCGAAGATCAGCACCGGAATGGCGAGCGGCAGCACAAGCACCGAGACCAGCACGCCGCCGCGCGGCAGGCCGACGGCGACCGCAGCACCCACGGCGCCCACGAAGGCGATGGCCGGCGTGCCGACAAGCAGCGTCAGCGTGGTGGCGCCGATCGCGACCGCCTCCATGTTGAGCACCAGGCCCAGCACCGGCGCGGCGATCACCAGCGGCAGCACGCTGGCCGTCCAGTGCGCCAGGCATTTTATCAGCACCGTCAGCCCCAGCATGTGCCGGTCGGCCGTCAGCACCAGCACGTCGAGCGAGCCATCCTCGCGGTCGGCCTGGAACAGCCGGTCGAGACCGAGCAGCGAGGCGAGCAGCGCGCCGATCCACAGCACAGCCGGGCCGATGCGGGCGAGCAGATTGAGGTCGGGTCCGAGCGCGAAGGGCATGGTCGCCACGACCGCGAGGAAGAACAGCACGCCGGTCAGCGCCCCGCCGCCGGCGCGGGTGGCGAGGCGAAGCTCGCGGAGGAAGAGCGCGCGCATCAGGCTGCCTCCCCCATCCTCAATTCCTCCGCGCCGTTTATCCCCAGCGGCAGGTGCGTCGCGGCCAGGATCATGCCGCCTCCCGCGCGATGGTTCTCCATCAGCGCGGAGAATTGCCGCGCCGATTCAGCGTCGAGCGCGGCGGTCGGCTCGTCGAGCAGCCAGAGCGGGCGGCGGCTGACCAGGAGCCGCGCGATCGCGGTGCGCCGCTTCTGGCCGCTCGAGAGATAGCCGAAGGGCAGATGGCCGATGGCGCCGAGCCCGACCGTCTCCAGCGCCTCGCCCACGGCGATGTCCGCGTCACCCGAAAAATCGCGCCAGAAGTCGAGGTTCTCGGCCACCGTCAGCGTCGGCTTCATCGCGTTGAGGTGACCGAGGTAATGCGCAGCCGAGGCGATCGTCGGAAACGCATCCCCGCCGCCCTCCAGCCGCACCTTGCCGCCAGCGGCCGGCAGCAACCCGGCGACGACCCTGAGCAGCGTCGACTTGCCGGCGCCGTTCGGCCCGGTGACGGCGATCGCGTCGCCAGCGCCGAGCGAGAAATCGACATCCGCAAAGACCGGCTGACCGCCGCGCTCGCCGCTGAGTTTCTCGGCGATCAGCCGCATCGTGGTCCCCGTCTTTCAGTCGAATGCCGCGGCCCGCGCGGCGCAGCAAAAATGGCCATTCTGTGTCTAGAACTATTCCAGGAACTTCTCTATATGCGTGTCACCAACCCCAGCGGTCAGGGGAGGCAACCTTATAGCGCCGGACCAGCGTTGCGCCGTTCCCTCGGCGGCGACGCAAGGAGCGGACAGCGGAAATGGCCGTACCCGCACCTATGCGCGTGATGAGCATGCCATCGGAGTCCGTTCCCTTCAGGCCGAACAGACCAGGATGGGATCGCACGTGTCCAAATCACTCGACAGTTTCAATTGCCGCCGCACCCTCAAGGTGGGGAGCGCGGAATACATCTATTACAATCTCATCGAAGCCGAGAAGAACGGGCTGACCGGCATCAGCCAGCTCCCCTATTCGATGAAGGTTCTGCTCGAGAACCTCCTGCGCAACGAAGACGGCCGCTCCGTCACCAAGGAAGCGATCCAGGCCGTGGCCGACTGGCTGACCGACAAGGGCAAGGCAGGCGTCGAGATCGCCTACCGCCCCGCCCGCGTGCTGATGCAGGATTTCACCGGCGTTCCCGCCGTGGTCGACCTCGCCGCGATGCGCGACGCCATGGCCGCGCTCGGTGGCGACCCCGAGAAGATCAACCCGCTCGTGCCGGTCGACCTCGTCATCGACCACTCCGTCATCGTCGACGAGTTCGGCTCCCCCGTGGCCTTCGCCCGCAACGTCGAGCTCGAATACCAGCGCAACCAGGAGCGCTACAACTTCCTGAAATGGGGCCAGCAGGCGTTCCGCAATTTCCGTGTCGTGCCGCCCGGCACCGGCATCTGCCACCAGGTCAATCTCGAATATCTCGCCCAGACGGTCTGGACGACGACGGGCGAGGACGGCGACGTGATCGCCTATCCGGACACCTGCGTGGGCACCGATTCGCACACCACCATGGTCAACGGGCTTGGCGTGCTCGGCTGGGGCGTCGGCGGCATCGAGGCCGAGGCCGCCATGCTCGGCCAGCCGGTCTCCATGCTGCTCCCCGAGGTCATCGGCTTCCGCCTCACCGGCAAGCTGAAGGAAGGCGTCACCGCCACCGACCTCGTGCTGACCGTCACGCAGATGCTGCGCAAGAAGGGTGTCGTCGGCAAGTTTGTCGAGTTCTTCGGCCCCGGCCTCTCCAACTTGACGCTCGCCGACCGCGCAACGATCGGCAACATGGCGCCGGAATACGGCGCGACCTGCGGCTTCTTCCCGGTCGATTCGGAAACGATACGCTACCTGACCATGTCGGGTCGGGCAGAAAACCGCATTGCGCTGGTCGAGGCCTACTCCAAGGCGCAAGGCATGTGGCGTGACAAGGATTCCGCCGATCCGGTCTTTACCGACACGCTC
>DATDJN010000019.1:0-2761 GCA_036520515.1 Rhizobiaceae bacterium
CTCGATGGCGGCGAGCGACATCTGGTTTTCGAACTCGTCGTCGTCCATGTCGCCGTCGGCGGCGGACTCGGCCGGGTCCTTTTCCACGGTGTCGCCACCGGGTGCAGCCGCGGGCGCGGCGCGAAATGGCGTCGGCGCCGGGGGCGCGGCGGGCGGCGCAACGTGCGCAGGCGCCCCATTGGCATCGGCGGCGGGACCGGCGATCATCGCCGGGTTCATGTTGTTCTTGGCGTCGGGGCCGGCATAGGTGGCTTCGAGATCGATGATGTCGCGGAGGAAGATCTTTCCTTCGTTGAGTTCATCGCGCCAGATGATGATGGCCTGGAAGGTCAGCGGGCTTTCGCACAGCCCCGCGATCATCGCCTCGCGGCCGGCCTCGATGCGCTTGGCGATGGCGATTTCGCCCTCGCGCGACAGCAATTCCACCGTGCCCATCTCGCGCAGATACATGCGGACGGGATCGTCGGTGCGCTCGCCGGGCTCGGACTTCTTGACTTCGGTGACGGCCTTCTGCGTGACCTCGACAAGCTCGTTGTCGGTGTCGTCGGCGTCGTCTTCCTTTTCCTCGTCGCTGTCGGCCTCTTCGGCTTCCGACACGTTGATGCCCATGTCGGACAGCATCGACATGATGTCCTCGATCTGCTCGGGCGAGGTGGTGTCGGAGGGCAGCACTTCGTTGAGCTGATCGAAGGTCACGAAGCCGCGCTTCTTGGCCTGCTTGATCATCTTCTTGACGGCTGCATCCGAGAGGTCGAGCAACGGCGACGGCGCGTCGGCCGAATCCTTCTCAGGCGTATCCGCTGCCTTGTCGTCCTTTTCCTTGTCCTTAACCTGCAGCGTCTTTGCCTTGGTGGCCATTCATCAAGCTCCCGAAACGCGCTCGTGCGAGAAGGCGCAAAGCGCCATCCGCCTCTGAATTACTGAAGTCGACGGCAGGTTGTCTTCTGTTCGAAAAGCCAACCCGCCAGATCCTTGTAGCGTTGCGCGCGATCCTTACCGGAAAACCGGACAGCCACTTTTCCGGATCGCGCTCGTGCCCCCTTGAGTATTCGCATGTGTACGACGCGCAAAGGGCGGCGCTGACTGTCGCCACCCCACTAACCCGTCATCGCCGGTGTCATGCCAATAGCCCTTCGGCGCCGTTAACGTAACCCTTGGACTATTAAGCTTCGCTTAACCCTGTTTTTGCCGCCAAACCAAGGATTTGGCGAGTCTTTTTGCGGGCACGGCCGCCGCCGTCCGCAGCATTTTTTATCTCACACGCTCTTCCGGAACCGGCCCGAAAGCTCGCCAAAACCCTCGATCAGGGCCTCCGTGCCGTCGAGCGACTCCAGACGGGCGCTGACGTCCTTCAGCCATGCCATGTTGGCCTCGATGGGCTCCTCGCCCAGCGCCAGCTCGGCATCCTTCTTCTCCCTAAGTAAGGCGTGCGTTTTCTGATGCAAGACAACGAGTTGCTGCCAGGTCGCCAAAACGTCCTCGCGCGCCGCGCCGGGCTTGGTGCCCCACACCGCCGAGGTCGTGATCGCCCGCTCAACCCTTTGAAGAATATCGGTTAATCCGCGGGCCTCGAGATCGGCGCGCATTTTCTCGGCCTGCTCCTCGACGTCGGGGGAATGGTGATGGTCGTTGGCGAAGGCGGTAATGATGGCGGCGCGGAGCTTGGTGGCCTCGGGGTGCGCCAGTTCCAGCATCGCCACCTCCTCCAGGTGATCGTGCAGCAGCCAGGGATGGTTAATCAGGGACTGCAAAATCAGCGCCTCGCGGCGCGACATCGCGCTGCGCTGTCCCCGCATGATCGGGCTGGTCGCAAGCTGGGGGCTCGCCGCCTGGTAGGGGCCGGAGGCGATCGCGGCGATGCCGCCCGCTCCCGGTCCGCGGCCGCCGCGAGGGACGAATCGGCCGGCCGGGCCCGATCCGCGCGGGGCAAACGCGCGGGGTGATTCGCCCCGCTGGGTGCGGAAATTGCCCCGGCCGTAACCGCCCCCGCCCTGGGGCGCGAAGGTACGCTGCAGGCGCTCGGCCAGGTCCTGGCGATAATAGCGCCGCACCACCTCGTCGCGGATGCCGTTGGAGAGTTCGCCGATGCGCGCCTCCAGCGCCGCGCGCCGTTCGGGCGTGACAAAACTGCCGCCCTCGATCTCGCGCGACCACAGCATGTCGGCGAGCGGCCGCGCGGCCGAGATCACTTCCTCGATCGCGCCGCGGCCGCCGGAGCGGGCGAGGTCGTCGGGGTCCTGCCCTTCGGGCAGCAATGCAAAGCGCAGGCTTTTCCCCGGCAGCAGCGCCGGCAGCGCGAGATCGGCGGCGCGATAGGCCGCCTTCTGCCCGGCACGGTCGCCGTCGAAACACAGGATCGGCTCGTCGGCCATCCGCCACAGCAGCGCGAGCTGGTTTTCGGTGAGCGCCGTGCCGAGCGGCGCGACCGCCCCGCCAAAACCCGCGGTGACCATGGCGATGACGTCGACATAGCCCTCGACCACGATCAGCGGCGCGCCGTTATGCGTCGCCTGCCGCGCGGGGGCGAGGTTGTAGAGATTGTCGCCCTTGTGAAACAGCGGCGTCTCCGGCGAGTTCAAATATTTCGCCGGAACGTCCTTTTCCAGCGCGCGGCCGCCGAAGGCGATGACGCGGCCCCGCGCATCCGTGATCGGAAACATCACGCGGTCGCGGAAGCGGTCGTAAGGCACGGGAATGTCGTCGCCGCCGATCAGCAGTCCCGCCTCCACCATGTCCCCGGTCGAAATGCCCTGGGCGCCGA
>DATDJN010000020.1:0-11612 GCA_036520515.1 Rhizobiaceae bacterium
CGAGAAGAAATCCGGCGGGCTCGGCGAGACCGTCAGCGTCATCGTCCAGGCTTTGCTGCTGGCGCTGGTCATCCGCACGCTTTTCTTCCAGCCTTTTTCGATTCCGTCCGGGTCGATGCGGCCGACGCTGCTCGAAGGCGACTATCTGTTCGTGACCAAGTGGGCCTACGGCTATTCGCGCTATTCGCTGCCCTTCGGTCCCAACCTTTTCTCCGGCCGCATCTGGGATGCGCAGCCCGAGCGCGGCGACGTGGCCGTCTTCAAGTTCCCGCCGAATCCCTCGCTCGACTATATCAAGCGCGTGATCGGCCTGCCGGGCGACCGCATCCAGATGCGCGGCGGCGTTCTCTACATCAATGGCGAGGCGGTGCCGCGGGTAAAGGTCGGCGAGATCGACAATCCTGACATCACCGAGGTCGACCGCCCCGTGGACGTCTATCGCGAGACGCTGCCGAACGGCGTTTCCTACGACACGCTCGACCTGACCCAGAACGGGTTGGGAGACGACACCAGGGAATTCGTCGTGCCGCCCGGCCACTATTTCATGATGGGCGACAACCGCGACAATTCGACCGACAGCCGTTTCTCCGTCGGCTTCGTGCCGGAGGAGAACCTGGTCGGCCGCGCCAACATCATCTTCTTCTCGATCGCTGGAGGCGCAAGCCCCCTGGAGATCTGGAAGTGGCCGTCGCTGATGCGTCCGTCCAGACTGTTCAACTGGGTCGACTGAGAATGGACGATAAGTTGTCATGCCCCTGAAACGGCTTACCGGCGAGGCCCTGGCTGCCGAGATCGCGGCCAGGACCGGCTATGCGTTCAGGGATCTGCGCCTGCTCGAGACCGCGCTGACGCATTCCAGCGCGGTCAAGGCTGCGAGCAACAACGAGCGGCTCGAGTTTCTCGGGGACCGCGTGCTTGGGCTCGTCGTCGCCGACATGCTGCTGAAGCAGTTTCCCGAAGCGCGGGAGGGAGACATCGCGCCGCGCTTCAATGCGCTGGTCGAGGCCCGCACCTGCTCGGACATCGGCCTCGAGATGGAGCTCGACAAATACATACGCGCCGACTCGGCGCTCAAGTCGGGGCGCAAGGCCGGCGGCAACTATCTCGCCGACGCGGTCGAGGCGCTCGTCGCGGCGATCTACCTGGACGGCGGCATCGACGCGGCTCGCGCGTTGGTGCATCGCTACTGGGAGCCGCTGACGCACAAGGCGATCGAGAAGCTGTCCAACCCCAAGGGCGAGCTGCAGGAATGGATCGCCAAGTCCAGCGATGCGCGGCCGGTCTACGTGATCGAAGCGCGCGAAGGACCGGACCACCAGCCGGTGTTCACCGTGGCGCTGAAGGTGAGCGGTTTCGAGCCGGCGCGCGGAACGGGAAGTTCGCGCCGGGCGGCCGAGGAGGCGGCAGCCGCCGCCTTCCTGGTGCGCGAAGGCGTGTGGGCGGCTGAGAAAGTCGCAATATGATGACCGAAGAAACCGTCAAGACGCACTCCGGATTCGTGGCGCTGATCGGCGCGCCGAATGCCGGCAAGTCGACGCTGGTGAACCAGCTGGTCGGCGCGAAAGTGTCGATCGTCACCCACAAGGTGCAGACGACGCGCGCCGTCGTGCGCGGCATCGCCACGCATGAGAACGCGCAGATCGTCTTCGTCGACACGCCGGGCATCTTCAAGCCGCGGCGCCGGCTGGACACGGCGATGGTGACGACCGCCTGGGGCGGCGCCAAGGATGCGGATGTCGTGCTGGTGCTGATCGACGCCGAGCGCGGCATCAAGGGCGACGCCGACGCCCTGCTCGACAAGGTGAAGACCGCGCCGCAGCCGAAGGTGCTGATCCTCAACAAGGTCGACCGCGTGAAGCCGGAGACGCTGCTCGAGCTTTCCAAGGCGGCGAACGAGCGGGTCGAGTTCCAGCGCACCTTCATGGTCTCGGCGCTGACCGGCTCCGGCTGCAAGGACCTGATGGACTACCTGGCCGAGACGCTGCCGGAAGGTCCGTGGTACTATCCGGAGGACCAGATCTCCGACCTGCCGATGCGCCAGCTCGCCGCCGAGATCACGCGCGAGAAGCTTTATCTCCGGCTCCACCAGGAACTGCCCTATTCCTCCCATGTCGAGACGGAGAGATGGGAGGAGAAGACGGACGGCTCGGTGCGCATCGAGCAGGTCATCTATGTCGAGCGCGACAGCCAGAAGAAGATCGTGCTGGGACACAAGGGCGAGACGATCCGCGCCATCGGCCAGGCGGCGCGCAAGGAGATCGGCGACATCCTCGAACAGCCGGTGCACCTTTTCCTGTTCGTGAAGGTGCGCGAGAACTGGGGCGACGATCCCGAGCGTTACCGGGAGATGGGGCTGGAATTTCCGCACTGATGTCTGGCGTTCCTGGAGCCGTCGGCGCTGCTGTCGGGCCGCTGGCTTCGGATCCGCTCATCCTCTTCTACACGAACTTCTTTCGCAGCCCCGTGACGATCGACGGCGCCGATCACGGCGCGCGTGGACGCTTTACGACCGACCGACGGCGCATCGCCGAGGCTGACGCCGTCGTGTTCCACATTCCCAATCTCAGGGAGATGGGCGACGCGCGCAAATATCCGGGTCAGCAATGGGTCGTGTGGTCGTTTGAAAGCTGGGAAAACCACCCGGCCATCGCCGATCCCGCCTTCATGAAGCACTTCGACCTGACGATGACCTATGAAACCGCCGCCGACGTGTGGGTTCCGTACCTGCCGAGCCATAGCTGGTGGCTGGAGACGATGAATGCCGTCGTGCCGCCGAAGACATCGGAAGCGCCTCTCGTGCTGTTCCAGTCGTCGAGCATCAATGCCAGCGGTCGTGAGCAATTCGTCCAGGAACTGGCGCGCCACATGGCGACCGATTCCTACGGGCGCTTCATGAACAATCGGCGCGTCGAAGGTCCGGACCGAGGCGTGGCGACCAAGCTCGCCGTGATTGGCGCCTACCCCTTCTGCCTTGGTCTGGAGAACTCGATCGTCCCGGACTACGTGACCGAGAAGATGTTCGACCCGATGCGAGCCGGCAGCGTGCCGGTCTATTTCGGCGCGCCCAATGCGGCGGAGTTCGTGCCCGAACATTCCTACATCGATGCCAGTGCATATGGTGGCGCAAGGGGTCTCGCCGACTATCTCAGGCACCTGATCGAGACGCCGGAAGAGTATCAGGCCTATTTCGCCTGGCGTCGCAAGCCCTTGCCGGAGCGGCTTGTCGCGCGGCTGGCGGAGTCCGAAACGCACTGGTTGCGGCGGCTCGTCGACATCGTGGCGACCAGGATGGAGGAGCGTGGTCCCCGTCCGAAGGGAAAACCGTCCTTGCCCTTCGGCGCGGCGTCTTTCATCAGAACCCGCGTGCGGCGGCTGCGCCGCACGGGCCGTCTCTACTGAGCGGTCAGGCGACTGCGAACCCGCAGCCCGTCGTCGGCGTCAAGGCGACGGAACCATTCATAGGTCTGTGTGAGACCGCTCTCCAGATCGATGGACGGACGCCAGCCCATGGCGAACAGCCTCGACACGTCGAGCAGCTTGCGCGGCGTGCCGTCGGGCTTTGACGGATCGGTCTCGATCGTCGCCTCGAGGCCGACGACCGACGCGATGGTGCGGGCAAGGTCCAGGATGCTGATGTCTTCGCCGCAGCCGACATTGATGTGGCTATCGTCGGAATAGTCCTTGAGCAACATCACCAGCGCGTCGGCGGCATCGTCAACATGCAGGAATTCCCGCAGCGGCTTGCCCGAACCCCAAACGGGCAGGGTGGTCTCGCCTCGACATTTTGCTTCATGCGCCTTGCGCAGCAGCGCCGGCACGACGTGGCTCGTGTCGAGGTCGAAATTGTCGCCCGGCCCATAGAGATTTGTCGGCATTGCGCTGATGAAGTCGGCGCCGTGCTGGCGGCGGTAGGACCGGCAGAGCGTCAGGCCGGCGATCTTGGCCACGGCGTAGGCTTGGTTGGTCGTCTCCAGCGGCCCGGTCAGCAGCGCCTCCTCGGGGATCGGCTGCGGCGCGACCTTCGGGTAGATGCAGGACGAGCCGAGGAACAGCAGCTTGCGCGTCTCGAAGCGAAAAGCGGCCTCGATGACATTGCTCTGGATTGCCAGGTTGTCGCCGATGAAGTCGGCCGGAAAGTCGCGGTTGGCGAC
The DNA here is from genome assembly GCA_036520515.1 of Rhizobiaceae bacterium. Lineage (GTDB taxonomy): Bacteria > Pseudomonadota > Alphaproteobacteria > Rhizobiales > Rhizobiaceae > Mesorhizobium_K. The sequence continues at coordinate 4,152 of DATDJN010000020.1, forward strand.
GATGCCCCCGACCAGCGCGGCGGCGAGCACCACCGCATCGGGCCGGTGATCCGCCATCCAGCGCCTGACGGCCGACTGGTCGCGCAGGTCAAGTTCCTCCCGGGAAACCGTCAGAACCTCGCAATCCTCGCGCGCCAGTCGCCGCACGATCGCCGACCCGACCATGCCGTGATGGCCAGCGACGTAGACGCGCCTGTTGCGGAGTTCGAAAGCTCCGTGCCCGCACCCGTTCACGCTCATGCACGGCGAACCTTGCAACAGCCGGGACGGCTTGTGTATCTGGTGATCTGTGCGGTCATATGCGGCTCCCCAACCGTTCGACAGCTTTGTAAATACCAACTCCAGAACGCAAGCAACGCAGCGATGCGGTCCACCTGTTATGATGCTCGCTCCGGTTGCGCTGCGTCAGCGACGATTGTCCCCCGCAAATGTTCGGATCGGCCCGCTCCGGAAAGTATTTCATGACGATTTGCGGCTAGATCGACGTCGTCACGCAACGACAACACATTGCAAAGCGCGCGGGCCGTGGTCCCGCAGCCTGCTGATTTCAGGAACATCGCGAATGAGTGAACCCCGGCAGATCAACGGTAGGGAGGAGGACTCGCGCGTGCAGTCCGGGGGGGCGGAGGCGCGACAGGTTCTTGTCGGCATCATCGCGCAAAGCATCGACGCGCTGGTCGCCGCTTTCTACGAGACGCTGCTCGCCCATGAGGAGGCGTCCGAGTTCCTCAGCCACTCGGTCGTGCAGGATCGCCTGAGCGGGTCGCTCCGCGGGTGGATCCTCGACCTGCTCGAGGAGCAGGACGAGCAGGCTTTCGCCGACAGGCAGATGCAGATCGGCCACGTTCATGCGCGGATCAAGATCCCCATCCACCTCGTTCTCGAGGGCGCCACCGTCCTGAAAAGCAATATCGGCCGGCAGCTTGCCGACTTGCCGCTCAGCGGCCGCGAGGTGGCGTGCGCCATGATCCTCCTCGACCAGAGGGTCGACCTGGCAATGCGCCTGATGAGCGCCGCCTACGTGTCGGGGACGAAGAACAGCGTCCAGGTCGACGAGGCCTATCGCCTGTTCTCGCTGGGCCAGGACATCAGCCTCGAGCGCGAAACGCAACGCGCCGCGCTGCTCGAGTGGAGCCAGATGATCCTGTTCGATCTTTTCGGCAAGGGCGCCACCATCCCGCTGCCGACCATCCACGCGTCGCCCTTCGGCCTCTGGCTGCGCCACAGGGCGGCCATGCTGTTCCAGGGGCAGCCTGCGCTGGCCAGCATCGAGGCTGCCATGCACCAGATCGACGCCGTGCTGCTGCCCAAGATCGCGGCCGCCCGCACATCGCAGGGCGCAACGCTCAACGAGCCGCTCGGGCGCCTCCAGGCGGCCATCGACGAGATCAAGTTTCTCCTGGCTGGTCTGTTCCAGGCCACGTCCGCGCTCGAAATGGGCCGCGATCCGCTCACGCGGACCCTGAACCGCCGGTTCCTTCCCTCGATCCTCGGCCGCGAGGTCGCCCTTGCACGCACCAACGGCACGCCGTTCTCGGTGATGATGATCGATGTCGACCATTTCAAGCAGATCAATGACCGGTGGGGGCACTCCGTCGGCGATCTCGTGCTCAGGCAGGTCGCCGAACTCATTCTCGAAAACGTCCGCCTGAGCGACTTCGTCTTTCGCTACGGCGGCGAGGAATTCCTGGTCGCCCTTGTGGAGACGGATGCCATCGAGGCGCAGGAGGCCGCCGAGCGCATCCGGGAAACGATCATGGTCCAAAAGTTCCGGCTGCCCGACGGCGGCGAGATGCAGGCCACCGCGTCGATCGGCGTAGCCTCCTTCCAGGGGCACCCGGACTATGCGGTCCTGGTCGATGCGGCGGACCATGCCCTCTACCGCGCCAAGGCGGAGGGCCGGAACAGGGTCGAGGCGGCCTGACAGCCGATGCTTTCCTGATCTGACGCCGACGTCAGAGTTCCTTCTCGAACCAGAAATCGGCATAGGGATTGTCGTTGTAGCGACCGCGCTCGCGGTAGCCGGCCTTGCGGTACATCGCCTGCGCCTCGGCGAGCGAGCGGTTGGTGTCGAGCAGGATGCGGCGCATGCCCGCTTGCCGCGCCTGGTCTTCCAGCGCGTCGAGCAGTCGGCGGGCGACGCCGAGCCCGCGGGCCTCGGGCGCCACCCACATGCGCTTGATCTCGGCGGTGGAAGCGTCGAGCGGCTTCAGGGCGCCGCAGCCGACGGCGCGGCCATGCAGCCGCGCGATCAGGAAGACGCCCGACGCGTCGGACGGCTTGCCGGCATAGCCGCCATTGCCCGGATCGAAGCCGCCGTCGAAGCGCCGGTCGAGTTCCGCGTAGTAGGCGGCGACGCATTGCCGCGCGTCGCGGCCGCCCTCGGGCTCGGGCGCAATGACGATGGAGGCAGCGTTCATCAGCCGCTCGACCTCGGCCATGGCGGCGACCAGCCGGTCGCGTTGCGCGCCGCTCAGCGCATCGAGCAGGTCTTTGGCGAGATTGTCGGAGAGCGCGTCGTAGGCGGCACGTTCGGCGAGCCCCTTGGCGGTGAGCGTCACCAGACGCCGGCGGCGGTCGTCGCTGTCGCTTTCGACGGCGACCAGCCCGTCGGCTTCGAGCGATTTCAAAAGCCGGCTGGCATAGCCGGAATCCAGGCCGAGCCGTTCGCGCAGCGAGCGGATGTCGCTGCCGTCCGGGCCGATCTCGAAGAGCAGCCTCGCCTGGCCGAGTGGCCGGCCGCGGCCGAGATAGCTGTCGTCGAGCGCGCCGGTGCGGATCGTCACCGCCCGGTTGAAGCTGCGCACCTGTTCGATAAAAGGCTTCTCCATATTTGTCTGACTTTAGTCAGGCATTGGGCTCCTGCCAAGGGCGGCAACCTTGATTTCGCCGCCGAAGCGGTGGAAGGCTGAAGGCATGGAATGGCGCGACGAGGGAATCGTTCTGGGCACCCGCAAGCATGGCGAGACCAGCGCCATCCTCGAGGTCATGACGCGCGCGCATGGGCGGCATCTCGGCCTGGTGCGCGGCGGCCGCTCGCGCAAGCAGCAGCCGGTGCTGCAGGCCGGCAACCGGGTCGACGTCATCTGGCGCGCCAGGCTCGACGAGCATCTCGGCACCTTCCAGGTCGAGGCGCTGGAGCTCAATGCGGCCAGGCTGTTCGACAGCGCCGCCGCCATCTACGGCTTGCAGACGGTTGCGGGGCATCTGAGGTTGCTGCCGGAGCGCGACCCGCACGAGCGGCTCTACGAGACGCTGGGGCTGGTGATCGAGCACCTCGACGACCCCGCCGCCGCCGGCGAGCTGGTGGTGCGGTTCGAGATCATGATGCTGGATGAACTCGGCTTCGGCCTCGACCTTTCCGAATGCGCCGCGACCGGCGCGCGCAGCGATCTTGCCTATGTGTCGCCGAAGTCGGGCAGGGCGGTGTCGCGCGGCGCCGGCGAGCCGTGGCGCGACAGGATGCTGGCGCTGCCGGCCTTCCTGCTGCAGACGGAACTGCGCGCCGACGCCGGCGCGATCGACGAGGCGTTCCGGCTGACCGGCTTCTTCTTCGCCCGCCACGTCTACGAGCCCAGGGGCTTTTCCGAACCGGAGGCGCGGGCGGCGTTTCTCGGTGCGCTGAGGCGGCATCGCGCGGGACCGCCGGCGGGCAGCGGGGAAAGCGCCGCATGAGCGAAATCGAGCTCTGTCCGGCCGGGTCTCGCCGCTCGATCTTTCCGGTCGCGAAGCGCACGGCGCGATGACATAAAGCCATCACGATCGCCGCGGACCTCTGCCGCGGGTCTTTCTGGGGGGAGCGCATGTTCGAGATCCTGGCCGGCATCATCGCCATCGTCGCCCTGATCGTCGCGGCGCGCCAGAACAGCCGCATCAAACGCCTGGAGCGGGAGGTCGGTGCGCTCAGAAGCCTCGTGCTGGCGAACCCGCCGGCGGCGGGCGAGGTGGCCAAGGCTGCGGCTGCCGGGGGCACGCCGGCCGATCCGGTGTCCCATACGCAGGCAGAGGCGCCTGCTGCAGAAGTGCCGGTGCTGGGCGCGTCGACGCCCGCCACCGAGACGGTCGCGCCGGAGGCGACCGAGCCTGGCCCTTGGGCGATCGCGGCCGCCCTGTCCGCGCAGGAGACCGCGAAGGACGAGACGCTGCCTTCGCCGCCGACCGGGACGCCGCCAGCCGCGCCTGGGACGCCCGACCTCGAGACCGCGCTCGGCACGCGCTGGGCGGTGTGGGTCGGCGGCCTGGCGCTGGCGCTGGGCGGCCTCTTCCTCATCCGCTACTCGATCGAGGCGGGCATCTTCGGACCGGGCGTTCGCCTGACCATGGCCTTCCTGCTCGGCCTGGTGCTGGTCGGCGGCGGCGAATACATCCGCCGCACCGGCTTCAAGATGCCGGTCGAGGGCGCGGCCGGCGCCTATGTGCCGGGCATCCTGACGGCGGCCGGCGCCTTCACCCTGTTCGGCACGATCTACGCCGCGCATGGCATCTACGGCTTCATCGGCCCGACCTTCGCCTTCCTGCTGCTCGGCGTGATCGGCGTCGGCTCGATTGCGGCAGCACTTGTGCACGGGCAGGCGCTGGGCGGCCTCGGCCTGCTCGGCTCGATGATGACGCCGGCGCTGGTTTCGTCGCAATCGCCGAATGCCTGGGCGCTGTTCGGCTATCTGGCGATCGTGCTGGTCGCCAACACCGCGATCGCGCGCCTGCGGCACTGGAAGTTCCTCGCCGCCGGGGGCTTCGCCGGCATGGGCCTGTGGATGCTTTTCTACCTCGGCGAGGCCGCGATCCCGGATTTCATGGTGCTGATGTTCATCAGCCTGGTGACGCTCGGCGCGCTTGCCTTCCTGTGGCTGAAGCCGCGCGAAGGCGGCACCAGCACAGCCGACTGGCCGACCATCGCGGCGGCTTTCTTCCTGGCGCTGACGGCGGCGCTGCTGCTGGCCATTCCCGCGTACCAGGCGGCCGGCGGCGTGTCCTATGGCGCGCTGCTGATCTTCGCCATGCTGCTCGTCGCCTTCTACAGGCCCACCGCGCTGCCGCTGCTCCATGCAGCCGGCATCGCTACCGTGCTCGTCCTTGTGCAGGCGGCGCTGACCGGTTCCTTCGTGTTCCAGTTCTCCGGCGGCGAGTTGACGGTCGACGGTTTTGCCGCCTCGCCCTTCGTCGCCGCGCTGATGCCGGCAGGCATCGTGCTGGCGATCGTCTTCCTCGTCGACGGCTACTGGAGCGCGTGGCGCAGCGCCGCGATAGCGCCGGCGCGGGCGGCCGCATGGGCGGGCTGGGGCACGCTGGTGCCGCTGGTCGTTCTCGCCTCGCTGTGGGTGACTTTCGGCAATCTCGACCGCGATCTCGGCTATGCGACCGCGGCGCTCCTCCTCACGGCCATTTTCGCGGTCGGCGGCGAGGCACTGGCACGCCGCGAAACGCCGCCGCTCGCGGGCGGGCTCGCTGTTTCCTTCGCGCTTGCCGGCGCCGGCGTCGCCGCGATGCTGATGCTGCACATGTCCTTCGGCCCGCTGTGGACGACGATGCTGGCCGGCACTCTGGCCATCGTTCCGGCGCTGGCGACGCGCTGGCGGCTCTATCCGGTGCTCGGCTGGCTGTCGGTCGGCGCGGTGCTGGTCGTGCTTGGCCGGATCGCCTTCGAACCGACCATCGTCGGCGGCCTCGCCCTGGGCCGCCCGCCTGTCTTCAACGCGCTGCTGCCGGGCTACGGCTTGCCGGCGCTTGCCTTCGGCTTCGCCGCCTGGCAGCTCGCGCGCACCACCGCAGGCCGGCCGCGCCTCGTCATGGAGGCCGCGGCGGCGCTGTTTGCGCTGCTGACGCTGGCCATGCTGGTTCGTCACGCGATGAATGGCGGCGTCATCGACACCAACACGCCGACGCTGGCCGAACAGGCGATCTACACGCTGATCGCGCTCGGCGCTGGCGCCATCTTCGTTGCGCTCGACATGCGCTCGCCAAGCTCGGTCCTGCGCATCGGCTCGCTGGCCGCCGGCGTCGTGTCCGTGGCCTTGGTGTTGGCGCAGCATTTCGTGCTGCTCAATCCGCTCTTTACCGACGAGTCGACCGGCAGGATTCCCGTCTTCAACCTCCTTTTCCTGGCTTACCTGCTGCCGGCCGTCGCCGCCGGCGCGTTGGCGCTTTATACGCGCGGCAAGCGGCCAAGGTGGTATTCGGCGATGCTCGGCCTGCTCGCCGCCGTTCTCTTATTCGCCTATGAAACCCTGTCGGTCCGTAGGTTCTTCCAGGGCGAGCACATCGGCTGGTGGGCCGGCATGGGCCAACTGGAGAACTACAGCTATTCCGCGACGTGGCTGGCGATGGGCGTGGCGCTGCTGGCCGCAGGCGTCTGGCTCGGATCGCAGATACTGCGCATCGCCTCGGCCGTGCTGATCGCGCTCGCCGTGGCGAAGGTCTTCATCTTCGACATGTCGGAGCTGGAGGGCGTGCTGCGGGCGCTGTCCTTCATCGGGCTCGGCGCGGTGCTGATCGGCATCGGCCTGTTCTACCAGAAGCTGCTGACCAGGGCGGCGAGGCGGGCCGCGGCCCAGCCCTCGTAGCAGAGGTTACTCCGCCGGCGCGAGGCTCAGCCGCTCGACAGGCTTCTCCTGGATCGGCCAGTGCACGATCGCGGCGAAGATGCCGAGCGCCACACCCAGCCACCAGACCGGGTCGTAGCTGCCGAAACGGTCGTAGAGGTAGCCGCCCAGCCAGACGCCGAGGAACGAGCCGATCTGGTGCGACAGGAAGACGACGCCGCCCAGCATGCCGAGATGGCGCGTGCCGAACATGATGGCGACGAGGCCGTTGGTGGGCGGCACGGTGGACAGCCAGAGAAGGCCGATCACGATGGCGAAGACGATGACGCTGGTCGGCGTCTGCGGCAACAGCAGGAAGACGGCCACGGCGATCGAGCGGCCGATATAGATCCAGGCCAGGAACTTCGGCTTGGAATAATACTGGCCGATGACACCGGCGCCGAGCGAGCCGATGATGTTGAAGAAGCCGATCAGCGCCAGCGCGATCACCGCATAGCGGGCGTCGATGCCGAGATCGCCGATATAGGCCGGGAAATGCGCGGTGATGAAGGCGACCTGGAAGCCGCAGACGAAGAAGCCCGAGACGAGCAGCATGTAGCTGCGATGCGCGAAGGCTTCGCTGAGCGCGGCGCCGACCGTCTGCCGCGCAGCCTGGCTCGCGGCAGACGCATTGTGGGACGAGCCCCGCAACGGGGCGGCGAGAACGGGGATGGCGAGCATCATCACCGCCATGATCAGCAGGCTGTCAGACCATCCAAAGGCGTCGATGAATCCCTGGCTGATCGGTGCGAAGAGGAACATGCCGGCCGAACCGGCGGCCGTGCCGATGCCGAAGACGATGGAGCGCTTTTCGGGCGGCGTATGGCGGGCGAAGGCGGCAAGCACGATGGAGAACGAGCCGGCAGCGACGCCCAGGCCCACC
>DATDJN010000021.1:0-7659 GCA_036520515.1 Rhizobiaceae bacterium
TTTTTGCATGGGTGCTTTGCACCATAGGTGCTTGTTTCGTGAGCAGGGAGAGCACATATAACCATCATCTCCGGGGCGCGTTCTCCTCCCATTAGCGCCCTTGAGTGTTCCCCTCTGGAGGTTTTGCCTTTACTGGCACTCCAACCTAACTTGGCCGGATCTTCGTGATCCGGCTTTTTTTCTGCCCTTTTTCTGTCTGCAGCCGTTCTTGACCGCGTTTCGTTCGCTTGACGTGATTGCCTAAATCTTGGGCGGGCTTCACATGTAGAGGGTCGCCGGGTCCATGCCGGCATAGAGCCCGGCCACTTCCGCTGCATAGCCGTTGAAGAGAAGGGTGGGCACCAGTTCGCCCGTGGCGAGCACACGCTCCTTCGCCTGGCTCCAGCGCGGATGCGGCACATCCGGGTTCACGTTCGCCCAGAAACCGTATTCGGACGGTTGCAGAGCCTCCCAGAGCCCGACCGGACGCTGCTCGACGAAGGAGATCCTGCGGATCGATTTGATCGACTTGAACCCGTATTTCCACGGCAGGTGCAGCCGGAGCGGCGCGCCGTGCTGCTTGGCGACCGGCTTGTCGTAGGCGCCGGTGACGATGAAGGCGAGGTCGTTGCCGGCCTCCTCCAGCGTCACACCCTCGATATAGGGCCACGGATAGAGGAAATTGTTCTGGCCGTCCGCCATCTCCGGATCGAGAAAGGTCTCGAAGCGGACGAACTTGGCCGAGGCCTGCGGCTTGGCGAGGGCCACCAGCGATTTCAGCGGGAATCCGGCCCAGGGCACGGTCATCGACCACGCTTCGACGCAGCGGTGGCGGTAAAGGCGGGTCTCAAGCGGGATCTTGCGCACCAGATCGTCGAAGGCGATGCTGAAAGGCTTTTCCACCAGCCCGTCGACGGCGATCTCCCATGGGCGGATCACGAGGTTCTGCGCGTTGGCCGCGATGTCCTTGCTGGTCCCGAACTCGTAGAAGTTGTTGTAGTGGGCGTTGATTTCCTCGGGCGTGACCGGGCGGTCGAGCTTGTAGGCCTCGTTCTTCTTCGCCGGATAGAGGTCGGCCGTCGGATCGGCCTCCTGGGCGGTTCCTGCCGCAACTCCGGCGCCAAGCGAAAAGGCCGTCGCTGCACCCAGTCCCATGCTTTTCAGGATGCTGCGGCGGTTGAGATAGATGCCTTCCGGCGTCGCCCGGCTTTCGGGGATGGCCCAGGACGGGCGGCGGCGGATGGAAAAACGCATGGCAATTCCTCTGCAGGCTGGGTCTGCGGTTCTGCGGCAGGCCGGGATAACCGGCCTGCGGCGAAATTCGCACCGCACAGGACAGAGGTTACAGCGAAATCGAACATTCCGCCCGTCACGACATCGTGTGGCCGATGGACGGTGCCACCGGCCACCTGCGGTTCAAAGGGCCCAACCATCCGGCCGCGCGACGTCGCAGCGCCAGCGTCTTATCTGCCATTTCGGATGCTGCTGCTGCCAGCGGGCGACCTCGGCCTGGCCGGCGACCATGCATGTCATCAGCGAGACGTCGCCCGCGTCGTAGGTCAGCCGGCTCTCCTTGCACTCGCCCGTCGCCAGGCAGGCTGCGATGATGAGTTCGATCATGGCTCTCTCCAACCGTTTCCGTTCCGTGGAGAAGAGCGTGCCGTCGACGACACAATCCGTAATGAAAACAAGCCGATCGACACACGAAATCGCACGAAATTTTGCCGATGGGAGGGCGATATCCCTCGAAATGCTGGTGTGGGGGCCGACTTTGCAGTAGCTTTGGCTAATAGACCCTGGCGGTCTTGCCCCCAGGGGAGAACGCCGATGGACAGCCCGCTACTGACGTCGCTTCGTCTGAATGGTCGCGAGATCGATCTTCAGCGCGGGATCGTCGTTGACGAAGCCGGGCACACGGTTGCGCTCCGGCCGCAGGCGGCGGAGGTGCTGAAGGTGCTCGCCGCCCGTCCCGGCCAACTCGTCGGCAAGGACGATCTGGTGCAGGCGGTATGGGGGCCGATCGCGGTCACCGACGACAGCCTCGTCCAATGCGTCAAGGAAATCCGCAAGGCGCTCGGCGACGAGCGCCATCAGATCATCAGGACCGTGCACAAGCGGGGCTATGTGCTGGAGCCTGAACGGCCGGCGCAGGAACTGGCGCCTTCCCGGCGCCGCTGGATAGTGCCGGCCGCCGTAGCAGCCGTGCTGGCGGCGCTGGCCGGTCTCTATCTCTGGCCGACGACAAGGCCCGAGGCCGAACGCCCGGCGCTCGCCGTATTGCCTTTCGAGAACATCAGCGGCGACGCGAAATGGGCGCGCCTCGCCGACGGCCTGACCGAGGACATCATCACCGACCTGGCGCGTTTTCGCGACATCCCGGTCATCGCGCGCACCTCGACCGAAGCCTACAGGGACAGGCCGCGCGACGTGCGCGAGATCGGCAAGGCGCTGAACGCCGGCTACGTGCTCGAAGGCAGCCTGCAGGTCGACGGCTATCGCACGCGGGTGACCGCGCAGCTCGTCGATACGGAAACCGGCGCGCATGTCTGGTCGGAGCGCTACGACCGGGACGCCGGCGATTTCTTCGCGATCCAGGATCAGATCACGGAGCGGATCGCCGTCACCCTGACGGGGTGGCAGGGGCAGCTGGCGGAAGCCGGGCGGTCATCGGCGCGGCGCAAGAGCGAAACCGACCTCGACGCCTTCGACTATTGGCTGCTCGGCATCGAGGCGAAGCACAGGATGACCCCGCAGAGCCAGGCCGAGGCAAGGGCGTTTTTCGACAAGGGACTGAAGCTTGCCCCTGATTTCATGCCGCTGGTCCGGGACATGGCTGTCAGCTACTGCGTGGAAATGGACCTGGGCTCCCCGATCGACTATCCGGCAATGGTCGATGCCCAACGGAAATATGCCGAGCGGGCCTTCGCGCTCGATCCGAACGACGCTTCTACCAACTTCATGATGGCCATGGCCGATTCCGGTCGCGGCGAAGAGGAGCAGGCCGAGCGCTACCGGGAACTGGCGCTCCGGCTCGGCTCCAACAACGCCGATGTCCTGATGCAGTTGGCGTGGGGGTGGGGCGGCTGGCAGACCGATCGCGCCATCGCGCTGATCGATCGCACGCTGACGCTCAATCCGCGCCATCCCTCCTGGTGGAACTTTCCGATGACCACCGCCTACTTCGCAGCGCATCGCTTCGAGGACGCGTACAGGACCGCCAAACAGATCGGCGAGTCGCCGAACCAAGTGGCCTATGTCGCGATGAGCGCCGCCTGGCTCGGGAAGACGGATGAGGCCTCCGCAGCGGCCGCCAAGGTGCTCAGGCTGAACCCTAACTGGACGGCGGAGAGCATGTATCCCTATCAGAACTTCGCTGACGTAACCCTGGTGCCCGAGAGCGCGAGCAAGGCCGGGCTGCCGGTCTGCATGACGGCCGCACAACTGGCCGCCTATCGCGGCAGCTATCGGAGCGCGGCTTGCGACGCGGAGCGGGCGCAGGCGTCGAATTGATCCGGCCGGGCACGCGAGAGAGACCGCGCCCGGCCGGATTGCCTCACGCCGCCTTCCCGCCCGCGCTTGCGCTCATCACCTGGTCGGCGAGGCGTCCGGTGAGTTCGGCCATGTGGTCGAAGGTCGCCTTGTAGCTGGCGACGCCTGATGTCGCCGAGCGCAGCTCGATGATCAGGTCGCCGATCTCCGACTGCGGCATGGTCGCCTCGACGACGTCCCAGCCGGGCCAGCCCGGCCGGGCGTCGAAGCCGAGGATCTGGCCGCGCCGCTGCGGCACCAGCGCCGTGATCTTGGGCGTCATCTCGGAGGGCGTCGCGATCTCGACCTTCATGATCGGCTCCAGCAACACCGGCGAGCACTGCGCCATGCCTTCCTTCATGCCGATGCGCGCCGCCATCTGGAACGCCATGTCGGAGGAATCGACGGCATGGTAGGAGCCGTCCGACAGGTTGACGGCGAGGTCGACCACCGGGAAGCCGAGCGGTCCCGACTTCAGATAGTCGCGGATGCCGGTCTCGACCGACTGGATGTATTGCTTCGGCACCACGCCGCCGGTGATGGTGTCCGTGAACTTGAAGCCCGAACCGCGCGGCAGCGGCTTGATGTCGATCACGACGTCGCCGAACTGGCCGTGGCCGCCCGACTGTTTCTTGTGCCGGCCGCGTTGCGTCACCCCCTTGCGGATCGTCTCGCGGTAGGGGACGGCGGGCGCATGCACGTCGATCGGGATCTGGTTCTTGCCTTCCAGCCGCTCGACGGTGACCCTGAGATGCATCTCGCCGTGGCCCGACAGCACGGTCTCGCCCGAATCCTGGTTGTGGCGCAGCGTCAGCGACGGGTCCTCCTCGGCCAGCCGCTGGATCGCCGCCGACATCTTCACCTCGTCCTTGCGCTCCTTGGGGCGCAACGAGAAGGCGTAGACGGGCTGCGGCGGGTCGAGCTCCACCAGCGGCGCGATGCCGCCCCTGGCCGAGGTCAGCGTCTGCCCGGTCCTGACGCCGTCCAGCTTGCCGAGCGCCACCGTGTCGCCGGCCCTGGCCGATGCGAGCTTCGCCTGATCCTTGCCGAGCATGCGATAGATGCCCGACACCTTCGCGGTCTCGGTCGGCGACAGCCAAAGCTCGGCGCCGTCGGCGACCTGGCCCGACAGGATGCGCGAGACCGACAGCTTGCCGCCATGCGCGGTGTGGACCGTCTTCATCACCTGGACGACGGTTGCATCGCCGTCGGGAGCCCCGAGGCGCCTGCGCGTCGTCTCGAGGTCGGGCGCGTCGTGGCGGATCGCCTTCAGCAGGCGCAGCACGCCGTTGCCCTTCTCGGCCGTGCCGATCAGCACCGGCGTCACCAGACCGTCGCGCAGATCGGCCGACAGGTCGTCGAACACCTCGTCGCGCGGCGGCTCCTTCTCTTCGAGGAGTTGCTCCATCAGGAGATCGTCGTGGTCGGCCAGCGTCTCCAGCATCGAGAAGCGGGCCTCGATTTCGCGGGCCTTCTCGTCGCCCGGGATTTCCGCGATTTCGCTCTCGGCAAATTCGCGCCAGATGTAGGCGCGCTCCAGCGCGAGGTCGATCGAGCCGACGACGGCGCCGTCCTTGCGCAGCGGGATCTGCCTGAGCAGCAGCGGGGTCGAACTCGCAGGCTGCAGCAGCTTCAGCGTGTCGCGCACGCCGGCGGCGGTCTTGTCGATCTTGTTGAGGAAAAGGATCCGCGGCACGCCGAGGTCGTCGAGCTTGCGCATGATGAGCTGCAGCGCGGGGATCTTCTTCTCGTCGGCCTCGGCGACCACCACGGCAAGGTCGGAGGCGGCGAGGACGGCATCGGCCTCGAAGGCGAACTCGACGGAGCCGGGGCAGTCGACGAAGGTCAGGCTGTCGCCCATGAAATCGATCGTGGCGACGGACGCCTCGACGCTCATGGCGTGTGCTCTTGCCTCGGGGGAGTGATCGGAAACGGTGTTGCCGGATGAAACCGGATTCTGGCGGGGTATGGTGCCCGTTCGGGCGAGGATTGCTTCAAGAAGGGTGGTTTTTCCGCTGGCGAAGGGACCGACGATGGCGATGCATTTCGGTCCCGTGCGTCTTCCTCCGGCGCGACTTCCCATGATGCTGGCCTCCACTCTGGCGTTTCCCAGGGAGCGGCGGCCGGCCTTCGGCCGTCGCGGGCGTTTCCAGTAAGCGGCGGCCGGCCTTCGACCGTCGCGGGCGGGGTCTTTGCCACCTGCCTGGACCTATCGTTCCATGGGTTGCGGTCGAGGGCAAGGCTCAAACGTGTGCGAAGGCAGGGCAGGGGCGCCGCCGCACGTTGTGCCGGGATCGCCGAGCCGATAACTGGGCGCGACGCGTCGCGCGGCCGGGAGCCGCCTGGCGTGACGCGATTTGGAAAGGAACGGCATTTGCCTTCGACGCCGGCCGAACAGATCCATGCCGACGTCGGTGGCGCTGCAGGTGTCGAATATCCTGCAGCCGCAGACGGCCTCAAGGGCCACTCGCGATCAATCAAGGTTGTTACCTCATCGAAGAACTACCGATAAGACGTTAGTATTCCGCCATAATCCGAGGAGGAGACGAGCAATGAGAATCATCCCGGTCGGCAGCATCGCGACGGTCTATCCGCCGGAAAAATACTTCACCGGCAGGGTGTTGCAGCAGCCGGTCATCGAGGCTGAGGCGCCAGCGCGGGTGCGCGCCGCAACGGTCAGCTTCGAGCCTGGCGCGCGCACGGCGTGGCACACCCACCCGCTTGGCCAGACGCTGCACGTCACCGCCGGCGCCGGCCTTGTCCAGAGCTGGGGCGAGCCGATTAGGGAGATCAGGGCGGGCGACGTCGTCTTCTTCTCGCCGGGCGAAAAGCACTGGCACGGCGCCGGCCCAAAGACGGCAATGACGCATCTCGCCATCCACGAGGCGCTGGACGGCGTACACGTCGAGTGGCTGGAGAAGGTCACGGACGAGCAGTATGCGGGCTGACGAGGCTCGGGGAGGGAACTAGACCCCGTCCATGACGGCGGCGATCCGCCGCCGGATCAGCTTGCGCTGGTTCTGCTGGAAATGCGGCCGGAGCTCGTCGGCAAGGTCGCGCGCGCGGCGCGCCATCGCCTTGTCCTCGTACGCGTCGAGCACAACGGCGCGGAAGCGTTCGGCGCTTCTGTCATCCTCGCCGGCGTTCACCAGCACGCCGCGGCGCTCGGCCGCTTCGGCATTGTAGAGCTGCTCACGATGCTGCGGCACGGCGACCTGCGGCAGTCCCGCCGCGATGCCCAGGCAGAGCGTGCCGTGCTGCGCGGCGTTGACCAAAAGCCGGCTGCGCTCGGCTATCAGGTCGACGGGAACGGCCGACCGTTCCACATGCACGCCCCGCCGCGCGAGGCCGGCAGCCAGTTCGTCGTCGATGCCGGGAATGAAGGCCCGAACCGGAACGCCAAGGTTGCCGATCGCCTCCATCAGGCCCGGATCCGATCGTTCGGTGGTGGAGAAGTAAACGAAGATCTCGTCGCCGTTGCCGGCCGGCTCCGGCGTTCCGCCGATGATCGGCGGCAGCAAGGGCTGGGTGCGCCATCCGGCGTATGGGTCAAGCATGTCGAGCGAGAACACGAGCTGGTCGCTGGCAGCATAGAGTTCCGGGAGCCACCCTAGCTTCGGGACGCCGAATTCCGGAAGCACCGAATTGATGATCTCGACCGTCTCAGCCTCGTCGTAGAGGAGCTTCGAGAAGCGCGGCAAAAGGACCGGGAACGTCTCCATGTTCGACGGCGGCAGCCAGTATCCGCCGCCGATGGCGACACTCGGGATGCCGAGCCCTCGTGCGGCGAGCAGCGCGCACGGCGCCTGGTCGCCGATGACGAGCGAGATGTCGCATTCGCGCATCACCCCTTGCCACCAGCCGATGCTCTCGCGCAGGATTTCGGGGCGGCGAAAGCCGACGTCCGACAGGAATTCCCCCCACGTCGCGGCGGGAGGATTGCCCTGCGATGCCCTGTATTCGCCCGAATAGGGCAGCCATGGCCCCTGCACGGGCTCGCAGAAGGCCGCCAGCTCGTCCTTGAAGTCCAGCTGGCAGAGCGCCGCGTCGAACTCGAAACGGTCGCTGACGGCTTCGGCGACCGTTCTCAGCGGTACGACATGGCCGCGGCCGCTTCCACCTTCCCAGGCAAGCAGGGCGCCAAGCATCGCT
>DATDJN010000022.1:0-5302 GCA_036520515.1 Rhizobiaceae bacterium
AAGTCGGCGGGAGAGAGCGCCCTGGTGTCCTTCAGGTTCAGGCCGAACACATTGCCGGTGACGGCGACGCCGACCGTCCACGCGCCGCCGTTCGTGCCCTCGGCGATGCCGACTTCGGTGTCGTCCACCTTGATCGAGCGCCATGCTGGATACACCTGGAGCTCGGTCAGCGCGCGCCAGAGCATGTAGGGGGAGGGGCGCCCGTCCGGCGTGTCGCCGGTGCAGACGAGGCAGTCGGGCGAAAAGCCTTGCGCCGTCGCCACCGGCAGGATCTCCGCCATGATGTCGCGCGTATAGCCGGTCGTCGAGCCGATCCCGATGCCGGAGGCGCGCAGCTTTTCGACGACCGCGGCGACGCCCGGAATGACGTCGGAGAATTTCGCCGCCACCGCGCGGTTCTTCGGCACGAAGACGTCGTAGATGGCGTCGACGTCGCGCTCGGTCGGAGCATGCCCGTGCGCTGCCGCCCAGGCCGCGGCGATCCTCGGCACACCCATCAACGCCACGATGTGCGGGCGCTTGGCCATGCCCATCGGTCCGCGCGCCTCGTCGATCGTGATCTCCACCCCGAACTCGGCGAACGCCTCGACGAAGACGCCCATCGGCGCCAGCGACCCGTGATCGACGATAGTGCCCGCCCAGTCGAACACAACGGCGCCTATGCCAGCAGGTTGGGAGGTCATTGCCGTCTCCTGATCTCGTCAATATCCGTCTTGAAGAGGTCGGCGACGACCTCCTCGGCGATGGCGAAGGAGGTGCTGGCGCCGGTGCCGCCGGTGATCACGACGAGGCGAACATTCTCGGCCGGCGTGTCAGCGAACATGGTGCGGTTGGCCGATGCATAGGTGCCGGTCCAGCGCGCGACGACTTCCGGCCTCTGGCCGGCGAAGACCCTCCTGTATTCGTCGAGGATCAGCTCGTCCACGCCGTCGGTCGCGAAAGGATCTGGTGTCCTTGCGTAATGGTGCGAGTCGCCCACCACCAGCGAGCCGTCGGCGCTTTGCACGACGATCAGGTGGACGCCGTTGTCGATCATGGCGGGTTGTTCGGCCGCCACGCGCGCTTTCAGCGGCGCCGCTTCCGGCAGATCGGCGAAACCGGCGTAGCGGGCGAGGCTGAGGTCGCCCATGACCGCCGAGCTCAGCTTGAAGCCGGGGGCCGCCAGCCTGAGCATGTGCAGCTTGCAGCGCTCGACGCCATAGGCGGCGATGCGCTCGGGAAACAGCGTCGCCGTGTCGTCGCCGGGACACACGATGACCGCCCGCGCCCGGATCGGGCCACGCGAGGTTTCGAGCCCGGGCGGCTCGACCGAAACCACCGCTGTCTCGCGGCGGAATTCGACGCCTTTGTGTTCGGCGAGGAAGGCGGCCAGTTTCGGGATCGCCTCCTTCGATTCGACGCGCACCTCATGCGGGCTCCACAGCGCTCCCAGCGCGCCTTCGGCGAGTTCGGGCTGCCGCTTGCCGAGCTCGGCCGGCGCAAGCAATTCGCAGCGCTCGCCCATCTCGGTGGCGAGAAAGGCCTCGACCACGGCCAACGCCTCCGGTCGGTGCGCGACGACGATCGAGCCCCTGTGGATGATGTCGATGCCTGCCGGCCCGGCGACCTCCTGCCAGACGTCGCGCGAGCGCATGGCGCGCCGCCAATGCTGGCCGCGCTCCTGTCCGGTCACGGTGACGAAGCCGAAATTGCGGATCGAGGCGCCGTTGGCCTGCGCGTCGCGGTCGACGACGACGATCCTCAGGCCCAGGCGCGAGGCCGCCAGGGCATGCGCCAGCCCGAGGATGCCGGCTCCGACGATTGCAAGGTCGTACATGCCTCGCTCCGCAAGCGGTGACTGGGCCGTCCGCTAATTATCTACGACCGTAGCCGATTTGCCCTGCCGGACGTAACGCAAAACGTTGCGGACCACTTCGTCACGGAGTTCGGGACTGTCGTCGACTGTGAAGTGACCGATCCCGGCGTTGGACACATCCACGTTGTTGAGGCGCCCGGCGAAACCGCTTTCGCCCTTGAAAATGGCTCCCCATCCTCCCGACGCGAAATAGTAGTTGAAGACGTTGCGGACGTTCGACGGAACCGTCATCGGCGCGGTCGCGGCGTAGCTTACGATCAGGTCGACCTGGATGCCCTTCTTGTTCAGCGCATCGGCGATGAGGATCGTGTTGTTGGCGCCCAGCGAGTGGCCGATGATCACGACCGGCTTGCGGCCGTACTGACGGCGGTTCTCGACGATCTTGCGCGAAATGCGGCGCCAGCCCTGATGGCTGACGAGCGAGGCGACGACGCCCTTCTCCTGCAGTTGCGTCTTGAGCTTGCCCAGGCCGGTGGAGAAGACGCCGAACCCGCCGCTCAGGATATAAACATCGCCTTGAAATTCCCGCGCCGCGGCAATCGGCGCGTCCTCAGCCGTTGGCCTGGCGGCCTCGACCCGGACGGGAAGACACAAGATGATTGCAAGAAAAAGGATAGTTCCCAGCCGGATGCCGGACGAAATCATGCCGCTGCCCCCCAGGTCAGACCGTCAAGCGGGAGACATATGTCAGATCGGATGTTTGCGCCAGCCGCCCCAGGCCTAGAATATCCGCGGAAAAACGCGGCCTGTCCGCGCCGCGTAGGCCCGGTATTCGTCGCCGAACGATTTTTGCATCAGCGCCTCCTCGGCTCCGACGCGCCCGAAATAGAGAAGGCCGACCCCGACGAGACCCGCCAGGCCGGCTACCCAGTTGGGCAGCAGAAGGGCCTGCGCGATCGCCCACAGCCAGAACGACGAATACATCGGGTGGCGGACAAATCTGTAGGGCCCGTCGGTGACCAATCGGTGGCCGTCGCGGATTTCCAGCGTCACCGACCAGTTGCGGCCGAGCCAGCGGTGGCTGACGTGGAACAGGGCGAGGAAGAGGATTTCCACGACCAGCCCGCACCAGCCCATCCACGGCTGGAACCGATAGTCCGCAAAGCCGGGAAAGCCTGTCGCGACATAGATGGCCGGAATCACGGAGAGGCCGATGGTCGCCGCCGGCAGCAAGAGGCGTTCCGACAGCGTGCGCTCGGCGGCAGCGATCCGAATCCTGCGCGCGCGTCGCCGGTACGGAAACCGTATCGCAAACCAGGCCACCAGGCCGAGAACCCAGATGGCTGCCGCCACACCTTCTGTCATAGTGCCGCTTCCCTGTCAGGAAAAACGCTGATGAGCGGGTCGTTGCGCATCGCGGAGGTCGGGACAGGCCCGAAGCAGATCCGGAAAAAATCGTAGTAGTATTTGCGCCGGTTCGCCGAAATGAACTGGTAATGGACGCGGAAGAACCTGCCCCTGACGCGCGCGTACGCCGCTTTCCCCAGCATGTCCCGAAGGTGGATCTTGCGAACGATCGGAAAGGCGGACGAGTGTTCCCGGGCCTTCAATCCCATGTCGCGCAAAGGGTTCGTCTTGTAGAAATTGATCACGTCTGTCAGGCACTGGAACTCGGACCATTTGAGCTGCGCTTCGTCGGCCAGGCTCTGCACTCTCTTTCTGTAGGCCGCGCCGGCGGGATGCAAGCCGAATTTCAGGGCTGTCGAGCCGAGCGTCAGCAGACTGACCTCCGGCGCCCGCCGCGCCAGATCGGGCGCAGCGTCGAGGGTCCTTGACGCCATGTCGAGGATCAGTCCGCCGCCGGTACTGTGGCCGACGAAGAGGATCTCGTCGAACTGGCTGGCAGCCGTCGCTTCGGCTGCAATCGCGGCATGCCGCTCCAATAGCGCCTCCGCCCCGGGCCGCCTGCCGCGCACATACTCCTGCGAGAACGACCACAAATCGATCAGATGCGTGACCGACCAGCGTCTGCCGAGCGTGGCGAGAAGCGGAAAGACGGCCAGAAATGCGATCAGGGCCGACGCGCCGGGCAGATTCATGCCGGCAAACGCAAGCGCGGCGGACGATGCCAGAAGGGCCAGCAGGAAGAAGAGGACGATGACGACGAACGGATAGAGGAAATACAGGCCGAAGCGCCAGCTCTTCGCGAAGATGGAAAAGGCGGTGCCGGTCAGCCAATAGTCGAAGAAGGCGACGAGATACCTGGAAACGCGCACCGGAAGGGGGCGGGCGGCGTCGGACATGACGATCGAATCAAGCCCGAGGAAATAGAACTCCGTCGTCACCCGCCAACTGTCCGCCTCGGAGACCGTGACGAAAGTCGCCCGGCCGACGTCGGTCGAGGGCAAGGAAATATCCGTTATCGACGTCTCGACGTCCCAAGTCGCTTCGAAATGGCGCTTTTCGCGCGCGAGACGTTCGAAAAAAGCGTTCGGCGCCTTCGGCTCATAGCCGCCGATGAAAAAAACACATCGGTGACTTACCCTGCCGTTCTGCTCGGTTCTTTGCAATGTCGGTCTCGTCCGGCGCACCCCAGTCCTGCTTACCCCAAGGTTGAATGCTGCGATAGTCAAGCCCCCAATGGGCTACCCCTCGGAAACGCCGGCCTCGGCGAAGCTCGCCATGCCGGCGTGGCAGGCGAGGGCGGCGCGCAAGATGTTGATGGCGACCGCCGCGCCCGAACCCTCGCCCAGCCGCATGCCGAGGTCGAAGAGCGGCGCCAGCCCGAGTGCCGCGAGCAGGCCGCGATGACCTGATTCGGCCGAGACATGCCCGGCCAGCACATGCGCCAGGCCTGTCGGCTCCAGCTTCTGCAGCGGGGCGACCGCCGCCGTGCAGACGAAGCCGTCCAGCAGCACGGGGATTCTTTTATGCCGGGCGGCGAGCGTCGCGCCCATGATCGCGGCAAGCTCGCGTCCGCCGAGCGCCGCGGCGATCTTCAGCGGGTCGCCGAGCGCCGCCTCGTGTTGCGCCAGCCCCTTTTCGATCGCCGTCGCCTTGCGCTGCAACCCGGCGTCGTCGACGCCGGTGCCGCGTCCCACCCATTTCGCCGGCTCGCCGCCGAAAAGCGCTGCGGCAATCGCGGCGGCCGTCGTCGTGTTGCCGATGCCCATTTCGCCGAAGCAGGCGAGATCGGCGTCGTCGGCCACCGCGTCGTAGCCGGTCGACACCGCCTTCAGGAAATCGGCCTCGTCCATCGCGGCTTCCCGTGTGAAATCGCCGGTCGGACGCTCGACCTCAAGCTGGACGACCGACAAATCGGCGGCGGCGGCGCGGGCGAGCTGGTTGATTGCGGCGCCGCCGGCGGCGAAATTCGCCACCATCTGATGCGTCACCTCCGCCGGGAAGGCCGACACGCCCTGCGCGGTCACGCCGTGCGAGCCGGCGAACACCACGATCTGCACCTTGTCCAGCTTCGGCATCGCGCGGCCCTGCCAGCGCGCCAGC
>DATDJN010000023.1:0-2082 GCA_036520515.1 Rhizobiaceae bacterium
CTTGGCGATCTCGGCGAGCTTGGGATCGTTGTCCTTGTTGATCTGCGCGGTGCGGTAGGCCGAGATGCCGTTGGCGATGACGCTGAGCTCGCCGGCCAGGAAAGCGCGGTTGTTGTTGACGTCGAGCCAGCTCTCGGTGCCCGGGATGAAGGTCTTGTAGAGCTCCATCGCATATTCGATGGACTTCGCCGTCTCGGGGCTGTTGATGACGACCTTGCCGCCTTCGTCGACCATCTTGCCGCCGTGGCTCCAGAGCAGCCAGTGGGCATAGTTGTTGCCGTCGCCGACGCCGTGGCCATGGGTGAAGCCGGCGGGGTGGCCGATCTTCTGCAGCGCCTTGCAGAGCTCGAGGAAGCTTTCGGTGTCCTTCGGGAACTCGGAGAAGCCGGCTTCCTTGACCCAGGAGTCGCGGTAGACGATGGCGTTGCCGATCGCCGCCAGCGGCAGGCCGATGAACTTGCCGTCCTTGGTGGCGTAGCCCTTGCCGCCCTCGTACCAGCCGCCATACTTGTTGCCGAGGTAGTCGGCGAGCTCGGTGACGTCGTGCAGCTTGTCGGGATACTGGTGCGCGTCGTCGAACCAGACCCACATGATGTCGGGGCCGGAGCCGACATTGGCAGCCACCGCCGCCTTCGGCCGGATGTCCTCCCAGCTTTCCTTGTCGATACGCACCTGCACGCCGGTGGCGTCGGTGAACTTCTTGGTGTTGGCGATCCAGGCGTCCTCGTCGCCCTGCACGAATGGCGACCAGCGCAGCACGCGCAGCGTCGCGCCCTGCTCGGGCGTGTAGGTCAGCGCGTTCTGGGCGAAGGCGGGGCGGGTGCCGATCAGCTGGCTGCCGATCGCGCCCGCGGCAAGGCCGGCTGTGGTTCGGATCACGTCGCGTCTGGTGAATTTCATAGTCACTTCCTCCTGGTTTCCATGAAAGTTCTTGCGTCTGTACGTCCGGTTCGGCAGCTCGTCCTTCTACATCCGCTTTCCGGTTTCTGTGTTGAAGAGGTGGATCAGCTGCGGGTCCGCGGCGAGGCGGATGGTCTGGCCGGGCTCGAAGGCGTGGCGGTCGCGGAAATTGGCCACGATCTCCTCGCCGCCCGGCGTGCGCCCGATGATCTGAAGCTCGGAGCCGGTCGGTTCGACGACCACGATCTCTACGGGGAAGCCGGACTCCGAGAGCTTCAGGTGTTCGGGGCGGATGCCAAGCACGACCGGGGCACCCGTGGCAGCGCCAGCAGCGCCGTTGAGCGGCAGCGAGACGCCACCCTTTCCCGTGAACGAATGGGCGGCGGCGTCGCCGCCGATCTCGCCGCGCAGGAAGTTCATGGCGGGCGAGCCGATGAAGCTCGCGACGAAAAGATTGTCGGGGCGGTCGTAAAGATCGAGCGGCTTGCCGATCTGCTCGACGATGCCGTCATGCATGACGACGATCTTGTCGGCCATGGTCATCGCCTCGATCTGGTCGTGGGTGACGTAGACGGTGGTGGTCTTGAGACGCTGATGCAGCTCCTTGATCTCGGCGCGCATGGCGACGCGCAGCTTGGCGTCGAGGTTGGAGAGGGGCTCGTCGAACAGGAAGACCTGCGGGTCGCGCACGATGGCGCGGCCCATGGCGACGCGCTGGCGCTGGCCGCCGGAAAGCTGGCGCGGATAGCGCGACAGAAGGGGCACGAGGCCGAGGATCTCGGCGGCGCGCTGGACCCGCTGGTCCGCCTCGGCCTTCGGCGCGTTCTTCAGCTTCAGCGAGAAGGCCATGTTCTCGGCCACCGTCATGTGCGGATAGAGCGCGTAGTTCTGGAAGACCATCGCAATGTCGCGCTCCTTGGGCGCAACATTGTTGACGACGCGGTCGCCGATCGAGATCTGGCCGCCGGTGATGCTTTCCAGCCCGGCGATCATCCTGAGCAGGGTGGACTTGCCGCAGCCCGACGGACCGACCAGCGTGACGAACTCGCCGTCGACGATGTCGATGCTCACCCCATGCAGGATTTCAACTGAACCAAACGACTTTCGGACTTCCCGAATTCCGACAGACGCCATCATTCCTCCCGAACGGCTGATCTGCGACGCCCTTCGAGGACGCGTCTT
>DATDJN010000024.1:0-9155 GCA_036520515.1 Rhizobiaceae bacterium
CATCGGCTCGAAGAAACTCGACGGAAAGGTCGCGCTGATCACCGGCGGCGATTCCGGCATCGGCCGTTCGGTCGCCGTGCTCTTCGCGCGCGAGGGCGCCGATGTCGCGATCTTCTACCTCACCGAGGACAAGGATGCAGAGGCGACCAGGAAGGCCGTCGAGGCCGAAGGCCGCCGCTGCATCACCATCTCCGGCGACGTGTCGAAGCGCGAGGATTGCATCGACGCGGTCAAGCGCACGGTGAAGGAGCTCGGCAAGCTCGACGTGCTGGTGAACAACGCCGCCTTCCAGATCCACTCGACGAAGTTCGAGGACCTGACCGAGGAGCATTTCGACACGACGCTGAAGACCAACCTCTACGGCTACTTCCACATGGCGCAGGCGGCGGTCCCGCACATGAAGCCGGGATCGGCGATCATCAACACCGGCTCGATCACGGGCATCGACGGCTCCAGGGAACTGGTCGACTATTCGATGACCAAGGGCGGCATCCACGCCTTCACCCGAGCCCTGTCGGGCAACCTCCTGTCGAAGGGCATCCGCGTCAACGCGGTCGCGCCCGGGCCTGTCTGGACGCCGCTCAACCCGTCGGAGAAGGAGGCGGAGGACGTCTCGCAATTCGGCGCCAAGACCCCGATGAAGCGCCCGGCCCAGCCGGAGGAGATCGCGCCCGCCTATGTGTTCCTGGCCTCGCCGCACTGCTCGAGCTACATCACCGGCGAGATCCTGCCGATCATCGGCGGCTATTGAGCGGCCAGCGTCATGCGGTTCCTGCGCGACAATGGACTGACGCTGGCGCTGATGGCCGCGTTCCTGTTCAGCCTCGCCGGCATGATACTCGCCGGCTGGGCCGACGAGAATGCCGAGCTTGTGGAGCACTCCCTGCCGCCGCTCGGTCTTGCCTCCTATCTCTTGTCCGGCAGTTTCCTGTCGGCGCTCTTCGAGAACTGGGAGAGCGAGTTCCTGCAGATGGCGGCCTACGTCATCCTGACCGCCTATCTCTTCCAGCGAGGCTCGGCGGAATCCAACGATCCCGACGATCCCGAACGCGAGCGGGACGACCTGCCGAAGTCGTGGAGGGAACGCGCCCCGCTGCTCGGCTGGCTCTACGCCCACTCGCTGGGCATGGCCCTTGCTCTTCTGTTCATCGCCTCCTTCGTCGGCCACTGGCTGTCCAGCCTCTCGGCCGCCAACCAGGAGGCGGCCTCGCATGGCGGGCCGTATCTCGGCGCGCTCCAGTACCTCGTCGATCCGCGTTTCTGGTTTGAATCCTTCCAGAACTGGCAGTCGGAATTCCTGTCGACCGCGGTGCTGGTGGTGCTGTCGATCTTCCTGCGCTACAGGGGGTCGCCGGAGTCGAAGCCCGTCGCCGCACCGCACGAAGAGACCGGCGCAAGTTAGCCCATGCCCAGCCGCCTGGCATTGTGCTTCTGCTTCTCGTCATGGGCATTGGCCGCCTTCTCGCAGAGCGCGCGGAACTGCTCGACCTCGCTTTCGGAAAGATGCTCGATGCCGATGAACCTGTTCTCGGCCTCGCCCACCCGGATCAGCTCGTCAAGCTTGGCCTGAAGGGCCGCGCCGTCCCGGTTCTGCGTGTTCTGGATCAGAAACACCATGAGGAAGGTTACGATGGTCGTGCTGGTGTTGATGATGAGCTGCCACGTGTCGGAGTAGCCGAACAGCGGTCCGCTCGTCGCCCACAGCAGGATGAGCGCACAGCACAGGACGAAGGTGACGGGCTTGCCGGCGGCATGGGCGACCGCGTTGGCGATCTTGGTGAAGAGCTTTTCCATCGATGCGTCCTCCCATACGGCAAGGCCGGCGCCCGAATATCGAGCGCCGGCCCCGGGACATCGCCCCGGCATTGGGGTTACATCGTCACCTTGCGGTTGTTTCCGAGTTCCATTTTCGCGCCGGTGACGGCCGCCGTCAGCATCTTTGCCGTCGCCACGATCATGCCGGGGCTGTCCCAGACCTCCGCGTCGTCGGGCCGGACGGTGATCAGGCGGATGTCCGGGTCGTCCTTGGAATCCCAGAACGCCTTGTTGTCGGGCGTCCAGAGCTCGGCGATCTTGGCGCGGTCGTCGGTGACCGTCGCCTCGCCGGTGATGCTGACATATTTGTTTCCGCTCGTGTCGGCGAAGGCGAGGTTCACGATGGGGAACCGCTCGATCTGGTCGTCCTTCAGGCCGTTGACGTCGGTCAGGAAGTAGATCGCATCCTCATCGCGATAGACGTTCGCGGCAAGCGGCCGCGCGCGCTGGCGTTCGCCGTCCCAGGTCACGAACATGCAGATCTTGATCTTGTCGGCGAGCTCCCACACGCGGTCGCGTGCTTGTTCGGGAGTCAGGTCCGTCTTGTCCTTGTAGCTCATGGCGCACTCCTTCCGGCGTCGGGAAAACGACGGCGCCACCGAAGCGTTCCGCGGGCGGCGATCAATGAAGCAGGTCGACGTCGCCCTTCCTGCGGCGGACCTGGCCTGCCTCGTCGACGCTCGCCTCGTCGGCCTCGGTGCGGCGGCCGGGCTTGCCGGCGTCGCCCCCGATCAGCGGTTCCTCCACTCCCGGGACCTTGCTCTTGCGCGGTTCGCCGCCGTCCTCGATCGGCTGCCGGGGTTCGCCATCCGGCGCCGGCGCGGACTTCTCCTTCTTCAGCCTGTCGGTCATGGCGCCAGCCTCACCGGGGGTACCGGGATCGGTCCCGGCGGAGGCACGGGTTCTGGCGGAACAGGCTCGGGCGAAGGTCCAGGGAATGGCTCGGGCGCTGGCCCTGGCCGTCCTGCCTGCCCGGTTGTGGCAGCGTTGTCCATCTCTGCCTCCTTCATGTCGAGAGCACGCCTGCATGCTCGGCGAAGGCCACGAACGCGTCGTGCGCCTGCTCGGCCGTCGACTTTCCGGCGATTGCCGCCTGAAGGACCTCCATGGTGCTCTGATAGACCGGCCCGCGCCGCGAATGCGGCCAGTCGATAAGCACCTCGCAGGCGCCGCGCACCGACTTGACTTCGCGTTTCGTGTTGTCGCTGACCTGCACGCAGACCGAGCTGCCGAACGGCAGACGGTCCACTTTCTCGAGGCTGGCGGTCTGTTCCATGACTGAGTTCCCTGAGCCGTTGCGCGAAAGGATAAACGCGCGGTCACGGCGCGGGTTCCAGTCAGTCGAACGGCGAGAGGGAGCTCAGAAGACGAGGCGAAGACGCCTTGGGGCGAATGTATCTTTCGATCAGTTCCTCGACATGGTCGTTGCGGGCGCGGGCGCTGTCGGCCCCCATGACCACGATGATCAGCCGCCGCGGTCCCCTCTGGACGGAGGTGACGATATTGTACCCCGAGGCCCTGATGTAGCCGGTCTTGATGCCGTCGACGCCTGCCACCCGGCCGAGCAGGTCGTTGTGACCGCGCACGGTGCGCCCGCGGAAGGCGAAGTCCCGTTCGGAGAAATAATGGAAATGCTGCGGGAAGCGCGAGCGCAGCGCCATGCCGAGGATGGCCATGTCGCGCGCCGTCGTGCGCTGCTCCGGATCGGGCAGGCCAGACGCGTTGCGGAAGACGGTGCCCGTCATGCCGAGCGCGCGGGCCTGCGCGGTCATCTGCGCGGCGAACTGCGCTTCGGTGCCGCCGAGAAATTCGGCCACCGCGACCGCGCAATCGTTGCCGGACTTCACGGTCAGCGCGAGGATGGCGCTTTCGACATCGATCGACTGGCCCGTCCTGATGCCGATCTTGGACGGCGGCTGGCGCGCCGCGAAGGACGATACGGGGATTTCGGTGGTCTTGGACACCCGGCCCTGTTCTATCGCTTCGAACAGCAGATAGAGCGTCATCATCTTTGTCAGCGAAGCCGGATAACGAACCGCCGTGGCGTTCACCTGGTAGAGGGTCTGGCCGCTCGACGCATCGATCACCAGCGCCGAATATTTCGTCGCCGGGCCGGGTGGCGGCGCCATCGCTTCGAGGGCCGGTCCTCCGCCGCCCGAGCAGCCCGCGGCAAGCACCAGAACGGCGCAAAGAGCCAGGGCCTTGCGGAACAGGCCACGCCATCCGGCAAGGGCCGGGACGGATTCGGCATAAGCGTCGTTCATTGTCGGCCCGATCAAGGCTTGGGACGGCTATCCGACTAGCCTATGCGCCAAGCCGTTGCCATTCCCTTTCTGCAACAGGGGCGAGCAAATCGTTCCGGCGTGGCGTGCAACGCGTCATTTGCCGGTCCGCCGAGGCACGGGGTACGGGGCGGACGGAAGCGCCAATCCGGCGCTGCCGTAACCGTAAAAGCGATCGCTAAAATGCAGTTTTCCGATGGAAAGCCATTTTAAGGAGATTGCCGCTATGAATTGGCGCATCATCGGGAACCTTGCGCATGCAGGCAGTCAGCAGCCCCAATCGCAGTCCGATCTTCCGGCTGATCACGATCGCCAGTTCAGGACTGGGGAGCTTCATCCTCGGTCTGTGGGGATTGAAGTTCGGTTTCGGCGACGGCGTGGCGGGCCTGCCTGCCGAGGTGGTCGGCTCGGTCATTGCGGCGCTGTGCTCGCTGGCGGCCGGCGGCGCGGCGATGTCCTTCTTCGCCGGGGTCGACGAGTCGGTGGACTACGTCGTCAAGGAGACCCATTTCGACAAGCTGACCGGCCTGCTTTCGCGGCCGGCCATGATCGCCAAGATCGCCGAGGCGGCGCAGTCCACGATCAAGACGGGCGAGCCGGTCTTCCTGATCGACATCGACATCGGCCGCTTCAAGCAGATCAACGAGCAGATCGGCTACACCAAGGGCGACGAGCTGGTGCGCTCCTTCGCCCAGCGGCTCAAGGCGAGCCTGCCCGAAGACGTCGTCATTGGCCGCACCGGCGCCGGCGAATTCGCGGTGCTCTATCCCGACGCCTATTTCAACATGTCGATGGACGTTCTCGCGGAGCGGCTGATCGCCGAGCTGATGGAACCCTACGACCTGATGGCGCTTCAGCAGTCGGTCAACGTGTCGATCGGCATCGTCGCCATGCCGAAGGACGGCGTCGACCCGGTGCTGCTCCTGCGGCGCTCGAACCTGGCGCTTCAGAATGCGCGCGCCGCCGGGCTCGGCAACTGGGCCGTGTACCATCCGGAGATCGGCAAGGTGGCCGACTACCGGCAGTGGATCGAAACGGAACTTACCGTCGCCTTCGAGCGCGGCGACTTCGACCTGCACTACCAGCCGCAGATAGACCTCATGAAGGGCAGGACAGTCGGCTACGAGGCGCTGATCCGCTGGAGGCACCCCGAACGCGGCATGATCCCGCCGCTGGAATTCATCCCCGTCGCCGAGGAGACCGGCATGATCGGGCCGATCGGCGAATGGGTGCTGCGCAAGGCCTGCGCCGACGCCCGCCACCTGCCCGACCATTGCTTCGTCGCGGTGAACATCTCCCCCGTGCAGTTCATGAGCAAGGATTTCGTCGGCCTGGTCATCGACGTGATCCGCGAGACCGGCATCGAGCCGCGGCGGCTCGAGCTGGAGCTTACCGAGACCGCGATGATGCAGGATCGCGGCCGCGCGGCTGCGATGCTGAAGCAATTGACCGAGATGGGCATTTCCGTCGCCGTCGACGATTTCGGCACAGGCTACTCCAACCTCAGCTACCTGATCGACTTCTCCTTCCACAAGCTGAAGATCGACCGTTCCTTCGTCAGCCGGCTCGACACCGACCCGAATTCGGGCGCGGTCGTCTCCACCATCGTCGGCCTGTCGCGGGCGCTGGGCGTGCACGCCATCGCCGAGGGCGTCGAGACCGAAAGCCAGGCGACGCTGCTGCGCGCCGCCGGCTGCGAAGTGTTCCAGGGGTTCCTCTTCGGCCGCCCGGCGCCGCTCAAGGCGGAGAACGACACGGTGCGGCCCGCAGCCTACGGCGTCGCGGCGCGCCTGCATTAGACGCTGGTAGCCGATCGGCCGCAAACGGCCTTCCGCCTTCACGCATTTTCGGCGGCCGTGCCGCTCCATTCAAAATGCTGCACCGCAAAGCTTGGCCATTGCGCGGGCTAAGCGTTGGTATATAAATTTTCATAACATGAAAAACGCAGGCTCGCTGCGAACGACGCGCCGCAAAGGCGCGCAAGGGGAATTCGGGTACCAGAGTTCGTCCAATGGGAGCACAGCATGAAACTCAATTTTCTGGGAATAGGGACGGCCGCGCTCGCCGCGGTCAGCCTGTGGGCGCCGGCGTCTCACGCGCAGGCGCCTGAATCGAGCGACCCGATCAAGATCGCGCTGTTCGACTGGACCAGCGTCAACCTCAACGCCAAGATCATGGGCGGCATACTGGAGAAGCTCGGCTACACGGTCGAGTATCCAACGGCCGACTACCTCTCCAGCCTGACCACCGGCCTCACCAATGGCGACCTGACGCTCGCCATGGAGTACTGGCAGACCACCGCCGGCGAGGCGATGGCGGCTTCCGACGCCACCGGCCAGACCGAGAAGCTCGGGCCGCTCGGACCCCAGGCCAAGGAAGAGTGGTGGTACCCGGCATACATGAAGGAGAAATGCCCGGGCCTCCCCAACTGGGAAGCGCTGAAGGATCCCAAATGCGCGGAGGCCTTTTCGACGCCAGAGACCGCGCCGAACGGCCGCTATCTCGGCGGACCCGTCACGTGGGAGGGTTTCGACGACGAGCGCGTCGTTTCGCTCGGCCTGCCCTTCACCGTCATCCATGCCGGCACGGACGCCGCCATGTTCGCCGAGCTCGACTCCGCCTATCAGCGGCAGGCTCCGATCATGCTGTGGATCTACTCGCCGCACTGGGCCCCGGCCAAGTACAAGGGCGAATGGGTCGAATTCCCCGCCTATACGAAGGAATGCTACGAGGACCCGGCCTGGGGCAGCAACACCCTGGCCCAGTATGACTGCGGCAAGCCGACCGGCGAGATCTACAAATACGCCTGGGCCGGCATGAAGGAAAAATGGCCGGTCGCCTACAAGGTGGCGAAGAACTACCACATCGACACCGACGTGCTGAACGCCCTGAGCGGCCAGGTCGACCTCGACGGCAAGACGCCGGAGGATGTCGCCGCGGCATGGATCGCCGAGAACGAGGCAACCTGGAAAGCCTGGGCGCAATAAGCTCCGGCATGTTCAATCAAATCGGCAGAGCGGGATGACGACCTCGAGAAGCCATCCCGATCTGGACATGCGGCCCCGTTCGGGCGACCATCGGGGCCGCTCAATTCTCTGATTTCTAGAGGCAGCGCATGGCAATCGCCTCGCAGGACAATCCTGCCGTCGCGGGCAAGAGCATGGATTCGCGGCCGGTGAAGCTCGCCTGCCGCAATGTCTGGAAGCTGTTCGGCGCCGGCGCCGCCGACTTCCTGCGCCGCCGCGACGGCAAGGCGAGCCACGCCGAGCTGGTCGAGGCAGGGCTGGTGGGGGCGGCGCGCGCCATCGACCTCGAGATACGCCAGGGCGAGATCTTCATCATCATGGGCCTGTCGGGCTCCGGCAAGTCGACGCTGGTGCGCTGCATGTCCAGGCTGATCGAGCCGACCTACGGAAAGGTCGAGTTCGAGGGCAAGGACCTGCTGAAGATCTCCGACCGGGAGCTGATCGAACTGCGCCGCCATCGCATGGGCATGGTGTTCCAGAACTTCGCGCTTCTGCCGCACCTCAACGTGCTGGAGAACATTGCCTTCCCGCTCTCCATCCAGGGCGTCGACCGCGCCGCGCGCGAAGCCCGCGCGCGGGAAGTCATCGAGCTGGTCGGCCTGCGCGGGCGCGAGCATTTCTATCCGCGCGAGCTCTCCGGCGGCCAGCAGCAGCGCGTCGGCATCGCGCGCAGCCTGGCGACCAAGCCGGAAATCTGGTTCCTCGACGAGCCGTTCTCGGCACTCGACCCGCTGATCCGCCGCGAGATGCAGGAAGAGCTGATGCGGCTGCAGGCGGTCCTGAAGAAGACGATCGTCTTCATCACCCACGATTTCGACGAGGCGATCAGGCTGGCCGACCGCATCGCCATCATGAAGGACGGCGAGGTCATCCAGATCGGCACGCCGGAGGAGCTGGTGGTCAGGCCGGCGACCGACTACGTCGCCGAGTTCACCCGCGACGTGCAGCGCGCCAAGGTCATTTCCGCCCGGAGCATCATGCGGCCCGCCGGCAAGGCGCAGCACGCCGGCACCGTGTCCCCGGAAGCGCGCGTATCGAGCTTCTCCGCCGAGATCATCGCGGCGAAGAAACCCTTCGCCGTCGTCAACGGCGCCGGCAAGCCGGTCGGCGAGGTGACGCCGGAGGCGGTCATCGACCTGCTGGCCGGCATCGATCGCGGCGGGGCGGCGGCGTGACCGTCGCGGCCGACACGGTTTCCCAGCGGTCGCGGCCCGTGCAGACCTGGCTCGCCATCTGGGCCGCGGCGCTGGCCGTCGTGCTCATGGTCTTCCTCGCCCGCGGCCAACTGCCCTGGGCGGTGAACTATCCGGCATGGGCGGTCGTGCCGGTCGCCGACTGGATCGGCGCCGTCATGACCTGGCTGAAGGTCAATCTGAGCTGGCTGACGCGCTCGATCACGGCGGTTCTCGGCGTGCCGCTGAATTTCGCGCTCGATCTGCTCGCCAAGAACTTCAAGATCGGAACCGGCGCGGAAGCCTTCACCCTGCCGCGCCTGTCCTGGGTCGGCATCGTCGCGGCCGCCTTCCTCGCCGGGCGCGCCTTCGGCGGCACGCGGCTCGGCCTGCTGTCGGGCGGCCTCTTCCTCTACATCGCCCTGTTCGGCAAATGGACGAGCGCCATGCTGACGCTCGGCCTGATCGCCATCGCCGTGCCGTTCTGCATCGTCACCGGCCTGTTGCTCGGCATCTGGGCGTGGCGGCGGCCGTGGGTAGAGAAGTTGCTCGTGCTGCCGGCGCTCGACCTGATGCAGACGATCCCGACCTTCGCCTACCTGATCCCGATGCTGCTTCTGTTCGGCAACAGCCCGGTTTCGGCGATGATCGCGACCGCCATCTTCGCGACGCCGCCGATGGTGCGCGCCACCATGCTCGGCCTTGCCCGCGTACCGACAGAGATCGGCGAGTTCTCCGAGATGGCCGGCTGCACGGCGCGGCAGAAGCTGTGGCGCGTGCTGCTGCCTTCGGCGCGGCCGACCCTGATGGTCGGCGTCAACCAGGTCATCATGCTGGCGCTCAACATGGTGATCATCGCC
>DATDJN010000025.1:0-4705 GCA_036520515.1 Rhizobiaceae bacterium
ATGACCTCGTCGCGCGAGACGGTGAAGCCCGGCATCAACCTGCTTGTCTCGCCCGAGGAGGACGATCCGGACCGCGGCGTCGCCAAGATCAAGCTCCTGAAGGCGGCCTTCGACAATCCCGACGAGGACATCCCCTGGCAGCAGAAGAAGCGTTTCGACGATTTCGACTACGGCTATGCGCTGACCGTCCACAAGGCGCAGGGCTCGCAGTGGAACGAGCTCGTGCTGTTCGACGAGAGCTGGGCCTTCAAGGAGACGCGCCAGCGCTGGCTCTATACGGCGATTACGCGCGCTGCGGAGCGCCTGACCGTGGTGCGCTGACCTCGCCGTCGGCGAACGGCACGATTGTCCGCTGCGCGAACGGCTTCGCCAGGACCGCCGGTATCAAGGCGATCTGGCTCCTCACCCGGCGAAATTCACGGCGGAGTTTTTTCAGCCCCTTCGGCTTGGGAAACAGGGTCCCCTCGGTGCGCATGATCCGGCTGTCCTGGGCGTCACTCGCCAGGATGCTCTCGGGGACGTCGTATTCCGCCGACTTTTCGTTGCGGCATAGAACCAATGCCGGAACGGCTGTCCGGATGGCCGAAGTGTCGCGGAACGGACTTTTGAGCGAAAAGAGGACGTCGTCGATCGGCATGGAAAAACGCTTCGGCGATCGCAGGATCCTTGCAGCGTAATCGGCCGATATGACGTAACCGGCCGCGCCGGGCTCGAAGTCGAGCGGCAGGTGCAACTTGAAACCGCCGGGGCCGCGTTCGACGCGTCGATGCAGGCAGACCTCGCTTAGCCGTGTCTCGAGGCGCAGGATGCCGATACGGTTGTTGCCAGCCTCGATAGCCTCCAGGAACGCGGGCAGCCTGCTCGAAACGAGCACGTCGTCCTCCAGCACGAGGACGCGGGGATGGCCTTCGTCGAGCATGCGCTTCCAGGCCCGGAAATGGCTGATCGAAATGGCCATCTCCGGCGGCGACAGGGTCTGGTCGTCCGCCTTGAGCGACAGGGGCAGAATGTCTTCCGGAGAGATCGTCTCCGGCGTCGTGGCCGGGAGACGTTCGACCTCGATGACCAGCCCGGCAAGCTGCGCATCCATGAAGGCGCGCCTGTCGGTTCTCTTGTCGAGGTTGATGTAGAAGGCCAGCATTCTCAGTGTTTCCGATTCGTCCGATTGGCGTCAGCGGGGTCCCCTTAAGGCGGCAGGACGCATCCTGGAAGGGTCGGCGTGTCCCGCGCCGGGGCTGCATCCGCGAAGGGCACGACTGTCCGGCGCGCGAACAGCAACGTCCGTATCGCGGGCAACGCGGCAGCCGACTGGCGCGCAAACCGTCGGCACTCCCGGCGGAACCTTTTCAGTCCCGTTGGCTTGGGTGTTACCGTCAATTCGGTGCGCATGATCCTGCCGGTTGGGACGTCGCTCACCACGTCACGTCCGCTGGGCCACCGGAATTGCGCTTCCGTGAGGCCTGCGGCCGGTCAGGTCACCGCGTTGCGAATTGCGCCTGCAGCGAAACGCGGCTATTGCATTGCAGCATTTGCCAAAGTCGGGCCGGTCGTGTAGAGCCGCGCGCGCTTTGTCGGAGTGAGCGTTGATGGTCCACAAACCAGCCGATAGCGACGTTGATGCGATCGGCCAGACGGGACAGAAGGACGCCCCGACCAAGACCGGGCTGTTGATGCTCGGCGCGCTCGGCGTTTGTTACGGCGATATCGGCACCAGCCCGATCTATGCGATGCGCGGGGCGCTGATCGCGGCGTCCGGGTCGGAAGTCGCGGAGCGCGAAGACATCCTCGGCGTCCTTTCCCTGATCATGTGGTCGCTGACGATCATCGTCAGCGTCAAATACGTCACCTTCGTCCTGAAGGCCGACAATCGCGGCGAGGGCGGCACGCTCTCCATGATGGCGCTGGTGCAGAGCACCTTCGCCAAGCGATCGGGCGTCATCCTCGCGATCGGCATTCTGGGCGCGGCGCTCTTCTACGGCGACGCCGTCATCACGCCGGCGATATCGGTGCTGTCGGCCGTCGAGGGCATGAAGGTGGTGACGCCGGCATTCGAGCCATACGTCGTACCGCTGACGCTGCTCATCCTGGCGATCGTGTTCGCCGTCCAGCGCTACGGCACGGGGGGCGTCGCGGTCGTGTTCGGCCCCGTCACCGCGCTCTGGTTCCTCAGCATCGGTGCGTCCGGGCTTGTTCACATCGCCGACGATCCGCACATCCTCCATGCCATAAACCCGATCTATATCTTCTACTTCCTGGAACACTCGCCGGAAGTTGCCTTCATCACCATCGGCGCGGTGTTCCTGTCGGTCACCGGCGCCGAAGCGCTCTATGCCGATCTCGGCCATTTCGGGCGCAGGCCGATCATGCTGGCGTGGTTCGCTATCGTGTTCCCGTGCCTGCTGCTCAACTATATCGGGCAGGGCGCCTTCGTTCTTGCGCGCGGCGGCGAGGTCGGCCACCCCTTCTTCGAAATGAACGAAGGCTGGGCATTGGTGCCGATGGTCCTGCTTGCGACGGCAGCCACGGTGATCGCCTGCCAGGCGGTCATCACCGGCGCCTATTCGCTGTCCAGACAGGCGGTGCAGTTGAACATGCTGCCCCGCTTTGCCGTTCGGCACACGTCCGAAACCCAGTCCGGCCAGATCTACGTGCCCCGCGTCAACCTCCTGCTGGCGGTGGCCGTCATGCTCCTGGTGGTCGGCTTCCAGGAATCGGGCGCGCTGGGCGCCGCCTACGGCATCTCCGCTACCGGCACCATGCTGATGACGACGATCCTGCTTTTCTTCGTCATGACCCGGATCTGGAAATGGCGGCTTGGCGCCGCGATCGCGCTGACTGCCCTGTTCGCGTTCATCGATATCGGGTTCTTCTCGGCCAATATCGTCAAGGTCCTCGACGGCGGCTGGGCCTCGCTGGCTGTCGCCTTCACGATCATCCTGATCATGTGGACCTGGGTGCGCGGCTCAAGGCATCTCTTCGACAAGACGCGCAAGAACGAAATCCCGCTCGACTTCCTCGCCGCCAACCTCGCCAAGAAGCCGCCGATCCTGGTGCCCGGCACGGCGATCTTCCTGACCAGCGATCCGCAGAGCGCGCCGACAGCCCTCATGCACAGCCTCAAGCACTACAAGGTGCTGCACGAGCAGAACGTGATCCTCTCCGTCGTCACCGCGCAGCAGCCGACCGTGCCGGAAACGGACCGCGCCACGATGGAGACGATCAACGATCTCTTCATGCGGGTGACGCTCACTTTCGGCTACATGGAGCAGCCCAACATCCCCAAGGCGATGGCCATCTGCCGCAAGCAGGGCTGGAAATTCGACATCATGACGACCTCCTTCTTCCTGTCGCGGCGCTCGCTGAAGCCGGCCGTCAATTCCGGCATGCCGCTCTGGCAGGACAGGCTCTATATCGGGCTGGCGCGCACCGCCTCCGACGCCACGGAATATTTCCAGATCCCGACCGGCCGCGTGGTCGAGATCGGCACCCAGGTCGCCATCTGAGCGGCATGATGCGGGCCGCGGTCCGGCGGGCAGGTCGCACGCGCCGTACGCTTTCCTGCTTAAGCCAGCAGCGCCGCCTTGTTGGCTTCGAGGAAGCTCTGCAGCGACTGGGCCTTCCTGCCCGAAAGCGTCTCGATGTCCGGTGTCACGAGGTCCAGGAAGCCGCCTCGCGTGTTGGCGTCGATCGACACGATCATCGCGACCACGGGTTCAGGCAGGCCGTGCCGGCGAAGGCCCTCGGCGAGCTGCTCGTCGCTGACCTGCACGACCGCGATCGGCTTGCCGAGGATTTTCGAGGCGAGCGCTGCAACCTCCGCGGTCGTAAACAACTGCTGCCCGGTCAGTGTATGGATGCGATTGCCGGGTTCGTCGGAGGCGAGGCCGCCGGCGATCGCCGCCGCGAAGTCGTCGCGGGGCGCATAGGTGAGCTTGCCGTCGCCGGCCGAGGTGAACCATTGCCCGCTCTTCAGCGCCTGCGGCAGGGACATGAAGAGGTTCTCCGCGTACCAGCCGTTGCGGAAGATGGTGTAGGCGAGGCCGCTCTCGACCAATGCCTTCTCCGAGCCGAGATGCTCGAAGGCGAAGGAGATCACCGAGACGTCGGGCTTCGGCAGCGAGGTGTAGAGCACGCGCGACGCGCCCGCCGCCTTCGCCGCCGCCACCGCTGCGCTGTGCTGCCTGATGCGCTGGCCGGAGCCGGGCGCCGTGTCCGTCGAGACGATCAGCACGCGATCGGCGCCGGCAAAGGCCTTGGCCAGCGAGCCGGCGTCACTGAGGTCGCCCTGGCGCACCTCGACGCCCTGAGCCGCGAGATCGGCGAGCTTCGCCGGGTCGCGCGTCACAGCGATGATGTCTTTCGGCGCAACCTTCTGGTCTGCGATGAGATGCCCGATGACGCCCCGGCCGAGTTTTCCGGACGCGCCGGTGACGAGAAGTCTTGATGACATGGTCTTGCTCCTGAAGCTTGCGGTATCCAAACGAGACTTGGGCTAGAATAGGAATTGACCGGCCGGGGTAAAGGAGGCAGTTAGAAAGCTGCTGGTTACGCGAAAGGTACCACCATGGACGCGAGAGTCACCTCGGCCCGCCAGAAGATCGAGATCCACCGCGCCGCAGTCGCCGAAGGCGGCATCACCAACTGCCCGATCCGCTACGTCGTCCAGAACATCTTCGACAAATGGAGCGCGCTGCTCCTGATGGCG
>DATDJN010000026.1:0-7128 GCA_036520515.1 Rhizobiaceae bacterium
ATCACCTCGCTGACCCTGAAGCTCGCCGGCATCCCGCAGGCGATCTCGGGCGGCGTGTGCCCGTTCCCGTCGGTCGAGCAGGCCTGCGAGGCGGTGATCGCGACGATCCAGATGGGCATTCCGGTGGCGCGCATCGAACTCGTCAACGCGCTGCAGATGCGGGCGCTGAAGAACTATTCCAAGCTCGACTATCCCGAGAGCCCCTGCCTGTTCGTCGAATTCCACGGCAGCGACGCCGGCGTCGCCGAGCAGGCGCAGTCGTTCGGCGAGATCGCCGCCGAGTTCGGCGGCGGGCCGTTCATCTGGACGACGGTCGCGGAGGAACGCAACAAGCTCTGGAAGGCGCGCCATGATTCCTACTGGGCGTCGCTGACGCTGCGGCCGGGTTCGCAAGGGCTGTCGACGGATGTCTGCGTGCCGATCTCGAGGCTCGCCGAATGCATCGCCGAGACCGAGGCCGACATCGCCGAAATGGGGCTGATCGCGCCGATCGTCGGCCATGTCGGCGACGGCAATTTCCACACGCTGGTGCTGATGGACGTCAACGATCCCAGGGAGATCGCGCTGGCCGAGGAGTTCTGCGCCAGGCTGAACGAGCGGGCGCAGCGCATGGACGGCACCTGCACCGGCGAGCACGGCATAGGGCAGGGCAAGATCGGCTTCATCGAAGGCGAGATCGGCCGCAGCGGCGTCGACGTGATGCGCACGATCAAGGCCGCGCTCGACCCCGACAACATCCTCAATCCGGGCAAGATCTGGCCGATGCGGCATGAAGCCTGAGCATCCGCGGCCCCAGACAGGCGAAACCGGTAAAAATCGCCACTTTATAGACACGCCGATGCGAGTACACTGCCATCCGTACTCAGGCACAATTCGGGACTGACGTTGGCACGGCTGTTCGTGATCTTCGGTGGACTCTTCGTGCTGGCGCTGACGGCGGCGCTGGTGGGGCCGTATCTCGTCGACTGGTCCAGCTACCGCGCCGCTTTCGAGCGCGAGGCGAGCGCCATACTGGGGCGCGACGTCACCGTGCATGGCGAGGCGACCGCGACGATCCTGCCGTTTCCCTCGGTGACCTTCTCCGACGTGGAGGTCGCCGGCGGGCCGGACGGCCAGCCGGCGATGACCGCCGAGACCTTCTCGATGGACGCGGAGCTGGCGCCGCTGCTTTCGGGCGACTTCCACATCTTCGACATGCGGCTGGTCAGGCCGAAGGCCACGATCGAGGTCGCCGCCGACGGCGCGATCGACTGGGCGGTGCGGCCTTCGACCCCATTCAGAGCCAGCCAGATCTCGATCGAGAAGCTGACCATCACCGAAGGGCAGGTCAACGTCCGCCACGCGGGGAGCGGGCGCACGAATCGCCTGACCGAGATCAACACGGAACTGTCGGCGAAGTCGCTCGCGGGTCCGTGGCGCA
Source organism: Rhizobiaceae bacterium (assembly GCA_036520515.1). GTDB lineage: Bacteria > Pseudomonadota > Alphaproteobacteria > Rhizobiales > Rhizobiaceae > Mesorhizobium_K. The sequence continues at coordinate 1,421 of DATDJN010000026.1, forward strand.
TGGTCGGCTCCATGCGGGTCGACGGGCTGCGCTCGGCGGTCACCGTCAACACCGGCCGGGCGAGCGACGGCGCCATGCGGCTGAGGGTGCAGGCGGAGCCCGAACTGCGGAAGGTCGTGATCGAGACGGACGGCGAGCTGCGCTTCGACGCCGGCGCCGCGGCAAAATACGCCGGCGACTTCCATCTGGCGGCGCGCCGCGACCAGGCCGCGGGCGAAGCGCCGCAGCCTGCCGCGGAGGGGCCGGGCTTTCGCATCAAGGGCAAGTTCGCTGTCGAGAACGAGCGGCTGTCGCTCGACGAATTCCGCTTCGAGACGGGACCGCTCGACAACCCCTATGCGGCCGACGGCAAGGGTTTCGTCGCGTTCGGGGCCGAGCCGAGGTTCGCGCTGTCGCTGAACGGTGCGCAGGTGCGCCTGGACGAGGCGATCGGCGCCGACGCCTCCGCGGGCGGACTGACGCTGGCCGAGCGGCTGGCGGCCCTGCAGGAAGCGCTGCTCGACCTGCCGAAGCCCTCGATACCGGGGACGCTGGACGTCAACCTGCCGGCCGTGGTGGCCGGCGACACGACGGTGCGCGACGTCAGCCTGTCGGCCGAGCCGGCGGCGGGAGGCTGGGCGGTGAAGTCGCTCGCCGCGACCTTGCCCGGGCGCACCACCCTCGAGGCGGACGGCATGCTGCGCACCGAAGGCGATCTCGGCTTTTCCGGTTCGCTGCTGCTCGCGGTTGCCCAGCCTTCCGGCTTCGCCGCCTGGGTGGCGCAGGATGTGGACGACGCGATCCGGCGGCTTCCCGCCGCCGGTTTTCGCGCCGACGTCGATCTCACCCAGGAACGCCAGGCGTTCAGCAACCTGGAGCTCGGCCTGGGCGGCGCGACCTTCCGCGGCGAGGCCGAGCGCCGGCAGCCGCGCGACGCCAGGCCCACGACCGTGCTGAAGCTTGCCGGCGGCGCGCTCGACTTCGACGGGCTGGCGGCGTTTGCCTCGCTCTTCGTCAGCGACGTCGGCGTCAACCGCTTTGCCGACGGCGATCTGGATCTTGAAGTCAAGGCCGGGCCGGTCAGCGCCGCCGGGCTTACCGCGCAGTCGGTGGACGCGGCGCTGAGGCTGCGCGAGGGACTGCTGGAGATCGACCGGCTGTCGATCGGCGAGCTCGCCGGCGCGACGGTGAGCGCGACCGGCACGGTGCGCGATTTCCCCGGCAGCCCGTCCGGCAACATCGATGCCTCGGTGATCGCCGTCGACCTCCAGCCGCTGATCGCCGCCGCTGCCGAGCGCTACCGGGACAATGTGCTGTTGCAGGGATTGCAGGCGCGCGCGACCGCCAATCGGGGCCTGTTCGAGGATGCCAGGCTGGACATCGTGGCGACCGCGGCGGCAAACGGCGACGGCGCCACCGGCTTTGCGGTCAGCGCCAACGGCAGCGCCGGCGGCACCTCGCTGTCGGCGACGCTGTCCGGCAGCGGCAGCACCGGGCAACCCGCGGATGCCGACGTGTCGTTCACTCTCTCCGGACGCAATGACGACGCGACGGACCTGCTGGCGCTCTACGGCCTTCCCGTGCTGCCGCTCGGCCTGACCGGTCCGGGCGAGACCGATCTCTCGCTCAAGGGCAGACTGTCGGGCGATCTCGCCGCCTCGGCCAGCCTGAAGGCCGGCGATTTCTCGACCGGCTTCGCGGGCACGGCTAAACTTGCCGACGGGTCGGCCGCCTTTAAGGGCAAGGCGCGGCTCAATGCGCCCGACATCGAGCCGTGGCTGATGACGACGAGCGTGGCGCTGCCCGGCATGGGCGCCGGCCTGCCGGTCGAGATCGAGGCGGATGCCGACTATGGCGACGGCCTGCTGGTGCTCGACGGGCTGTCCGGCACGATCAACGAGAGCTCGATCACCGGCGGCCTCAACGCCGCGATCAAGGATGGCAAGCCGCATCTCACCGGGCAGCTGACGCTCGACGAGCTCAACCTCGAGCCGCTGGCGGCGATGGTGCTCGGCGAGACGGCGCTCGAGCCAAATGGCGGCGGCTGGTCTTCCGCGCCTTTCGCGCCGGCGGTGACGGCGCCATTCAGCGCCGAGCTCGGCGTCTCCGCCGCGACGGTGACGGCCGGCCCGGCGGTCACCGCCTATGACGCCAACCTGACGCTCAACCTGGACAGCGAGAGCCTGAGGCTCGCCGACCTCTCAGGCAAGCTCTACGGCGGCGACCTGACAGGCCTGTTCGAGCTGAAGAACAATGACGGCACGGGGTTGTGGTCGGCGCAGATGAAGCTCGCCGGCGCCGATATCGAATCCGTTCTCGGCGACGCCGGCCTGCACGGCTCGGGCGACATCTCGACGGCGCTTTCGGCAAGCGGCAAGTCTGTTTCCGGGCTGGTCGCGATGCTGTCGGGGTCCGGCACCGCATCGTTCCGCTCTCTGCTCGTCGACGGGATCAACCCGCAGGCGTTTCCCGAGTTCATCGCCCGCGCCGAAGGGTTCGGCAAGGACATCGACGCGGCGAAGACGGCGGGCTTCGCGCCGATCATCGCCGGCGCCGGCAGTTTTGCCGCCGACCCGGGCGAGGCGGCCTTCACGGTTGCGGCCGGCGTGCTGCGCGCGCCGCCGCTGGCCTTGAGGAACCCGGCCGCCCGCATCGAGGCGAACCTGCAGGCCGACTTCAACACCGGCGAGGTTTCGGTCGCCGGCGCGGTCACCTACGAGCCGGGGCAGGAGGCGCTGATCGGCTCCGAGCCGGCGCTGCGCTTCAGCGTGCGGGGGCCTGTCGGCGCGGCGACCAAGAGCTTCGACAGCGAGCCGCTGGCGCAGTTCCTGACGCAGCGCGCGCTGGAGATCGAGCAGGCGCGCGTCGAGGCGATGCAATCGGCGCTGCTGGAGAAGCAGAGGCTGCGGCGCGAGGCGCGCTACTACGCGGCGCTGCAGGAAGAGCACGACCGCGCCACCGAGGAATGGCGCAGGCAGCAGGAGGAGGCGCGCCTGAAGGCGGAGGCCGAAGCCGAGGCGAAACGCAAGGCAGAGGAGGAAGCGCGGCTGAAGGCGGAAGCCGAAGAGCGCGCGCGCCAGGCCGAGGCGGAGAGGGCGAGGCTGGCCGCCGAGGCGGAGCAGGCGAGGCTGGAGGCGGAGGCCGAGAAGGCGCGGCTGGAGGCGGAGGCGAAGGCGCGGCTGGAGGCCGAGGAGCGCGCCCGCATGGCCGCCGAGGAAGCCGAGCGCCAGGCTGCCGAGGCGGCCCGGCTGGAGGCGGAGGCCGCCGCGAAACTCGAGGCGGAAGAGAAGGCGCGGCTCGAGGCGGAAGCACAGGCGAAGCGCCAGGCCGAGGAGCAGGCGCGACAGGCCGCCGAGGCGGCCCAGCGCGAGGCCGAGGCGAAGGCGAGGATCGAGGCGCAGACCCGCGCGCGCATCGAAGCCGCGGAACGGACCAGACAAGAGGAACTCGCCCGGCAGGAAGAGGCCGTGCGCGCCCTCGAAGAAGCGGCGCGACGGCAGGCGGAGAATGTGGCGCCCGAAGCGTCCGATGGGCAAAATCCGCCGCGCCCGCAGGTCGACGTGGGCAGGCCGCCTCTGCAACCGGATGTGTTCGCCCCGCTCGCGAATGACGGCTTCATGAAGATGCTCGAGGGGACGCCGTAGCAGCGGCGCGCCTGGCGGCTTGTCAGGGAACGCTGCGACGATGTGTCCAGGCGGTTGCGGTCACGGATTTCCGCTTCGCTTGCTCAAGCACGAAAATCCTCAGCGCCGAGGAGAGGTTGGCATCGCGCGGGCGCTCGGCGTCCACCGCCCCGACAAGGGCTGCCAGCGTCAGGCCGCGTTCGGCGGCGATGGTGCGCAGATCGTCGAGGAAGGGTCTTTCCAGCGAAAAGCTCGTGCGGTGGCCGCGGATTGTGACGGAGTGTTTCTGGACCAGGCTCACGATCAGGGCTCACGACCGGTGATCATGATCAGCGCTCACGACCAGGGGCTCACGAGCCGGGTCGAGCCTTGTCGCGCTCGCCGAGCCTGTGGCCTTCGACGAAGCGCGCGGCCTTGTCGGCCTCGGCGCGGTCGCGCAGTTTCTCGGCTTTCGTGCGGCCGTGGAGCGCGCGCTTCTCGCTCGCCGCCTGCTCCTTGCCGGCCCGCGCCTTCTGCTTGCGGGCCATGCGGAGGTTGACCAGCTCGGCCATATCGAGTGCTATTTCTTGCGGAAGGCGTCGAGGGAGACGACTTCGGCGCCCTTGGCCGCGGAGGACGAGGCGGCCGACGGTTCCTTCGCCTCGGCGGGCTTCTTCTTCGCGTCGGATTTCTTGGCCGAAGCGGGCGCCTTGGTGATTTCGGCCTGCAGCGCAGCAGGCTTTTCCTCGCTGGCCGGGACCTCGGCCTTCACGTCGAACTCGAGCTCGAAATTGACCGACGGATCGTAGAAGCCGCGCACGGCGGAGAAGGGGATCTCCAGCCGCTCGGGCACGTCGGAAAAGGAGAGGCCGACCTCGAAGCCGGTTTCGCTGACCTTCAGGTCCCAATACTGGAACTGGATCACGATGGTCATCTGCTCGGGATATTTCTCGCGCAGCCGCGGCGAGATGCGCACGCCGGGCGCTCCGGTCAGGAAGGTGATGAAGAAATGGTGGTTGCCGGGCAAGCCCGTCCGCGCCACCTCTGCCAGGACCTTGCGCATGACGCCGCGCAACGCCTCCTGGGCAAGGATGTCGTAGCGGATATGGTCTTCGGCCATGCGGCAGGGTCCGTTGAATCGTCCAATAGCTGTAATCAAGCTTGGGGCCGGCGTAAACCAAATATAGGAACCGACTACGTGCGCGCCAGTTCCCATGCGAGACCCGCAACGAGCAGGCTGGCGCAGATCATCTCGCCGCCGTCCTCGATCACCCCAATCCATTCGATCGCCGGCGGATATATCTCATACGCCATCGTGTGAAGCAGGTCGAAGCCGACGGCGAAGAGCGCGAAGAGGAGAAGCCAGGCGACCAAACGTCTTGCTACCGTCCGCTCGCGGATGGCGTCGGGGCAGGGCCATGCGACGAAGAGACCCGCGGCGACGATCGCGCCCAGACCAGCGGCAAAAATCAGTTCGCCGAATTCCTGCGCGCGCAGGTAGAAATACGAGAAGCGCTCGAGGTAGATGTCCTCGACGCTCCCGAGATCAAGCACATGGATCAGCCACGAGCCGATGCGTTCGTGCAGCTGGATCGAATCGTCGACGGCGAAGTAGGCAAAGAGCAGGGCCCACGCGCCATAGATCATGGCGCGCCTGCGTGTCGCAAGGACGAGAAGAATCATCGAGGCCGCCGCCCACTTCAGGTGCTGGAAGCGTTCGCTGAGGCCGCTTTCGTCCTCCATGCTCCAGATCCAGTGGTCGTACCCCCACAGGATATGCAGTCCGATCAAAAGAAGATCGGTCGCCAGCAGCACGAAGGCGAAAGCCTTCAACCGCCGAGGCGACAAGTCATGCCGGAGCGCCTCGCTTGCCGACAACGAACAGTTCCCCCCACTCCGTCCGATCCCAGACGTTCATGTCACGGAAACACAGCCGATACTCCCGGCCGGAAGACGGTCAGTCCTAGCCCAGCGAAGCAAGGGCTTCAATCGGGCGCTCAGGCCTGGGGAGAGAACGCGGCCTTGCCATAGGCGCGCAGGAAGGTTCGCACCGCGTTGGTCGCGGCCTGCCGGATGCGTTCGTCGTCGGGCTGGTCGCCGAGCATCATCGAGACGTGCAGGTCGGCG
>DATDJN010000027.1:0-6342 GCA_036520515.1 Rhizobiaceae bacterium
GGAAGCGCTGACGAAGGCCACCGGCCGCTCCCATGTCCATCTCGCGGAAGGCAAGGAGGAGGAAAAGATCCGCTTCCGCGACATCGTCAGCCAGCCGCGCAAGATCATCTCCTCCCCCACCTGGTCGGGCATCGAGAGCGACAAGGTCTGCTACAATGCCGGCTGGACGAACGTCCACGAACTGATCCCCTGGCGAACGCTTTCGGGACGCCAGCAACTCTACCAGGACCATCACTGGATGCGCGCTTTCGGCGAGGCCTTCGTGACCTGGAAGCCGCCGATCGACACGCGCAGCGTGGCCGCCGCGCTCGGCAAGCTGCCGAACGGCAACAAGGAGATCCAGCTCAACTTCCTGACGCCGCACCAGAAGTGGGGCATCCATTCCACCTATACCGAAAACCTCATCATGCTCAGCCTCAACCGAGGCGGCCCGGCGGTCTGGATCAGCGAGGAGGATGCCCGGGAGGCGGGGATCGTCGACAATGACTGGATCGAGGCGTTCAACGTCAACGGCGCGCTGACCGGAAGGGCCATCGTCAGCCAGCGGATCATGCCGGGCTCCTGCATCATGTACCACGCGCAGGAGAAGCTGGTGAACACGGTCGGCTCCGAGATGACGGGCCAACGCGGCGGCATCCACAATTCCGTCACGCGCATCAACATGAAGCCTACCCACATGATCGGCGGCTACGCCCAGCTCGCCTACGGCTTCAACTACTACGGCACCGTCGGCGCGAACCGCGACGAGATCGTCATCCTGAGGAAGATGAGCCAGGTGAACTGGTTCGACAAAGCGGTCGACGGCGACAAGGCCGGAACGACACGCCGGGAGGCAGCGGAATGAAAATTCGTGCCCAGGTCTCGATGGTGCTGAACCTCGACAAATGCATCGGCTGCCACACCTGCTCGATAACCTGCAAGAACGTCTGGACGAACCGCGAGGGGGTCGAATACGCCTGGTTCAACAACGTCGAGACGAAGCCCGGCATCGGATATCCCAAGGACTGGGAAAACCAGGAGCGCTGGCGCGGCGGCTGGATTCGCCACAAGAACGGCCGCATCACGCCGCGCCAGGGATCGAAATGGCGCATCCTCGCCAAGATCTTCTGGAACCCGCACCTGCCGGAAATCGACGATTTCTACGAGCCCTATACCTTCGAATACGAATGGCTTCAGAAGGCGCCGGAGGTGGTGGCCCAGCCCTCGGCCAAGCCGCGCTCGCTGCTGACGGGCGAGGTCATGAACAAGATCGAGTGGTCCGGCAACTGGGAGGACATGCTCGGCGGGGAGTTTTCCAGCCGCAGCCGGGACTACAATTTCGACGGCGTCCAGAAGGAGATCTACGGGCAGTTCGAAGAGACCTTCATGATGTATCTGCCGAGGCTCTGCGAGCACTGCCTCAACCCGGCCTGCCTCGCCTCCTGCCCGTCCGGCGCGATCTACAAGCGCGACGAGGACGGCATCGTGCTGATCGACCAGGAGAAGTGCCGCGGATGGCGCATGTGCGTGTCGGGCTGCCCCTACAAGAAGATCTACTACAACTGGTCGACCGGCAAATCCGAGAAGTGCATCTTCTGCTATCCGCGCATCGAGTCCGGCCAGCCTACCGTCTGCTCCGAGACCTGCGTCGGCCGCATCCGCTATCTCGGGGTCGTGCTCTATGACGCCGACAGGATCGAGGCCGCCGCTTCCGTCGAGGATCCGCGGGATCTCTATCCCGCCCAGCTCGGCGTCTTCCTGAACCCGCATGATCCGGCGATCCAGGCCGAGGCCCGCGCGCAGGGCATACCCGACCAATGGCTCCAGGCAGCCGTCCGTTCGCCGATCTGGAAGATGGCGATGGAGTGGAAAGTGGCCTTTCCGCTTCACCCCGAATACCGGACGCTGCCGATGGTCTGGTATGTGCCGCCGCTCAGCCCGATCCAGGCGGCGCATGAGGCGGGCAAGCTCAGCGCGCGCGACGGCATGCCCGACGTGCGCAGCCTGCGCATCCCGCTGCGCTACCTCGCCAACCTGCTGACCGCCGGTGACGAAGCGCCGGTGACGAGCGCGCTGGAGCGGCTGCTGGCCATGCGCGCCTACATGCGCATGAAAAACGTCGAGGGCCGCATGGACCCCGCGATCGCCGAGCGCGTCGGCCTCTCCCCGGCCATGATCGAGGACATGTACAAGGTGATGGCGCTTGCCGCCTACGAGGACCGTTACGTGATCCCGACGACCTACCGGGAGGTCGACGAGGACGCCTACGCGATGCGCGGCTCGGCCGGCTTCACCTTCCGCGAGGAATCCGGCGGCAACAGCAAGGCCAACCTGTTCGGCGGAGCCAAGCGCGCGCCGAGGTCTCCCTACATGGACGTGCCGACATGAGGCTGACGCTGCGCACGCTGGCCGCCCTCTTGAGCTATCCCTCGGACGAGTTGCGCAGCCATGTGCCCGACCTCAGGGCCGCGCTGGCGGAGGAAGCCGCCCTGCCGCGGCGCCTGCGCGAGGGCCTCGAACCGCTTCTCTCCCGGCTCGAGCGCTACGAAGTGCTCGAGTCGCAGGCCGCCTTTACCGATCTGTTCGACCGCTCCCGCGCGCTCTCGCTGCATCTCTTCGAGCATGTCCACGGCGACAAGCGCGAGCGCGGCCAGGCCATGCTGGACCTGGCGGAACAGTACATGCAGCAAGGCCTCCTGCTCGAGACCGACGAGTTGCCAGACCACATCCCCGTCTTTCTCGAATTCGCGTCATGCCTGCCGCGGAACGAGGCGATGGAGACGCTGGCCCAGCCGGCCCACGTGCTGGCCGCGCTGGAGCAGCGCCTGCGGGAACGGGGCTCCGACTATGCCGCGGTCTTCGCCGCGGCCCTCGCGCTCTCCGCGGCGGCGCCCGACGATGAAGCGCTTGAGGCGCTGCAAAGGAACGCCCCCTCCGACGATCCGGCGCGCATCGACGAGGAATGGGAGGAAAAGGCCGTCACCTTCACGGATGCGCATGACATGGGCGGCCCGACCGGCTTCGTCGCCCGCATGCGCGCGAAGGGCAGGGCGATGACGGCCGCTCGCAGAAGTCAGTCATGAGGATGGCGCGCCCGCCACTCCAGGGAAGAGGACGACGATGAGCGACTTCCTGAACCAACTGGCGTTCGGCTGGTACCCCTACCTGGCCCTGACCGTCCTGTTCCTGGGATCGATCCTGCGTTTCGACGCCGCGCAATATTCCTGGCGCTCCCAGTCCAGCCAGTTCCTGCGACGCCGGCAGATGATGATCGGGTCGAACCTCTTCCACTTGGGGGTGCTGGTTCTCTTCGTCGGCCACTTCATCGGCCTGCTGACCCCGATCTGGGTGGTCGAGTCCGTCGGCATCTCGCATGTGTTCAAGCAGTTGACCGCGATGATCGTCGGCGGCATCGCCGGGCTGTCGGCCCTGATCGGCTCCACGCTTCTCCTGCATCGCCGCCTGTTCGACCCCCGCATCCGCCGCAGTTCCTCGATCGGCGACATCGCCGTGCTGGTGCTGATCTGGCTCCAGCTGGTGTTTGGCTTGGGAACGATCTGGTGGTCGTCGCAGCAGCTCGACGGCACCGAGATGGTGCATCTCATGGGCTGGGCCAATGCGATCCTGGTGTTCGACGCGGCGGCTCCCACCTTCCTCAACGAGGTCTCCTGGATCTTCAAGGTGCATATCATCCTCGGGCTGACCTTGTTCCTGATCACCCCGTTCACCCGGCTTGTTCACATCTGGAGCGTGCCGATCTGGTACCTGCTGCGGCCCGGCTACCAGATCGTGCGGACCCGGCGGCCCCTCGGGGAGGTGCTCGACAATCCAACAGGCGGGGCGCTGCCCAGCGACCAGACCATGGCGCGACAACTTTCCGAAGCCGGAGGATCAGGACCATGAGCAGGCATGAGGTGCCCCGGATCGACCCCGCGCCGCCGCCGAAGGCGGTGATGATGGATGCGTGCAAGTCGGGCGCATGCGGATGCGGCAGCGGCGGCGGCGGACGGGCGCCAGAGCCTCCGCCGCCGAGCTTCAGCACCGTTCGGGTGAATGGCGTCGAGATCGACCCCGAAGCGATCTCCCTGGAAATGCAGCATCATCCCGCCCCCGATGCGGAGGGCGCCTGGCGCGCCGCGGCGCGCGCTTTGGCGCTGCGCGAATTGTTGCTTCAGGAGGCGCGCCGCCTGGACATCGCCGACGTCCGCGAGATCGACGACAGCGGTCGCAGCGAGACGGAAGACGAGGCGCTCGTCACCTCCCTGCTCGAAGCCTCGGTCGAGCCGGACTCACCGGAAGAGATCGAGTGCCGCCGCTACTACGAGCTCAACCGGGACCGTTTCCGCACGCCCGACCTGTTCGAGGCGTCGCACATCCTGATCGAGCCCCAGGGTTCCGGCGACGATGCCTGGTCTGCGGCGGGGATCGAGGCGCGCCGCATAGCCCGCGCCGTCGGCGACGACCACGCCGCCTTCGCCGCCGCGGCGCGCGAATGCTCCACCTGCCCGTCGGCCCAGCAGGACGGCTCGCTCGGCCAGGTCCGGCGCGGCGAACTCGTGCCCGAAGTGCAGGAGGCGATCGAGGCGCTGGCGCCCGGCGAAACCGGGCGGCGTCCGGTTCGCTCGCGCTTCGGCTGGCACGTGCTGCGCCTGATCCGCCGCATAGAGGGACGGCCCCTGCCCTACGAAGCGGTTCGCGACAAGATCACCGACATGATGGAGGCGCGGGCCTGGACGCTGGCCGCCGCCCGCTACGTGGCGAGACTCAGCGCCACGGCCGACATCGAAGGCGTCGTTCTGAACCCGGAGGATGGAACATGATGCTGGGGGACGTGCTTGCCGCCGCCAGCCGGTCCGGCGTCGGCATGGACGAATGGCTGCAACCGGCCGATCCGCTGCTGTGGTCGGCGCTGAACGCGGCGGCCGAGGGCGAGAACATCGATCCGTCCGAGTTCGCCCGCGCCTCGATCGCCGAATTCTCGGAGCGCGCCACCGAGGAGGACTGGGCCATGCTGATGTCGCGCATGCGCGAGGACGACGATCCGGGCCGCGCCTGCCTTCTGACGATGATGCGCTGGCGGCTGCGCGGCTCCCTGAATGGCGTCCCACAGCCAATCACCGGGAGCCTGACATGAACGATCCTGCCGGCAGGCCGGAGGACCGCAAGGGCCTCAACCCCGACCTGAAGTCGGTGACGAACACCTCTCGGGACACCGAAACGCCGTCGCGTCCGCCCGCCGACACGGCTTCGGTGCAGCGCCAGGAAGGCCGGGGCTGGCCGATCGTCTGGCTGGTCGTGACGATCGTCTGCATCCTGATAGGGATCTACCTGATCGTGGGCTGATGCCCCCGCGGCGCCTTGCCCCGGCCGACTGCCGCCTACTGAAGTTGCGGCTTCCTGAGGAAGGCGTTGCGGTCGGCCGTCTTGACGCGCAGCCAGGTCTCGCGGCCGTCGCGCACGATGCGCATCGGCACCTCGGCGCCGGCCGATCCGCTCGCCCAGAGCTTGCGGTAGAAGTCGCCGAGCCCTTCCACCTCCGTGTCGCGCACGTCCGAGATGACGTCGCCCTGGCGCAGTCCCGCCTGTGCCGCCGGGCTGCCGTCCGACACGCTCATCACGATCACCTCGCCGTTGCTCTCGGCGGAAAATGCGCCGAGCCAGGGCCGCGGCGGCTTGTCGACGCGGCCGCGGCTGACGAGGTCGTCGAGGATCGGCGGCAGCAGGTCGATCGGCACCGTCATGTTGATGTCGGCGATCTCGCCGCTGCGGCTCATCTGCAGGCGCAGCGACCCGATGCCGATCAGCCGGCCGTCGGAGCCCACCAGCGCCGCGCCGCCCCAGGACGGGTGCGCCGGCGCGGTGAAGATCGCGTCGTCCAGCAGGTATTCCCAATAGCCGGCGAATTCCTGGCGCGCCACGATGTCGGCCTCGACATAGCTGCCGGTCCCGTCGGCCAGCACGACATCGTCGCCGACCTTGGCCCGCGACGCGTCGCCGAACTCCAGCGGTGGCAGGTCGAGCGCGCCCAGCGCCTGCACCAGGCCGAAGCCCGTCTCCTGGTCATAGGCCAGCGCATGGCCCGGAACCACGCGCCCGTCATGGCGCGTCAGCCAGACTTCCTCGGCCTCGGTGACGAGGTAGCCGATGGTCAGCACCAGTCCGTTTTCGCGGATGACGACGCCGCTGCCTTCCCTGAGATTGCCCAGCATGGGGGCAGTGAAGGCATCGTCGGGGATCGACGAGCGCAGCGACACGATTGAGGGCAAGACTTGTTCGATCTTCATGGTTCAATCCTGACGCGGCATCGCCTCGCTTCCAGAGCGCTCGCAGTCTGGACGGCACAGGCCGCAGCCGCCGTAGGCA
>DATDJN010000028.1:0-4163 GCA_036520515.1 Rhizobiaceae bacterium
CGGCCCCGGAAATACTTTGATCGACCAGTGGGTGCAGCGCGAAGGCGGCTTGCCCTTCGATGACGGCGGCGCGGTCGCCAGCGAAGGCGGCGTGATCGGCGCTGTCGTCGAGCGCTATCTTGACAACAAGTTCTTCAAGAAGAACGGCCCGAAATCACTCGACCGCAATGATTTTACTTTGGACCTCGCGCGGGGGCTCGAACTCGCCGACGGCGCTCGCACGCTGGCGGCGGTTTCGGCCGAAGCCATCCTCAGATCCGTCGATCATCTTCCCGATGCGCCGAAGCTCTGGGTCGTGTGTGGCGGCGGCCGCAAGAACCCGCACATCGTCGGCGATCTCCGTGCCGGCGCCAGGAAGCAGGACGCGAAGGTCATCGTCGCGGAAGACGCGAAGCTCGACGGAGACGCCACCGAAGCGGAAGCCTGGGCCTATCTCGCAGTGAGGTCGCTGAAGAAATTGCCGCTGACGTTCCCTTCAACGACGGGATGCCGCGAGCCGGTGACAGGCGGTGTCCTCAACAGACCGAGGCGCACGCAGGAACTGGCAGGCGCATAAAGAAAGGCGCGCGGGTGAACCGCGCGCCTTCTGAACTCGCAGCAGATGCTGCCGAGACTTACTTCTTCTTCGCCGGAGCCTTCTTGGCAGCGGGCTTCGCAGCGGCCTTGGCGGCCGGCTTTGCAGCAGTCTTGGCCGCAGGCTTCGCGGCAGCCTTGGCAGCCGGCTTCTTTGCAGCGGCAGGCTTCGCGGCCGTCTTCTTGGCGGCGGGCTTCGCAGCGGCTTTGGAGGCGGGCTTCGCAGCAGCCTTGGCAGCCGGCTTCTTGGCGGCGGCAGGCTTCGCAGCAGGCTTCTTGGCAGCGGGCTTCGCAGCAGCCTTGGCAGCGGGCTTCGCCGTCGTCTTTGCCGCGGGCTTGGCAGCAGCTTTCGCTGCAGGCTTCTTCGCAGCCGGCTTCTTGGCGGCGGGCTTCGCCGTCGCTTTCGCCTTCGGTGCAGTCGCAGCCATCGCTGGCTTCTTCTTTGCAGTCTCAGTCTTGCTCACGTGAGTTCCCCCTCGTCTAGGGATTGTGATTCGTCACGGTTGAAGCCTGACACGCAGTAAGTCGGCTGTCGAGTAGTTGTAGTGCATGCAGCAAAACTTTCCGCAGTGACCTTGATCGAAGGTCACTGCAGTTGTGCATCGTGTTTATCTCTGCGAGACCATGATCACGCTCGACGGCGCGAGCGGCATCGCTCAGCGAAGACGCTTGGGTCGCGGATCCGAAAGTTCGCCTGCGAGACGACGGTCGAGATAGTCGGCGCATTCCTCGATGACTAGTTCGGAGTCGTTCGAGAAGAAGTGGTTCGCACCGGGCAGAGTCTTCTGCGTGATGGTGATGCCCTTCTGCGTGTGCAGCTTGTCGACGAGACCCTGCACGTCCTTCGGCGGCGCCACCTTGTCGGCATCGCCGTGGATGATGAGCCCCGACGACGGGCACGGCGCGAGGAACGAGAAGTCGTAGGTGTTGGGCTGAGGCGCGATCGAGATGAAGCCTTCGATCTCGGGACGGCGCATCAGGAGCTGCATGCCGATCCACGCGCCGAACGAATAGCCGGCGACCCAGCACGTCTTGGAGTCCGGATGCAGCGACTGGATCCAGTCGAGTGCCGCGGCCGCGTCGGAGAGCTCGCCGGTGCCGTGGTCGAACTCGCCCTGGCTGCGGCCGATGCCGCGGAAGTTGAAGCGCAACGTGGTGAAGTTGCGCTTCTGGAACATGTAGAAAAGATCGTAGACGATCTTGTTGTTCATCGTCCCGCCGAACTGCGGGTGCGGATGCAGGATGATCGCGATCGGCGCGCTCTTTTCCTTGGACGGCTGGTAGCGTCCTTCGAGACGACCCGCCGGACCCGCGAAAATAACCTCAGGCATGAAAACTCCATTCACCGCATCTTGCACGCTGCCGGCCGATCAGTTCTTCCCGCCGCCTTGACGCGGGACGCGCGCTTTCTTAGAAGCTAGTTTAGAACTGTTCAAAACTGGGTGGCATGTCCACCCGGCCGGCAAAGCGGGTAAATAGGACGGCTGCCCTTGCAAATTCAAGGAAATAACGCGCCATCCTTACAGATTGCCCGCTAGGCAGACGGATTGAGCGAAATGACCGGCGACCGCGCCTACCTCGATTACAATGCGAGCGCGCCTCTGCTTTCGGAGGCGCGGACGGCGATGCTTGCCGCCCTCGACGCCTCGGCCAATCCGTCGTCGGTGCATGGCGAGGGTCGCAGTGCACGCCGTATTGTCGAGGACGCCCGGCGCGAAGTCGCAGCGCTCGTCAACACGAAACCCGACCATGTCGTCTTCACCTCCGGCGCGACGGAAGCGGCCTCTACGCTGCTGACGCCGGAGTGGCGCATGGGCCGCGGCGATGTCCGCATGTCGAGGCTTTACGTGTCCGCCGCCGACCATCCGTGCCTGCTGAACGGCGGACGTTTTTCCGCTGACCGCGTCACGCGCATCGGCGTAGACGGCAACGGCGCGTGCGATCTCGCCGCCCTCGCGTCTGCGCTCGCCGCGCATGACCGCGACGAGGGCCTGCCGCTGGTTGCGATCCATCTCGCCAACAACGAGACCGGCGTCATCCAGCCCGTGACGGACATTTCCGCGATCGTGAAGTCGGCCGGCGGCGTGCTCGTGCTCGACGCGGTGCAGGCGGCCGGCCGCATCCCGCTCGACCTCGCCGACGGCGTCGCGGACTACCTTGTCCTTTCCTCGCACAAGATCGGCGGCCCCACGGGCGTGGGCGCCTTCGCCGCCGCTTCCGACCTGATGATGCCGAGGCCGCTGGTCACCGGCGGCGGCCAGGAGAAGGGCTTTCGCGCCGGCACGGAAAATCTCGCCGGCATCGCCGGCTTCGGCGCGGCGGCGAAGGTCGCGCGCGACAATCTCGAGCACGCCGGCGAGCTTGCAGCGATGCGCGGGCGCATCGAGCAGATCATCCTGTCCCTCGCGCCCGACGCGGAGATTTTCGGCCGCGGCGCGGAACGGCTTGCCAACACGACATTCTTCGCTATTCCCGGCCTCAAGGCCGAGACGGCGCAGATCGGATTCGATCTCGCCGGCGTCGCGCTCTCTGCCGGCTCGGCTTGCTCGTCCGGCAAGGTCGGCCCCAGCCATGTGCTGAAGGCGATGGGCTTCGACAATGACGGTGCGCTGCGCGTTTCGATCGGGCGCGGCACCACGGCGAAGGATATCGACCTGTTCGCCACGGCGCTGGCGCAGATGCTGGCGCGGCGGGCGGGGAGAGCGACGAAGGCCGCGTGAGCGGCACGGGCATGATCCGAAAGGGTCGCGCTCGAAGAGAATTGGCCGAAAGGCCGTGAGCCGGTGCGTTTTCGGGACAGCGTCATGTCGTCCCGGCGGGTGAATTCCCGGATAGGGCGCACTATATTGAACTTACGCCGCCCCGCGGCGCCATAGTTTGAAAACGGCCGGGCCTTGAACCCGGCATGGATGGAGAACGCGATGCCTGCTGTGCAGGAGACGATCGACAGCGTCCGCAAGATCGACGTCGATCAGTATAAATACGGTTTCGAGACCAAGATCGAGATGGACAAGGCCCCCAAGGGCCTGTCGGAAGACATCATCCGTTTCATCTCGGCCAAGAAGGGCGAGCCCGAGTGGATGCTCGAATGGCGGCTCGGCGCTTATCGCCGCTGGCTGACCCTTGAGGAGCCGACCTGGGCGCGCGTCGAGTATCCCAGGATCGACTTCAACGACATCTATTATTACGCCGCGCCGAAGTCGACGCCCGGCCCGACCTCGCTAGACGAGGTCGATCCCGAATTGCTCAAGGTCTATGCCAAGCTGGGCATCCCGCTCAAGGAGCAGGAGATCCTCGCCGGCGTGCAGAAGCCCGCCAATGACGACGGGTTGCTCGACGAGGCGAACGACAACGGCGCAGCGCCCCGCCGCGTGGCCGTCGATGCCGTCTTCGATTCCGTCTCGGTCGTGACGACCTTCAAGGACGAACTGGCCAAGGCCGGCGTCATCTTCTGCTCGATCTCGGAGGCGATCCGCGAGCACCCGGAGATCGTGCAGAAGTATCTGGGCTCGGTCGTGCCGACCTCCGACAACTTCTATGCGACGCTGAACTCGGCGGTGTTTTCCGATGGTTCCTTCGTCTATGTGCCG
>DATDJN010000029.1:0-4640 GCA_036520515.1 Rhizobiaceae bacterium
CGCATCCGAGACGGTCGGCTCGGTGCCGCCGCGGCTGTAGCAGACCGGACCCGGACGGGCGCCGGCCGAGCGTGGGCCGACGCGCAGCGAATTGGTGACGTCGGAGACCTCGGCGATCGATCCACCGCCAGCGCCCACCGAGCGCACGTCGAGGGTCGGCACCTTCGCCGGGAAGAACCCGACTTCGGTCGAGCGCGAGATGATCGGCTGGCCGTCGATGATGACCGACACGTCGGTCGAGGTGCCGCCCATGTCGAAGGCGAGCAGGTTCAGGCCGGTCTGCCGCGACACCATCACGGTCGAGGTAACGCCACCCGCCGGACCGGACAGAACGGTGTGGACGGGACGCTCCGCAGCCGCCTTGGCCGACATGAGCCCACCGTCAGAGCGCACGATGTGCAGATGCGCATCGACGCCGGTCGCAGCCAGCCGCTCCTCGATCCGGCTCAGATAGCGAGTCATGATCGGGCGTACGTAGTCGTTCATCACCGTGGTGATGGCGCGGTCATATTCGCGGAACTCCGGCAGGATGTCCGAGGAGAGGGACACCGGAATATTGGGATGCCGCTCGGCCACGATCTCGCGCAGCCGCTGCTCATGGGCCGGATTCGCATACGAATGCATGAGGCTGATGGTCAGCGCCTCGATACCCGAAGTGCAGAGATCGTCGATAAGTGCCGTCGCCTTCTCGATATCGAGTTCGCGGAACACTTCACCGCGCGCGGTCATGCGCTCCGGGATGCCGCGGGTGTCCGCAAGCGAAGCCAGCGGGTCGGGCTTGTCCATGACAATCCAGCCAAACAGAGGGCCGGGCGTCCACGCCTTGGCAAGGTGCAAGGTATACTCGAATCCCTCGGTGACAAGGAGACCGACGCGAGCACCCTTGCCCTCGAGAACAGCATTTGTGGCAACGGTGGTTCCGTGCAGAACCAGCGTGAGATCGCTCGGCTGAATGCCTGCCTTCTCGCAAATCAGCTTCACACCCGCGGCGACGCCGATCGACTGATCCTCGGGCGTTGACGGGGTCTTTGCCTGGTATGTCTTGCGCGTCTTCTCATCATGCAGGAGCAGGTCGGTGAAAGTACCGCCCACGTCTACGCCCAGTCTCATGTTGTGCCTCTCATTTTTACCACGCGCATCAAATCCCACTCCGCGTGAACATGCATACGTATGCATAGCAGCATACGGCGGGGACCCGCGACGACGCAAGGGTCTTTTAGCCACAAATCATCATTGCGCCAGCGACTGTGGAAAGGTGCGACAGCGAGGCGGCGCCAGACGCCCTGGAACCCTACCGCGGAGCCTCAGATTTTGGCTCGCGAACGGTGTCCCGCCAGATCAACCGACAGGGTACGACGCGCTCGATCCCAGGCTCGATCGGCAGGTCGGGATCATCGAGATGGAGGATCTCAAGGGTTTGCGCGACCATCTCGTCGACAGGCTGACGAACCGTCGTCAGCCTGTAGGGCCACCGCTTCGCTTCGGGGATATCGTCAAATCCGGCCACCATGACTTCGTCGGGAATGCGGGCGGAACGCCGCTGGCGCAGCGCATCCATGGTTGCCATGGCCATGATGTCGTTCACGGCAAAGATCGCGTCGGGAAGTTCGCCCCGACGGTAGGTTTGCGACACCCTGGCATATGCGCCGTCGTAGGTGGAATGTCCTTCGATGCAGTATATTTCGCTTGTCGGTATTCCAGCCTCCGCCAGCCTCTGGGAGAAGCCGCGGGCCCTGTCAGCACTTGTGGTTCCGCGCGGGTCGCCCAGCAGAAGCGCGAATCGCTTCGCTCCCGCGTAAAGGAAAGCGTCGGCGACAAGACGCCCTCCGCCCACGTTGTCGCAGCGGACACCGGATGCATCCGACCCTGGGATGTATCTGTTGAAAAGCACGATCGGGATGCCTCGCTCGTGACAAATGCTTGTCATGCGGGTCGACAACTGGGCGGCGGTGAGGATCACGCCGTCAACCTGGTAGCGGAGAACGCGCATCAACGCCTCGTCCGCCTCCGTACCGTTGTCCACCGTAAAAGTGAGCACCTGCCACCCCCCATCCTGGAGGCGACGCACCAGCGTGCTCAGCACCGACACGTAGAAGGGATTGGCGAGGTTTCCCAAGACGACGGCGACGATATTCGAACGCTTGGTGGTAAGGCTGGAGGCGATGGAATTCGGTACGTAGTTGAGCTTGCGCGCCGCTTCGAGAATCTTCTGTCTCTTCGCTTCCGCGATACTCGAGCCAACGGAGAACGCGCGGGACACAGCGGACTGCGAGACGCCTGCCAATGCCGCAACGTCAAAGGAAGTGGACCGGGTCTGCCGTCTTTTCATTGTCTGGTCGGTTCCCGCGCATCTGCATCGCTTTCACCCGCGCAGTAGACGCAGGATTCCCGCGCCGGTCAATTGACTGCTGATCAAAGCTGCAGCATGATTGAATGCGTATTCAGATCAGGATCATAACGATAAGCTCTTGGTCGTCACAATGGGAGATAGAATCATGTCGAAGTGGACCGTGACCGCCAGCGCCATTGCGTTGGGGGCACTCGTATCAGTCGCAGTTCCGGCGACGGCGCAGGAGGCGGAAGGCGTCACCCGCGCAAAGGAATTCCTCGCTCCATATGCCGCCAAGCCGGTCTTCACGGCACCGGGCGACCCGTTCGACGCCAAGGCCTGCGCTGCCGGAAAGAAGCAGCTTTCGATTCCCAACTCGAGCGCAAACCCCTTCCTCAAGGGCATCATCGACCGCATGAAGAAGGTCGGCGGCGAACTCGGAATGGAGGTCGTCGAGTGGGAGAATCAGGGCCAGCCGAACCAGTGGGTTCAGGGCTTTGAATTCGCGGTTCGCGACAAGTTCGACATCATCGACCTTATCTCGGGCATCGACCCGGCCACCGTCGCGCCGCAGGTCAAGGCCGCCAAGGAAGCCGGCGTCAAGGTCATGACCTCGCACTTCTACGATCCGTCCTTCGAGCAGCATCCGGACGTATCCTCCTCGCTGACGATCGGCTTCAACGAGGTCGGCAAGATCCTCGCCAACTGGGCCATCGCAAATACCGACGGCAAGGCGAATATCCTGACCATTGTCTCGCGCGAGGTTCCCCCGACAATCCCGCTGACGGCGGGTATCGACGAGGTGCTGAAGGAAAACTGCCCCGACTGCAAGATCGTGCAGGAGATCAACGTCGGCGTGACCGAGTGGGCCACGAAGATCCAGCCTTCGGTTCAGGCCGCACTGCAGGCCAACCCGGAAATCAACGTCATTATCCCGATCTACGATTCCATGTCGCAGTTCGTGGTGCCGGCGACCCGCCTGACGGGCAAGGCCGGCGAGGTAAAGGTCGCCACGTTCAACGGCACGCCTTTCGTCCTCGACTACATCTCGCAGGGCGTCGTCGACATGAACATCGGCGAAAGCCTCGACTGGATCGCTTATGCGACGATCGACGGCCATCTGCGCGATGCCTGCGGCATGGAGAGCCCGAAGGCGCTCAACGTGCCGTTCTACATCTTCGACAAGGCCAACATCGCCGACGCTGGAACGCCGGCGCAGTTCGACACCGGCTACGGCGACGCGTATGTTGCCGGCTTCCGCAAGCTCTGGGGTCTCGACAAGTAAGTGACCGTCACGAATCCGGACATAATCGCACTTCCGGACGGAGATGCGGCGGCGCATGCAAATGCGCCGCCGGTTCTTCGCCTGTCCGACATCGCCAAGACGTTTGGCGGGGCACGCGCACTGAACGGCGTGTCCTTCGAGGTCCTGCCGGGCGAGGTGCACGGGCTGCTCGGCAAGAACGGCTCGGGCAAATCGACCCTGGTAAAAATCCTCGCCGGCTATCATGCACCCGATCCGGGCGGCCGGATGGAATTCAACGGCGAGGAAGTCGCTCTTCCGCTGAGGCCTGGCGACTTCCGCCGCCTTGGCATGAGCTTCGTCCATCAGAATCTCGGCCTGGTGCCTTCGCTGACGGTGCTGGAGAACCTGCGCATCAGCGACCTGACGTCGGTGACGCGTGGCGTCATAAGCTGGTCGCGCGAGCGGCAACTGGCCAGGGATGCGCTCGCCCGTTTCGATCTCGCGCTGGATCCCGACGAACGCATCGACCGCCTGAGCGCCGTCGACAAGGCGCTGCTGGCGATCGTGCGCGCCTTCGAGGACATCCGCACTGCGCGGGAGCGCACCGGACTGCCCGGCCTCGTCCTCCTCGACGAGCCGACGCCCTTCCTGCCGCGCGAAGGTGTCGAAAAGCTATTCGGTCTCGTCCGCTCGATCGCGTCGCACGGATCAAGCGTGATCTTCATTTCGCACGACATAGACGAGGTCATGACCATAACCGATCGCGCCACGGTATTGCGCGACGGCAATCTGGCGGGCCGCCTCGTCACGAACAGCGCAAGCCACGACGAAGTCGTGGAGATGATCGTCGGCCGCAAGCTTGCCCGCATTGCGCCGGTGCGGTCCGCGACCGAAACCAATCGGCCGATCTTGGCGCGCCTCGACAACGTATCCGCCCCCCAGCTCAAGCCAACCAGCATTACCATCGGAAAGGGAGAGATCCTCGGCCTCACGGGGCTGATCGGCTCCGGCTACGAGCAACTGCCCTACCTCGCTTTCGGAGCCAGACCTGCTTCCAGCGGCACG
>DATDJN010000030.1:0-2725 GCA_036520515.1 Rhizobiaceae bacterium
AGCGTCGGCTGGTAGCCCACGGCCGAAGGAATACGGCCGAGCAGAGCCGACACTTCCGAACCCGCCTGGGTGAAGCGGAAGATGTTGTCGACGAAGAACAGCACGTCCTGGCCCTGGTCGCGGAAGTGCTCGGCGATGGTCAGGCCCGACAGGGCGACGCGGGCGCGCGCTCCCGGCGGCTCGTTCATCTGGCCGAACACCAGGGCGCACTTCGAACCTTCGGTCGAGCCGTTGTTCTCGTGGGGGTCCTTGTTGACGCCCGATTCGATCATCTCGTGGTAGAGATCGTTGCCCTCGCGGGTGCGCTCGCCGACGCCGGCGAACACCGAGTAACCACCGTGCGCCTTGGCGACGTTGTTGATGAGTTCCTGGATCAGCACGGTCTTGCCGACGCCGGCGCCGCCGAACAGGCCGATCTTGCCGCCGCGGGCGTAAGGAGCGAGAAGGTCGACGACCTTGATGCCGGTGACGAGGATCTGCGCTTCCGTCGACTGGTCGACATAGGCCGGCGCTTCCTGGTGGATGGCGCGGCGCGCCTTGGTTACGACCGGACCGGCTTCGTCGACCGGCTCGCCGATGACGTTCATGATGCGGCCGAGCGTTTCGTCACCGACCGGCACCGTGATCGGGGAACCGGTGTCGTAGACCGCCTGACCGCGGACGAGGCCTTCCGACGTATCCATGGCGATGCAACGCACGGTGTTCTCGCCGAGATGCTGCGCGACTTCGAGGACGAGGCGGTTGTCGCCGTTCATCGTCTCCAGCGCGTTCAGGATCTTCGGCAGGTCGCCGTCGAAATGCACGTCGACAACGGCGCCGATGACCTGGGAGACCCGACCGGCCTGACCCTGGGCCAGGAGCTTTGCGGGAGCGCCGGCGGCCGCCTTGGTCTTCTTGGGGGTAGCTGCTTTCGCCATCTTCGTGCCTCTTCGTCTCTTGCTTCTCTTTAACGGGCGCCGGATCGACCGCTGCCCTAGAGCGCTTCCGCGCCCGAAATGATCTCGATGAGTTCTTTGGTGATCTGCGCCTGGCGCTGACGGTTGTAGGTGATCGTCAGCTTGTTGATCATGTCACCGGCATTGCGCGTGGCGTTATCCATCGCGCTCATCTTGGCGCCCATCTCGCCCGCCGCGTTTTCAAGCAGCGCGCGGAAGACCTGGACCGAGATGTTGCGCGGAATGAGGTCCGACAGGATCTCGCCCGGCTCCGGTTCGTATTCGTAGACGGCGTTGCCGCCGGCCATCTCGGGCTCGCTGGACGCGACCAGAGCGGCGGCCGGTATGATCTGCAGCGCGGTCGGGATCTGCGAGATCACCGACTTGAACTCGGAATAGAACAGCGTGCAGACGTCGAAGCCGCCCTCGTTGAAGAGGTGGATGATCTTGCGGGCGACGTCGTCGGCATGGACGAAGCCGAGCGTCTTGGCCTCGCGCAGGTCGACGCGATCGATGATCAGCGCGGAGAAATCGCGGCGAAGAATGTCGAAACCCTTCTTGCCGACGCAGATGATCTTGACCGTCTTGCCCTCGCCCTGGAGCTTGCGGACGTGGTCGCGGGCAAAGCGGGCGATCTGGCTGTTGAAGCCGCCGCACAGGCCGCGTTCTGCGGTGCAGACGACGAGCAGATGCGTGTCGTCCTTGCCGGTGCCGGTCATCAGCGCCGGAGCGTCACCGCCCGTGCCGACGGCCTGGGCGATGTTGGCGAGCACTGCTCCCATGCGCTGCGAATAGGGGCGAGCCGCCTCGGCCGCCTCCTGCGCGCGGCGAAGCTTCGCCGCGGCGACCATCTGCATCGCCTTGGTGATCTTCTGCGTCGCCTTGACCGAGGCGATCCGGTTGCGGAGGTCTTTTAGCGAGGCCATGCCTTATCCGTCAGTTCAGGCGAAGTTCTTCGCGAACGAGTCGATGTGGCCCTTGAGCTTGGCCTTCGTGTCATCGCTGATCTGCTTCTCGGTGCGGATAACGTCCAGCACGTCCTTGCCGTCCGAGCGCATATGGGCGAGCAGCCCCTGCTCGAACTTGCCGACCTGGTTGATCGCAAGCTTGTCGAGGTAGCCGTTGACGCCGGCGAAGATGACCACGACCTGCTCTTCCGTCTTCAGCGGCGAGAACTGCGGCTGCTTCAGGAGTTCGGTCAGGCGGGCGCCGCGGTTGAGCAGGCGCTGCGTTGCGGCGTCGAGGTCGGAGCCGAACTGCGCGAAGGCGGCCATCTCGCGGTACTGCGCGAGCTCGCCCTTGATGGAGCCTGCGACCTGCTTCATCGCCTTGATCTGCGCCGACGAGCCGACGCGCGACACCGACAGGCCGACGTTCACGGCCGGACGGATGCCCTGGAAGAAGAGGTTGGTCTCGAGGAAGATCTGGCCGTCGGTGATCGAGATCACGTTGGTCGGGATGTAGGCCGACACGTCGTTGGCCTGCGTCTCGATGACGGGCAGCGCGGTGAGCGAGCCCTTGCCGTTCTCGTCGTTGAGCTTGGCGGCGCGCTCGAGGAGGCGCGAGTGCAGGTAGAAGACGTCGCCCGGATAGGCTTCGCGGCCCGGCGGGCGGCGCAGGAGCAGCGACATCTGGCGATAGGCGACGGCCTGCTTGGAGAGATCGTCATAGGCGATCACGGCGTGCATGCCGTTGTCGCGGAAATATTCGCCCATGGCGCAGCCGGCGAACGGCGCCAGGAACTGCATCGGGGCCGCGTCGGACGCGGTGGCGGCGACGACGATCGAGTA
>DATDJN010000031.1:0-17268 GCA_036520515.1 Rhizobiaceae bacterium
ATGTTCGGCGCGATGGGCGCGCTCGCCAACGCGCAAGGCACGATGAACAACCTCACCTACGGCAACGCGAAGTACCAGTATTACGAGACGATCTGCTCGGGCTCGCCGGCCGGCCGCATGAATGACGGCCGCGGTTTTGACGGCACGTCGGGCGTGCACACCCACATGACCAACTCGCGCCTGACCGACCCGGAAGTGCTGGAGCTGCGCTTCCCCGTGCTGCTCGAGGATTTCCACATCCGCGAGGGCTCCGGCGGCAAGGGCAAGTGGCACGCCGGCGACGGCACCAGGCGCACCGTCCGCTTCCTCGAGCAGATGGAATGCGCGATCCTGTCCTCGCACCGCAACCGCCCGCCGGAAGGCATCGACGGCGGCGGCAGCGGTCAGGTCGGCAAGACCGAAGTGCGCCGCGCAGACGGCCGCATCGAGACGCTGAAGGCCTGCGACCAGACCGTGCTCGAACCCGGCGAGGCGGTGATCGTCACCACCCCGACGGCGGGCGGATTTGGGAGGGCTTAGTCGATTTGTCGTCATTCCGGCCAAGGGAGCGGCAGCGACCGCGAGCCGGACTCCAGAGCGCCAAACCCGAGAGGTTCCAGCTCAGGATTCCGGATAGAGCAATTCCAGCAAAAGTGCGCAGCGGTTTTGCGTCCGGAATTGCGTAAAAACAAAGAGATAGAGGATTTCCGCGATTCAGAGAAAAGCGGAAATGATCTAGCCTTCGCTCCGCTACGGCTTCCGGAATGACGCAATCGCCCTATTGTTGATGGCGGAGGATCAACCATGAACCGCCAACCCCTCAAGCCCCGGTCGAGCGAAGAAGTCGATATCGTCCGCCTGAAAATTCCGGCGGGCGATCAAGTTCCAAACAACCCCGACTATCCAGCCGTCATCGCGCGCGACGCGCTGGGCGGCGCTCATGATGACCGCGCCGTCCGTGCCCTGATGCAGCATAACGGCTGGGGAGGCACGTGGACGTCGATCGTGTTCGACTATCATCACTTCCATCCGGACGCCTTCGAGGCCCTGGCCGTTGCGTCCGGCGCAGCGACGCTAATGCTAGGCGGACCGCAAGGTGGGACTTTGGATGTCCGGGCGGGTGACGTCATCATCCTGCCGCCGGGCTTCGGCCATCGGCGGCTGGCCATGCGCGACGGCTTCCGGATCTGCGGCGCCTATCCTCCGGGCCAGGAGAACTACACCGTCATCCGCGGCCCGTCCGGCTATGACGACGCGATGCTCAGGCAGATCACAGCCGTCGCAAAGCCGCGGACCGATCCGGTCTGGGGCGTGGACGGCGCGCTGCTCAAGGCGCTTCTCGGCAGCGAATAACGCACCCGAAATGCGATCCACTTCTCGCATGGCACCGCCGGCAACCGTGACGGCCCGCATCGGCGACGGCCCGCTCCAACTGATGCGAGACCGGCTATTCGAGGTCGGCCTGGATCCAGCGCGGCGAGTGATGGATGTCGAGGGTCTGCAGCCGACCCGGACCGAGATTGATGAATTTGTGGGGCAGCCCGGCCGGCCCCAGCACGACCTCGCCCGCCTCGGCGTCGATCACCTGGTCGCCGACGAAAAAGCGGGCGCGGCCCTGCTGGATGACGAAGATCTCGTCATAGGGATGTACGTGGAGCTTCGGCCCGCGCCCGGGCTCGTCCGTGCCGTAGGCAAGAACGGTGACCTGCCCGCCGAGAAGCTCGCCGTTGATGGAGCCGCGATGCGGCCCCTCGCCCTGGAAGAGCCTCGATTTGGCCGGCTGGCGACCGTCCGGCTGGATGGTCGCCGGGTCGAAATCATGTCGTGCCATGCTAGCCTCGCTCGATGCCGGTCGAGAATGGCCGACCGGGCCGGGCGAGGCAAGCGAAGGCGCGCTATCCGACCTCGGCGGGCACCGTTGGCGCGGTGCCGTCCGTGAAGTTGATCAGGTCGGCCATGGTGAAGTGCCCCGGCGTCGCACTCGGCAGCGTCGGGCGCCATTTGGGCCACTGCGCCAGGTACGAGGAGCGGTCCTCATGGATAAGCCCGGCAAGCACCTCTGCCACGATGGTGCCGCCGACCGAACCGAGATGCGCGCCGTTCGCCTCGACTTCCGCCTCGCGCAGAACGTAGAACCAGAGCGGGCAATTGCCGGCGAACCTGTTGTCCGCATTTGCCAGCAAGGCTTGCCGCGAAGTGGCGCGGGCCGGGTCGGCGTGATCGAACAAGACGTCGTCGGAGAGTTCGGTCAGGCCCATCTTGCGGGCGACGGATTGGCCGGACGGCAGGCCCATGCGCCAGCCGCGGACGAGGTTCAGCACCGCCAGCGCACGGCGCGCCTTGTTGGGATCGGCCTGCTTGTCCGGCAGGCTGCGTAGCGGATCGACAAGCGTCGAGTCGATCTTGAAGCTGGGCTGGGGCAGGATGGCGCCGGCCGGCACCCTGTCCGGATCGGTCACGTGCCGCGCGACCCCATCGAAATAGAATGCCCAGTCGATCGACCAGATGTCCGGCAAGGTGCGGAAGCCATTCAGATTGGCCCTGCCCTTGTTCGCATCGCTCGGCTGGATCAGGGAAAAGATCGGGATGCGGATGAAGGTGGCATCCCTGCCCTCGAAAGGCTGGATTTTCGGTTGGGCGTCGATGACGATCGAGTTGAGCGAATAGCTCGGCCTGACCTGGGAATGACCGAAGCGATAGGCCGCGACCGAGAACTCGACCGGTATGAAGGCATAGCGGCCCTTGGCGTCGTAGAAGTTGAGGTTGGGCAAATCGCCGGGCGTGCCCACCACCGTGCCGTGGGTACTCGCACCAACGATCCGCGGCAGGAAGTCATGCAGCACGATCCACTGGTAGTGCCAGCGGACGATCTGTTGCGCGAGCGCGAAGTCGCCGCCCGCTTCGGTGTCGAGAACCTTGTTGTGGAAGCGCAGGAAGGTGGCGTGCAGTTGCGAGACGATCAGGTTCTCGTCGTTGCGCTTGTCGCCGATGAGCGCGCGTTGCGGCTTGCGGCTTTCGATCGGCGTCGGTTGGCCTTCAGGCGTCGAATCGTCGAAATGATGGTTTCGCGGAAGATCCGGCCGCTCCTTTCGGTTTCGATCGAAGTCCTGGTCCTTTCCCAGCAGCAGGTGCTTGCCGTCGCTCTCGTAGAGAAAGGGCTGGTCGTCGGGACCGGACCCGTAGACCGAATCGAGATCGAGTCGCGGCGTGCGGAAGTCCTGCAACGCGTCCGGGTCGTTGAAGCGGTCGAGCGACGAGGCGGGATCGAAGGTGATGTCGTGGTCGATGAACTGGCCGAGGTAGGTATAGCCCGAAGGAATGGTGCCGTTGTCGTTGGGCTCGGGGACATCGAGCGGCACGTCGACGGGCACACCCCTGGCGATCCGGTCCTTGAACGTGCCGTCGAACATGGTCTCTGCGAGCGCGACCAGCGCGGCTTCGGGAAAATCCGCGGGCGGCAGGTAGCGGAACATGCGCCCGAAGCGCTGGTCCCGGATGCTCGAATGCGGGACGTTGTCCATTCCGCGCACGGCGGAACCATGTCTGGATGAAGCCACGACACCCTCCTGGCGTTAGCTTGGTCGGCAAACGGGGCGCGGCCCCGCCACAACCGCTGGCAGCCTCACGGTAAGTCCACACGTTTGGATTGTAAATATTTGGATGATGCAATTTTAACTTGCGGACAACGGCGCGCTGCGCGCTTGATGAGTGGGGCTCAAGATGTCGACGGCCATTGATTTGCCGCCATTCTTGTCGCAGATTTTGCAGCCTGCCGGCGCGCCATCAACCGAAAATCAACCATGATGGCCGCAGGATCGCTGATCGACTGCGAGCAGGCTGCGGCAGGATGGGCCGCCAGAGTCGGGGACCGATGCCGGAGAGGCGGTTTGACAGAACGGTGGTTACGGCCGGCAGGCCGGCAGGCGCGCGCGCCTTGCTCGGCGTCGGCGCGGCGGCTTTGCTTCTGGCGCTTTGCGCCTGTTCCGTGACCGACGGCCTTTCTTCGGTGGAGACGGCCTCGACGGCGCGCGCCACGTCGGTGGCCGTCACCCATCCCCGCTTCGAGGATTCCGACCCGCACGAGTGGGACAGCGGCGCGCCCTGGACCTATGCCGTCCACGGCACCGACGTGTCGAAGTACCAGACCTCCGTCGACTGGCACAAAGCGCGCGCCAGCGGCGTCTCCTTCGCCTTCGTCAAGGCGACCGAGGGCGGCGACCGCGTCGACGCCTATTTCGACGAGCACTGGTCGAAGACCAGGGCCGCCGGCGTGCCGCGCGCCGCCTATCATTTCTTCTACTTTTGCCGGCCGGCCGCCGAGCAGGCGCGCTGGTTCATCCAGAACGTGCCGAACGAACGCTCCGCCATGCCCCCCGTGCTCGACATGGAGTGGAACCCGGATTCGCCGACCTGCAAGAAGCGGCCCGACGCGGCCACCGTGCAGCGCGAGATGAAGACCTTCCTGTCGATCGTCGAGAGGCACTACGGCAAGCGGCCGATCATCTACACGTCGGTCGACTTCTTCGAGGACAACGGGCTGTCGGGCTTCCGCGGCTATCCCTACTGGCTGCGCTCTGTCGCCGGCCATCCCGACACCAAATACGCCAGCCACCCCTTCACCTTCTGGCAATATACCGGCACCGGCGTCGTCCCCGGCATCCGCGGCAACGCCGACATCAACGTCTTCAACGGCAACATGGCCGCGTGGAAGCGGTGGCTGAAGCAGAATACGACATGAGGCAGTAGGCAACAGGCAGCGGTTCTGCTGCCTACTTCAATCCGCCATCGTCTCCAGGCTGGCAAACCCCTGCGGCGTGTCGCCCTCGTCGAAGGGCGTGGTGACCTCCACGAAGGTGTCGGGATAGAAGCCGTTGAAGCGCGTCCTGAGCGACAGCGAATAGGCGCCGATATGGCCGATCTCGATCCAGTCGCCGGTGTCGACCGTCTCCGGCAGCCAGAACGGCCGCGACAGGATGTCGACCGAATCGCAGGTGGCGCCGCAGACCTTGAACGGCACGATCTTCTTCTCGTTGCCGTTGCGCGTGCGGATCGCCGGGTCGGGGATGAAGCGCGCCGGCAGGGTGATCTTGCCGGTCCATGAATCCGACAGCGACGCCCAGATGCCGTCATTGATGTAGAGCCGCCTGCCCTTCCTGAGCAGCACCCGCACGATGAGCGACAGGCAGCGCGCGACGATGACGCGGCCGGGCTCGGCGACCAGCGGCATCTGGTCGAAGCCATATTCCTTGAGGTCGCCCGACAGCCTCGACATGAGCTGGCCGAGCGACGGCATCTCGACCTGCTTGCGGTTGGGGTCGTGTCCGTATTCGGCCGGGAAGCCGCCGCCGACATCGAGGCCGGCGAGATCGAAGCTCAGGCGGTTGCGCACCCAGTCGGCCGAGGCGAGCGCCCGCTCATAGGTGTCGGGATCCTCGATCTGGCTGCCCACATGGAAGCAGAGCCCCACCTTGTAGCCGGTGCGGTGGAGGCGCTCCGCCAGTTCCACCGCGCTGGCCGGGCCGGCGCCGAATTTCTTCGACAGCTCGTAGGCCGCCTGGCCCTTGGTCTGCACGCGCACGAAAACGGTCAGCGAGCCGGGATCGATATCGAGCGCGCGCACCACGCGGGTCAGCTTGACGATCTCGTCCTCGTGGTCGATGGCGATGACGCGGATGCGGTATTTCTCCAGCGCCAGCCGGATGTCGGACTGCGCCTTCACCGGATGCATGTAGAGCATCTCGGCATCGGGCGAGACGGCGCGAACGGCGGCGAACTCGCCGGGCGACGCGACGTCGAACGCCGATACGCCCGCCTCGACCAGCGTCTTCAGCACGATCTGCTCGCCGTTCGTCTTGACCGCATAGGCGGTCTTTCCGGGGAACATCTCCATGAACTGCCTGGCGTCGGTCTTGAGCACTTCCGGGCGGAAGCAATAGACCGGCTCGTCGGGACGAAGCGCGCGCGCCGCCTCGCGGGCATTCTCGAATCGCTGCAAAAACCCCTCCTAGGCTGGGCGCAATCTAGTCGAAGCCAGGGCGCAATGAAATCCGTTCCATGTCGGCAAACATTCCGGTGCCGCCTGCGCGGCGAAACGGTTGCGGCAGATGCGCAAATCGGGTGGTTCTGGAGCAAGTGCGCGACTAGGTAGCGCTGCCGGGATGGAGGATCTGATGGCCGGGACCACCGCGACGCCGAGCGCTCGGCAAGGCATGTCGGCCTTCGACTGGGCGAGGCTCCTGTTGCTCGGCGCGATCTGGGGCGGCTCGTTCTTCTTCGCCCGAATCGCCGTCGGCGAGATGCATCCGCTCACGCTGGTGCTGTTCCGGGTCATGATCGCAGCGGCGGCGCTGCACCTTTATCTGTCGATCCGCGGCCCCTCCTTCCGGCTGGCGCTGCCTGTCGCCGGCAGCCTGCTCGTGCTGGCGCTGGTCAACAACGTCGTGCCCTTTTCCCTGATCTTCGCCGGCCAGACCGAGATGGGGGCAGGCCTCGCCTCCGTGCTCAATTCGACCACCCCCTTCTGGACGATCCTGATCGCCAATGCGGTAACGTCGGACGAGAAGATATCGCCGAGCAAGGTGGCAGGCGTCCTGCTCGGCATAGCCGGCGTCGCGGTGATGGTCGGGCCGGGAATCGTCGCCGGCCTCGGCGGCCCTGTCTGGGCTAAGTTCGCCATGGTCGGCGCGTCGCTGTCCTACGCTGTTGCGCTGGTCTTCTCGCGCCGCTTCAGGGGCGTGCCGCCGGCGATCGTCGCCACGGGCCAGCTTACCGCCTCCACCATCGTCATGGTACCGGTCGTCCTTCTCTGGAACGGCCCGGCCGGACTGTTTGCGGCGAGCCCGCCGGTCTGGGCCGCGGTCGTCGCCCTGGCGCTCGTCTCCACCGCCTTCGCCTACATCCTCTATTTCGGGCTCATAGGCTCGGCCGGCGCCACCAACGCGTCGCTGGTGACGCTCATCGTGCCGGTCAGCGCCATGCTGCTCGGCTTCGTCTTTCTCGGCGAGCGGCTGGAGCTTTTCGAGATCGCCGGCATGCTGCTGATTGCCTTGGGCCTGCTGACCATGGACGGGCGGATTTTCAGGCGACGCAAGGTAATCCCGTAGCGGCAGCCGCGGAGGCCGCCACGGACCCGCCACATTTTTTCCACATCGGCACTGCTCGCGATTGCCTATAATTTCCCTAGACTTACGCGGTTCGGTAGGTCGTTTTTGGCGCAATCGCGTCGCATTGCAGCAAAATTTATGCTTGCGTGTGGCCTCAAAGCCCCTAGACTCCCGCTTCAGTTCTCAAGTGTGGAGGCTACGTATGGGACTGACACGGCCAATCAATGCACTCATGATTTGCGCTGCGTTTGCTTTTATAGGCGCCCTCATAATGGGAGTTCTTCCGTAAGCGGAAGCGAAGGGACGATGACAAAAGCCTGAATGGGCTGGAGATTCTTGAAAGGCCGGGCAACGCCCGGCCTTTTCATTTGGATCCCTCGCTCGGTCAGTCTCAGGCCGCGGCGGAAGCGCCGGCAGCGGAGAGGTGATCGGCCGCATGCGCCCTGATTCCGATCATGTGGCAGATGGCGAAGACGAGATCGGCCCGGTTCATCGTATAGAAATGGAAGTCGGAGACGCCGCGCTCGACGAGATCCATCACCTGCTCGGCGGCGACCGCGGACGCGACGAGCGCATGCGTCTGCGGATCCGCCTGCAGCCCGTCGAAGCGCTCGGCCAGCCAGGCCGGTATATGGGCTCCGCAGCGTCCGGAGAAATTCGCGACCTGCGCGAAATTGTGGATCGGCAACAGGCCCGGCACGATCGGGATGTAGATGCCGGCGCGGCGGACGCGCTCGACATAGCTTTCATAAAGATCGTTGTCGAAGAAGAACTGGGTGATGGCCCGCGTCGCGCCGTTGTCGACCTTGCGCTTCAGCATGTCGATTTCGGTGGCGAAGTCCGGGCTCTCGGGATGTTTTTCCGGATAGGCCGAGACGGAGATGTCGAAGTCGCCCTGCGCCTTCAGCGCGGCGACCAGCTCGGCGCCGTTGGCATAGCCGCCGGGATGCGGCTGGTAGCGCGCGCCGACGCCGGCGGCCGGGTCGCCGCGCAGCGCCACGAAGCGCTTCACGCCCATGCCGGCGAACTCGGCGATCACCTGGTCGATCTCCTCGCGCGAGGCATCGACGCAGGTGAGGTGCGCGGCGGGCGTCAGCGTCGAGTTGGTGAGGATGCGCTTGACGGTGCGCGCGGTGCGCTCGCGGGTCGAGCCGCCGGCTCCGTAGGTCACCGAGACGAAGCTCGGCGACAGCGGCTGCAGCCGCTCCACCGTGTCCCAGAGGCGCGTCTCCATCTCGTCGCTCTTCGGCGGGAAGAACTCGAAGGAGACGTGGATCTTCTGGCCGATGTCGGGACGGCGGGAGAAACGGGGTTCATTCATCAGGCGGTCTCCCTTTCGCCGGCGCGGGTCGGTTCGGCGATGAGCCGCCGGCGGTCGCGTCCGAGCCACAGCTTCACGGTCAGCCGCGCCTCCGAGCCGCCGCGCGGTTCGAATTCCTGGCTCTCCTCGAGGTCGAGGCCGACCTCCGCGAACCAGTCGGCGATCTGCCTGTCGGAAATGCCGAGCCGCATATGCGCGTGCTCGTCGCGCAGGAACTCCAGCGCGTGCGGCGCGAAATCGACGACGATCAGCCGGCCGCCGGGACGCAGCAGCCGCGCCGCCTCGCGGATCGCCAGCGCCGGATCGTCGAGATAATGGAGCACCTGGTGGATGGTGATGAGGTCGAAGCTGTCGCGCTCGACCGGCGGCGCGTAGATGTCGCCCTGGCGCACCTGGGCATTGCCGACGCCCGCCTTGTCGAGATTGGCGCGGGCGACCGCCAGCATCTCGCGCGACATGTCGATGCCGACGCCCCGGCGATAGAGCGGCGAGAAAATCTCGAGCAGGCGGCCGGTACCGGTGCCGAGGTCGAGCATCGACTGGAACGGGCGCTTGCCGACAAGCTTCAGCAGCGCGGCCTCGACGGCGCGGTCGGAGGCGTGCAGGGAGCGTATCTCGTCCCAGCTCGCGGCATTGGCGGAGAAGTATTCGGCAGCCCTCGCCTGGCGGCGGCGCTTCACCGACGCCAGCCTTTCGAGGTCGCGCTCGATCTGCGGATCGCCGGCGTTGAGACGCCCGACGATGCCGTGCACGAAGTCGCGCGCCGTATCGTCGTCGGCGATGCGGAAATAGGCCCAGGAACCCTCCTGGTAGCGGCCGATCAGGCCGGCTTCGAGCAACAGCTTCAAATGGCGCGAGACGCGCGGCTGCGACTGGTTGAGGATTTCGGTGAGATCGGAGACAGTGAGGTCTCCGCGCGACAACAGCGCCAGAATGCGCAGGCGGCTGGTTTCCGCAGCCGCCTTGAGGGTATCGACGAGGCCGTCCAACGTTGCTGTCATCGCATTGCGATCTCCGCAATTCAGATATAAAGATATGTTTATGTGGTTTCCATTAACTTGGCAACCGCCAATGTCGCAGGCAGGCAAGAAAATGACGCGGACGTTCCGGCCGGGAATAAGCCATGTTTGAGCAGCGTGAAGGCGAGACGGCGCTCGCCGACGACCCAGCAACCACCGCGGCGGACGCAGGCCTCGTCTTCATCGGCCGCATCCGCTCGCCCTGGAAGACGCGCGCCGATTGCCCCAGGAACATGGCCGCGGCGCGGGCGACCGGGCAGGCGGCGACGATCGAGATCGAGCCGCAATTCCGGCCCGGCCTCGACGGGCTCGCCGGCACCAGCCACATCGTCGTCCTGTCATGGCTCGGCTTCGCGCCGCGCAACCTGATCGTCCAGAAGCCGCGCCATGCCGCACAGGCGAAAGGCGTGTTCGCGCTGCGCTCGCCGGCACGGCCGAACCCTGTCGGACTTCACGTGGCGCGCCTCGTCTCGCTCGATGCCGGGGCGGGCCTGCTGTCCATCGACGCCATCGATGTGCTCGACGGCACTGCCGTGGTCGACCTGAAGCCCTATTTTGCGTCGATCGACAGCTTTCCCGACGCCCTGCCGCCCCGCCACAGGGACGCGCCGTGATCGTCGCGACCACCAGGCGCCGCAAGGCGATCGCCGAGGCGCTGACGCTGCTCCTGCCCGGCGCCCCCTACGCCGACATCGAAGCGATCCGCGCCGAGGCCGGTTCCAGGCACATGAGGGAGCTGCCGCCGACCATCGCCGTGTGGCTGGCGACCGTGGCCCATGTCCGCCACCAGCACACCGATTACGACCAGTTGCTCGCCGAGGGCTACGACCGCGACGCGGCCCGCTTCTTCGTCATCGACCGCACCAACGAGGTGCTAACCTCATGGCGCGCCACCCGCCTGCTCGACCCCGACGACGAGGGTTAGCGTCTCAGCACGGCGACTGCGTTGTACTGCTGGCCCTGCGACTGACCGACCCATGTCCATGACAGGCTGTCCTGGAAGAACGTCACGGTGATGGCGCCGCCGTCGATGCAGACATCCTGGCCGTAGGTGATGCGTTCCCGGTATTTCGCCGAGGTCCCGTCATTGGAGATCTCGGTCAGCGAGCCGCCGCAGCCGAGCGAGGGATAGTCTATCGACGCAGTTCCTTCGCCGATCGTCATGCTGATCGGCCATTCGGCGCCGGTCAGGCCGGCCGGGCTCTGATGTCCCTGGCCCGTCCATGTCCCCGCCAGCGACATGACGCATGTCCTGTTCTGGAAGATCGGCGTCAGCTCGATGCCGGTCCTCTCGCAGCGATAGGTCTGGCCGCCCCGGCACAGCTCCTCGCCATGATGCCCGCATTTCGCAAGAAGCTCCCCGGCGCCGCCGAACAGGCACGCGCCGACACCGGCTGCACGCAGCCCTGCTTGCCACCCCATGTCCCCCTCCGCCCAAACCCCTTCGAGCGGGCGCAATGTTAGGCCGAAGCGACGTCTACTTCCAGCGGGGGCCGATCTGCTGCCGTAAGATCGGGCCGGTCGGCGACGGCGCCGTAACGCAGGCCGTCAAGCGTCAGGCCCAGCAGCCGCCGGCAGCGCTTTTCCGCCCCCTCGCCGTGCAGGCTCGCCGACACCTGCGCGGCGACCGCGATCAGGATGTCTTCCGCCTGCACGTCGCAACGGACGGCGCCGGCGTCGGCCGCCGCGTCGAGCAGCGATGTGAGCGCCGAGGCGAGCCGGCTGCGCGAGTCGGTGAATATCTCGGCATCGGACTTCATCGCCGATTTCATCGCGTCGGCGAACCCGTGCTTGACCATCATCAGCGCCGCATAGCGGTCGAGCCAGGCCTTCAGCGCCTCGAGGGGCGGCAATTCCCTGGCCAGCGTCTCGGCCGCCGCCTGCAGGCGCTCGACCTCGTTGCGGTAGAGCGCGGCAAGCAGGGCGTCGCGGCTGTGGAAATGACGGTAGAGCGTGCCGATGCCGACGCCTGCCCGCTCGGCCACGGCGGCGAGCGAAAGCGCTCCGCGCCCCTCCATGACGAGGGCGGACGCGGCGTCCAGCAGTTTATCCCGGTTGCGCTCGGCATCTGCGCGACGGCGACGCAATGTTTCCTCCTGGATTTTTTTCTGTTTAGGCCCCTTGGAAAACGGAGCCGCCTCCGTATATGGCAAAAACGGAGTTGCCTCCGTATCTATGTTCCATCGCCCCCAGTGGCAAGGAGAAGCCCCATGACATCCAGGGTTTGGTTCATCACGGGTTCGTCCAAAGGATTCGGACGGGTGTGGGTCGAAGCAGCGCTTGCGCGCGGCGACAGGGTCGCGGCGACGGCGCGAGACGTCAGTTCCCTGAAAGATCTTGCCGGCAGATATGGCGACGCCGTCGCCGCCATAAAGCTCGACGTCAACGACAAGCGGGCCGTCGACGCCGCTGTCGCCGAGGCGCACCGGCGCTTCGGACGGCTGGACGTCGTCATCAACAATGCCGGCTACGGCCAGTTCGGCGCCATCGAGGAGGTCAGCGAAGAGGAAGCCCGCGCCCAGATCGAGACCAATGTGTTCGGCGCGCTTTGGGTGACGCAGGCGGCATTGCCGATCATGCGCAGGCAGGGTTCCGGCCACATCATCCAGATCTCCTCGATCGGCGGCGTCAACGCATTCCCCAATATCGGCCTCTACCATGCCTCCAAATGGGCGCTCGAAGGCTTCAGCCAGGCGCTTGCGGGGGAAGTCGCGGAGTTCGGCATCCATGTGACGCTGGTCGAGCCGGCCGGCTTCTCGACAGACTGGAGCGGGCCGTCGGCGAAGCGCGCAACTCCCATCGACGCCTATGAACCGGCGCGCGAGAAGATGAAGGCGCGGCGCGCCAACGTCGTGGCCGGCGATCCGGAAGCCACCGGCCCGGCGATGCTTGCGCTGGTCGACGCCGCCGAGCCGCCGCTGCGCGTCTTCTTCGGCGATGTCGGCCTGCCGATGATCAGGCAGGAATACGCCAACCGCCTCGCGCTCTGGGAGAAGTGGGACCACATCGCCCTCCTCTCGCAGGGCAACGCCGGCAACCGCAAGGCCGAGGCCGCCTGACCGGTCCGTTTGCCTCCGACCCCTCGGATCGCGATCCAAGGCCGCGCCCCTCGGGCGCGGCTTTGTCGTGCCGCTATGCGCGGTAGATCCACTGCTCCGGCACGCGCACGGACACCTCCTCGCCCGCCACGATGCGGCCGGGCTTCTCCACCCAGCCGACGAGGCCGCGCAGGCGCTTCGCCGTCTGCGGGAACAGCAGCGCGCCCGCCTCCACGTCGGCCATGCCGGCATTCTCCGCGATCGAGCGCCCGGCGAAACGGCAGGGCTTGTTCTGGCCGTCGATCTTCACCGTGACGCCGCCCTTGAAGAAAAGCAGCGTCCCGGCCGGCAGCATCGACAGGCTGGGCAGGCCTTCCAGCGTCAGGTTGGCGCCGATCCATTCGGGCTTCAGCTCGGCGATCCCCATGCGCCCGGCGACGACGGCAAGCTCGTCGAGGGCGACGATGGACAGCTGGCGCTCGTTGCGGATCTCGGTGCCGCGCTCATACCACGGCTCGCGGCCGCCCGAGCGGCGCGTCTGGCCGGCATGGTAGTCGCCGGCGATGCCGTCGAAGCCGAGCCGGAGCTCGCCGACCGGCTCGGTCTGGAAATTGCCCTTCAGCGCCGAATAGAGGGCTGCCACCTTCGCGGCGAGCTTTCGGGAGGGAACGATTTCGGCCGCCTCGCCGGGGCGCGCAAACAGGTCGAGCATCGCGAAGATTCCTTGCCTTCAAGTCAGGGGAAAATGGCGACGGCCCTCGCAAAGGTCCAGCCAAAAAGATGAATGGAAAGATGAGCGCAACTGATGGCGCGCGCTGCCCGCGCTCTGGATCGCGGTTAGCGGTTGCACAGCCTGGCCTCAGCCAATAGGTTGCGCGCCCGCAGTGCAGACAGGCCCCGACTCCCCTACATGCTCACCCTTCATCTCCAGCCCGACAAGCGCCAGGAATACGAGCGCCGCCGCCCGTATTATTTCGACGACGACCTCGGCATGCTCTGCGTCCTCGACGCCGATCTGATTGGCGCGATCTTCAGATCCGCGGACTTCCGCACAAATCCCTTCGCGGATCACTACAGGACCATAGCGGAGCGGACGGGGATCGACCTCGACGCGTCCGTATCCACGCTCGACCACATCCCCTTTTCCAAGGAAGGCGCGGAACACCGGCGCCTGCGCGGTGCGATGAACGCCGTCGTCTCGGCCGATTCGCGCGAGCACATGGCCGGCATGGAGGCTTTTGTCGGCGATCTCGTAAGCGGGCTCTTCGTGGCCGGCAGCCAGATCGAACTCGTGCAGCAGCTGGCCAGGCCGATATTCTTCGAGCTTTTCTCGCGCTGGCTGAAGGTCGATGGAGAGTTCCTCGGAGGGCCGAACATCTCCCAGGTCTTCGACGCCGTCATGAGCCTCAATCGCCGCAAGAAGGTGAACCGGAGCCTGCACGAACTGACCTGCGCCTTCGCCGAGCGGCGCGACGCGCTGCCGACGACGCCGGAACTGGCCGTCGCCATGAACGTGCTCGGCAACGACGCCTTGATCGGCTCGCTGGTCCTGTCGACCTGGCACCTGCTGGAAGAACATCCCGGCGCGAGATTCAGCGAGATCCGGTTCCCGCCGACCCTGCCCGCGACAGGCGTTCCGTTCATCGAGCGGATCGCCAACCGGGACATCGAGATCGGCGGCATGACGATCGCCAGGGACGAGAAGGTGCGCCTGATGATCGACGCGACGTCCCGCCAGGTGACGGGGCAGGAGGCCGACCTCTTCTTCGGCAAGGGCCCGCATATCTGCATCGGCAAGCCGATGACGCTGATCATATGGCGCAGCCTCGCGAAGTCCCTCGCCGCGCTGCCGCTACGCTTCACGCTCGGCCAGATGCGGCTCAGGAGCGGCGACTACGTTTTCACCTATCCCGAATCTGCAGAGTTGCGAATCCATGACTGACGACACAGCCCTCGAATGCGTGCGCATCTTCCGTGAAGTGACGGGGCTCAACGACAAGCCTCGCGGCAACGCGATGACGAGCGAGGACATCCTTGCCGCGCCGATAGGCAGCTTCGACATCGACAGCCTGGATACGATGGAATTCGTGATGGCGGTCGAGGATCGCTTCGACGTCGAACTGGACGAGCAGGCGATCAACCGCTGCGCCACCCTGACGGATTTCACCGCGCTGGTTTCGCACGCCCTCAGTGTTTAGGTTTTTCCGCGCGCATTCCGAAGCCGTCGATATCCAGACGGCGATGACGCCGCTGGAGGCGTCCGCCAGCCCAAGGGTCTGGCGCAAGCTGTTTGGCACCCGCCGGATACCCCCCGGTAGCGAGATCAGGCGATTCAAGCGCACCGGGATCCACCCGGACGTCAAGCTTTACTCGGCCGATGCCGGGGCAAGGACCTTGATCATCGGATTCTGCGGCAGGCGGCTGAGGCTGATGATGCCAATAGCGCTGACGCTCCAGCACCTGGATGACCGTCAATACGACGTGCTGACCCTCGGCGACCGGCGCCATCTGCACTTCGATGCCGGCATCGAGGGCTTTGCCGGCTCCCTGCCGGAGCTGGCAAGGCGGATATCCGAAATCATCGACCCGCGCGGTTATTCGTCGGTGATCAGTTACGGCATCAGCGCAGGCGGTTTCCCCGCCCTTCGCCTTGCGTCCCTTCTGAACGTCGACAGAGCCATAAGCGTCGGCGGGCGGCCCGCCTGGCACATAGACCGGTTGCTCGAGCAGAAATCGACGATCAACGCCTTCGACCTGATCTGCCATTGCCGCGCAACTCCGACGGCGCGGCTCTATTCGCTGTTCAGCGCACCCGTCGAGGAGGATGCCGAGGCGGCGGCGAAACTTGCCGCCGTCATGCCCGGGATCCGGCTGGCCGGCATCCCCTGCCCGAAGCACAACTTCCCGTACGAGATGTTCAAGAAGGGGGTCCTGTCGGAATATCACGACGAGCTGTTCGGGCAAGCGCGCGAGCCTGATCTGGCACGGCTCGCGACGCTCATGGCATAGGCGGCGTAGCTGACCGTCCTGCGGTGTCCGCAACGCTTTACCTGCGCGGGCGCCAGGCGTAACTTTCGCGGCCAGGCCGGGGAGCATGCCGGGGCGCATCGCGAGGAGGAGGATCGCCGTGCCCGCTTTTCTTGGACACACAGTGCTTGCCGCCACGCTCGCCGCCTTTGCCGGACCGGCGCTGGCGGCCGATTTCGCCTGCGAAGGCGGCCTGGTCCCCGCGGGCCAGAGGATGATCTGCTCGGGTTTCGAGCCCAACTGGGCGGTCGAGCTCGTCTGCAACGGCGGCTCGATGAGCGCCAACTTCGTCGACGCCTTCTCCGGCAGCAGCGTGCAGACGACGCCGGGCACCGTGACCTTCTCCTCGAACGACCCCTGGACCTTCGAGACCAGCCACCCCGTCCGCGGAACCATCGCCGCCACGCCGGGCGGCTGCACCGACGAAAGCGACGCCGTGCGCGACTTCACCTTCACCCCCACCGCAGCACCGGGGCTGAGCGGACCGTTCAACAGCTTCTGCTGCAGGGTGCCGTGAAGCTTCGAAACGCTACGGAAACGCCTCGATAAACGAGCCCAAGCTATTGATTTTTGTACAGAAAAATTGTCTTGGTTAATCACTCGTTTACACGTTTTGACTATTCTGTTCTTACAGCCGACCGGCTTTTGCAACCTTGACTTCTCTATTTGTTCCTGCTTTGTTCAATATAAGAATCGGAGATCGACCGTGAACGCTGAGCCGATAGATCCGAGCATTGATCTCGTTCGCAAACTCGGCGACCGGACTTTTCATACCGTCTTAGC
The DNA here is from genome assembly GCA_036520515.1 of Rhizobiaceae bacterium. Classification (GTDB taxonomy): domain Bacteria; phylum Pseudomonadota; class Alphaproteobacteria; order Rhizobiales; family Rhizobiaceae; genus Mesorhizobium_K. The sequence continues at coordinate 16,271 of DATDJN010000031.1, forward strand.
CGACCCGCCATGGAGATTCCTGAATCGAACCGGCAAGGTTGCACCCGAACATCGTCGGCTGGCTCGCTACTCGACACTGACGACCAATCAAATCGCCTTGCTGCCGATTAAGGATATCACAAAAGATCCGGCCCACCTGTACCTCTGGGTACCTAATGCTTTACTGCCGGACGGCCTAGAGGTCATGAAGGCCTGGGGCTTCGAGTACAAAGCAAACATCGTGTGGCATAAGGTGCGAAAGGATGGCGGCTCAGACGGTCGTGGCGTGGGTTTTTATTTCCGTAACGTAACGGAACTCCTTCTGTTCGGCGTAAAGGGTAAGAACGCGCGAACCGAAGCGCCAGGCCGGAGTCAGGTGAACTACCTCTCCTCGCGCAAACGCGAACATTCACGAAAACCCGACGAGCAGTACGATTTAATCGAGAGTTGCTCAAAAGGTCCGTATGTGGAATTATTCGCGCGGGGTACTCGTCCGAAATGGACGTATTGGGGGGATCAAGCCGATGACGATTATCGGCCTACATGGAATACTTATAAGTTCAACTCTCTTTCAGCCAAGTGAATGACTGACGGTCAGGCCGAATGGCGGCCAGGCAGTTTTACGAAGAATTTTAGCTGGGGCGAAAGATCACTTGGCTTGCGCCATTTGCATGAAGCAATTCGAGTTGGATTTGCTAACGAAATTAAAGATACCTCCAGAAACGTTTTCAGACAACGTCTCGAATCGCTGAGGCGACCAGATTTCATTCCTATAAACTTTTTTCTTTTCAACAAAGTTATCCAGGGCTTAGATACGATAGTTGTTGACGAGTTAGTTTATCAGGCCCTAACCTTTCCGCACTCCAGCCGATTTGACAAGCTAGCTATATTTGCCTTCAATTTTAGCATGGCCGGCTCTTGGAAGGGCTCGAAGCCATATCAATCGCGTCCAGCTCTGTGGGCTCACCACTATATCTCGGATAGATTTGGCCCTGTACATAGGTGGGACAGCACAAAAG
>DATDJN010000032.1:0-12184 GCA_036520515.1 Rhizobiaceae bacterium
ATGGCGTCGGTGAGCTGGATCTCGTTGCCGGCGCCGCGCTCCTGCTTCTCCAGGATCGAGAAGATCTCCGGCTGCAGGATGTAGCGGCCGTTGATGAACAGGTTGGACGGCGCCGTGCCCGGCTTCGGCTTCTCCACCATGCCGGTGATCCTGAAGCCGTTGTGCGTCGCCTCGCCCTTGCCGACGATGCCGTATTTGTGGGCTTCGGCCGGATCGCATTCCTGCACCGCCACGATGTTGCCGCCGGTCGCCTCGTAGAGCTCCACCATCTCCCGCGTGCAGCTCTTCTCGGACTGCATGATCATGTCGGGCAGCAAAAGCGCGAAGGGCTCGTTGCCGACCAGTTCGCGCGCGCACCAGACCGCGTGGCCGAGGCCCAGCGGCTCCTGCTGGCGCGTGAAGCTCGTCTGCCCGGGCAAGGGCTGCAAGCGCTGCAGCCTGGCCAGCTGGTCGTCCTTGCCGCGCTGGGCAAGCGTGTGGTTCAGCTCGAACTGGATGTCGAAATGATCCTCGATCACCCCCTTGTTGCGGCCGGTCACGAAGATGAAGTGCTCGATGCCCGCCTCGCGCGCCTCGTCCACCACATACTGGATGACAGGACGATCGACGATCGTCAGCATCTCCTTCGGCACCGCCTTCGTCGCCGGCAGAAACCGCGTCCCCAATCCTGCTACCGGAAATACCGCCTTGCGGACTCTTTTCATGAGGCTCCTATCCCGCCTTTCGAAACGCCGCCCGCCCGCAATCGAAAACCTATGGTGCAGCGCAGCATAGGTCAAGCGCCGCCTGCATCAATATGCTGCAGCAGGCGGCGGAACCGGTCAGGCCTTGGCCTGCACGCTGAGGCGGACGGGGCTGAGGTAATCCTCGGTCGGGCGGCCGACGCCGACATAGCCGAAGCCGTGGCCCTTCACCTCGTCCTTGCGGTAGATGTTGCGCAGGTCGACAAGGAGCGGCGTCTTCATCACCTGCCTGAGACGCTTGAAGTCCATGGCGCGGAACGCGTTCCATTCGGTGACGATCACCAGCGCGTCGGCATCCTTGGCCGCGTCATAGGGATCGTTGGCGAAGACGACATTCTCAACCATCGATTTCGCCTGCGCCATGCCTTCGGGGTCGAAGGCGGAAATCTCGGCGCCGCCGTCCTGCAGGGCCTGGATGATGGTGAGCGACGGCGACTCGCGCATGTCGTCGGTGTTCGGCTTGAAGGTGAGGCCGAGTATGGCGATCTTCTTCTCGCTGACGTCGCCGCCGCAGGCCGCGACGATCTTGCGGGCGATCGAGCGCTTGCGCGCCGTGTTCACCGCGACCGTCGTCTCGACCAGCCTCAGCGGGCTGCCGTAATCCTGCGCGGTCTTGGCCAGCGCGACCGTGTCCTTCGGGAAGCAGGAGCCGCCATAACCCGGACCGGCATGCAGGAATTTCGAGCCGATGCGCTTGTCGAGGCCGATGCCCTGCGCCACCTGCTGCACGTTGGCTCCGGTCTGCTCGCACAGGTCGGCGATCTCGTTGATGAAGGTGATCTTCATCGCCAGGAATGCGTTGCCCGCATATTTGATCAGCTCGGCCGTGCGCCGGCCGGTGAAGAGGATCGGCGCCTGGTTGAGATAGAGCGGACGGTAGACCTCGGTCATCACCGCCTCGGCGCGTTCGTCCGAGAGGCCGACGACGATGCGGTCCGGCCGGCGGAAATCGTCGATCGCCGCGCCCTCGCGCAGGAATTCAGGGTTGGAGACGACGGCGACGTCGGCGTCGGCATTCGCCTTCCTGATGATCTTCTCGATCTCGTCGCCGGTGCCGACGGGCACGGTCGACTTGGTGACCACGACGGTGAAATTCTTGAGCAGGGGCGCGATCGTGCGCGCCGCTTCGTAGACGAAGGACAGGTCGGCGTGGCCGTCGACGCGGCGCGCCGGCGTGCCGACGGCGATAAAGATCACCTCCGCGTCCTCGACGCCCCTGGCGAGATCGGTGGTGAAGGACAGGCGGCCCGCCTTGACGTTATCCTCGACGAGGTCGTCGAGGCCCGGCTCGAAAATCGGGATCTGGCCGTTCAGAAGCGCGGCGATCTTGCCCTCGTCCTTGTCGACGCAGACCACGTCATGGCCGAAATCCGCCAGGCAGGCCCCCGAAACAAGGCCGACGTAGCCGCTGCCGATCATCGTTATGCGCATCCTCGTTCCTTCTCTCTAGGTTTTCAGCACCGGGCGATCCCACCGGAGGGCCGCTTTCTTCTATCGCAACCCGAATCGCTTCGCACCTGATCGCTATCCGATATCTGTCAGTTCCCGATCAGCGCCGCGCCGCACGAATCGATGCGCAGGCAGCTCAGGCGATGGGTGGCGTAGGCGCCGGTGTCGAGATTGATCCTGTTCGGCCGGAATTCGGGCTCCGTGTTCGGCGTGTGCCCGTGCACGACAATGGCTCCGAAGGGACCGGTATGGTCGAGGAAGGGCCTGCGTATCCACATGAGGTCATCCGGCATCTGCTCCTCCAGCGGCCGGTTTGGCAACACCCCGGCATGGGCGAAGAAATACGGGCCGTAGCGGAAGCATGGCCGCAGCGCTTTCAGGAAGCCGACGTCCTCGAGCGGGACAGCCCGGGCAAGCGCCGCGCTCAGCACGGCTTCCCGCGACGGGTTGACGCCGTAGGAGAGCGCGGTCGCCGCACCGCCCCACGCCAGCCACTCGCGATCGGATATGCGCCCCTCGAGAAAATGCAGGAGCACGGCCTCGTGGTTTCCCGACAGCGCCAGCGCCAGCCCCTGCCCCATCCGGCCGCGCAACGTCGCGATGACGCCGGCGCTTTCGGGGCCGCGGTCGACATAGTCGCCGAGATAGATCTCGAAACGCCGCTCGGCCGGCCTGGCGCGCCAATCGCGTTCGATCGCGTCGAGCGCCTGGCTCAACAGGTCGGCGCGGCCGTGGATGTCGCCAACGACATACAGCACCGTCTGCGCGTCGATGGGCGGATAGGCCGGCGCATCGCGCTTCCCGCCCACCCTGCCGGCGGCGAGACGCCAAGCCCATGCAAGCATGCCCGCTCCCCGTCCCGGCGCCGATGCGGGCGCGTCAGCTCTGCGACACGTAGGAGCTGAACTTCTCATTGGAATAGTACTGGCTGTTGCCGACGGTGGATGTGTAGAGATGCAGCGTGTCCTCGTCCGCCTTGTTGAGCAGGCATCCTATGATCTTCTGGTCGACATGCGGCGCGTCGTGCAGGGCGTCGGACACCGTGGCGATCGAGGTCTCTCCCCACTCGATGACGAAGACGAAGCCGTCGACCGAGCCGGCGATCGCCTTGGCATCGATCACCGGCGCCAGCGGCGGCAGGTCGATGATGACGTAGTTGTAGGTCTGGCGGGCGGCGGTCAGAAGCTGCGCCATGTTGGCCGAGCCGATCAGGTCGGTCTTCTGGGCGGCGCCCCCCTTGCCGGCGGCCGGCAGGAATTTCAGGGGCTTGGTCTCGTCCGAATAGATGAGGTCGTTGATCGGCGCGCCGTTGACGAGGAACTCGAACAGGCCGGCGGTCGCGTTCGGCGTGATCTCGCGCGTCAGCGTCGGGCTCCTCAGGTCGGCATCGATGACCAGCACCGTGTTGCCGGACGAGGCGATCAGCTCGGCAATGTTCATCGCGGCGGTCGACTTGCCCTCTCCCGGCATCGACGAGACGACGCCGATGACGCGCATGCCGCCTTCGGTCGGCGCGAAATCGATCGCCAGCTTCACCGATCTCAGCGCCTCGGCAAAGCGCGACAGCGGCGCCTTCACCACGTGCTGGAACACGCCGAGGTCGCGGGCCAGGACCCGCGCGCCCGATGCATCCTTCTTCGAACTGCGCGACGATGGCCGGCGCGCCTTCGCAAGCTTGGGCAGGACGCCGAGGCAGGGATGGCCGAGCACGCGCTCGATCTGTCCGGGCGTGCGGAAGGTGCGGTCTGCGAGCTCTCGTCCGAGCGCCAGCATGAGCCCGAGCGCGGCGCCTGCAATGCCGGAGAGCGCAAGCGTTATCACCGTCTTCGGCGACGATTTCTTGCGGGCGGGCGAGGCTTCGGTGAGCACGCGCGCGTCGGTGATCGGGAACGACTGCTGCTGGAGCGCCGTCTTGTAACGATCGAGGAAGCTCTCATAGAGGTTCTGGTCGGCCTGCGCGTTGCGTTCCAGCTCGCGCAGGCGAACCAGCGCCTGGGCGATGTCGGAGGAGCGATCCGTATAGCCTTCCAGCTGCTGCGCCAGCTCGGCTTCCTGCTTGCTCGCGACGTCGAGATCGCTCTTGTAGACCTGCTCGATGCGTCCGAGCTCGTTGATGACCAGGCCTTTGATATCCTCCATCTGCTGCCGCGCCCTCTGCGCCGCCTGATGCTCGGCGCCGTAGCGGCGCGATACGTCCGCCTCCTGCTGCGCGAGCCGCAGATATTGCTGGCGAAGCTGGTTGATCACCGGACTGGCCATGGCATCGACCACCGAGGCGTCCGGATTGCCCGACTCCCTCATCTGGGCGATCTGGTTGTAGCGTGCCCGCCGCTCGGCCGTCACCTTCCGGGCTTCGACCAGCCTCGCCGAAAGCTCGGTCAGCTGCGTGTCCGACAAAAGCTGGCCGCTGCCGCCGTTCGTGGCATTGGTGTCGATGATGTTGTTCTCGCGCTTGTAGTTCTGGACGAGCTGGTCTGAAGCGACCGCCTTGTCGCGCAGTTCCGAGAGGCGCCCTTCCAGCCATGTCGAGGCGCGGCTCACCGATTCGTAGCGCGCGTCCAGCTTTTCCTCGAGGTAGGCGTTGGCCACCGCATTGGCGGCATCGGAGGCGCGCTGGGGATCTTCCGACCGGAAGCCGATCGCCAGCACGAAAGTCTCGTCCAGGCGCTCGACGGACAGCCGGTTCGCGAACGCCTCGATGATGCCGCGCGGCACCCCTTCCTCCTGCAGCACAGGCGGCGGCGGGCCAAGCCTGATCATGGAGCGGATGACGCCGAGGCCGCGCTGGGCGAGCCCGACAATCGCGTTCTGCGGGCGCGTCAGCTCCTCGGCTTCCACGAGGCCGAGCTGCTGGATGACCTTCAGCGCGATCTTCTCGGAACGGATGATCTGCAGCTGGCTGTTGACGTCGACGTCGTCCAGCGTCGGCATGCCCGGAGCGTTCGGATTGCTGCCGTCGAAGGTCTGCGCGTTCTCGATGTCGAGATAGACGAGCGCCGTCGAATTGAACATCGCCTTGGTGGTGGCAAGGTAGAGCACGCCCACCACGAGCATGGCCGCCACCGCTGCTGCGATGAGGAGCGAGCGACGCCGCAGGATGGCGAGCAGATTGGCGATGCTGAGGAGACCCGCGTCGGCCTCCGAGGAGGGCTGGGGCGCAGGCGATTCCGCCGGCCAGGTCTTCGGGAGTTGAACGAGCATTGGGCTCGGGGTCCTATGTTGCCATGCACAAAACTTTTGAATTCAGTGAACTTGAATGATCAACGCTTGAAGCTGATCGCGGTTATCAAGTCTCTGTATTTGAAAGTTTTATCCAAACCTTTGGTTGCCCAAGCCCGTGGGTGCGAAGGTAGCAGAGTTTTGCTGCAGTGCAAGAGAGCATGATTTTGAGGCCGAAGTTGGGAGCCCCGCGTTGCTGGGACGCTCTGCGGCAGCCTACCTCTGGCTGCTCGCCCTGGCGCTTGGCGTCGGCGTCCACGTCTGGAACCGGTCGCCGCGCACCGAGCGCCATACGCCCCATGACGTCCCCGCAAAGGATAGGAGCATGGCGAGCGTCTTCAAGGCCGGCCCGAATTTAGCTGCGACGAGAACCCCGAATGCGGCGGCGGCGATGACAAGCCCGCCCAGCACGGGCGCGGGCGGAAAGACGGCAAGCATCGCCAGCACGAAGAACACGCCGGCAAGCACCAGGTTGTAGCCGATCACCCATTTCAGCAGCCGGTGCGACACGTAGCAGTAGGCGAGCGCCGGCCTCGGCCATATCTCGGGCCAGATGAGCCGGTGCACGTTGAAAGCCTGGCAGGCGATGCGGATCTTGCGGCGGAACTCGTCATAGGTGTTCGTCGCCGATTTCTCGAAGGCAAGCGCGGTCGGCGCCCTGACGACGCGCATGCCGTCGATCAGGATCTTCATCGACAGGTAGAAATCATCGATGATGTCGTCGGGCACCACATGGTGGGCGGAGCGCCGGATGGCGAACAGCGACCCGTCGGCGCCGATCACGCTGAACGAGTCGCTCTCCAGCTGCTTGATCGCCTCCTCGATCCGCCAATAGAGCGAGCCCGAGCTGCTCATCGCGCTTTCGTCGGGGTTGGAATAGACGAGATGGCCGCACACGCAGCCGACCGAGGGATCGGAGAACCACGGCGCGATCTCGGGCAGCACCTTGCGATCGAGTTCGACATTCGCGTCGGTGAACACCACGATGTCGGCCGTGCATCGGTCGACCAGCACGTTCATGCCGTGCGACTTGCCGCGCCTCACCTCCGCGGCAAACACGTTGATGCGGTCGCGGAACGGCTCCAGCCGCTCCAGGGTCCGGTCCGACGCCCCATCCACATAGATATGGAGCTCGCATTGCGGGACCGCTTCGGCGACCGCGATCATGTTGCGGGCCTTTTCGGCGATCGTGCGCTCCTCGTTGTAGGCGCAGACGCAGATGGCGAAGGACGGCAGTGGCGACTGAACGACCGGCGACCGCGGCCTGCGCCGGAAGAACATCAGCGACAGCGGATAGGTCACGAAGGGGTGAATGCTGAGCAGCAGGAAAACGGCGAACAGACTTATCGATACGGTGAACGTCACGGCGCGGGCACCCTCACAAAAACCACCCTCCCTGTGCCCCGCTCAGCCGGATGCCTGCCCCAGCAGGAATGAAATGTGTCGTCCCCCGCCGCAAACCGGCCTTGCCGTACGGGGCGCGCGGACACGCGATCGAGCCAACAGGACACGTCCCACTCCGTTCGAAGCGCCCCGCGTCAACCCGCGCAAGACCTGCCAAACACGTGCAGGCCTAATACCACAGCCGCTAATGGGCCGCGAAACCGGCGCGTTGTCAACGGCGGCGCTCGCAAGGTTGTCTCCAGTCGAACCGGCAGCCGGCAACAACATAGAACGCCAATCCACATGATGATCGGTCGTCGAAATCACGAAAAATCCAGACAGTACAAGCTCCTGACCGCGCCGCCGTGAAATTCTTGGCAGAACGGACCGGGGTGCGACGTTTTGGACGCGACACAAAAAAACCCAACTGCGGTCATTTGACCGACGCATTACGTTCCCTAATCTTTAGCCTGCTGGACTTTGCACTTTGGGATGGGTGGATCACCACGTGGGCGTCGCCTGCGTTAACCGTCAACCGGAACGACGACTTGTCGTTCAGGCCAAAGAAGCGAGCCCATGGCGACCTCAGACGCAATCCAGGCAACACCCCTTTCCACCTCGCGAAGCTTCGTCTTCGGGACCACCGGACCCGACACGATCACAGGTACCGCGGCCTCCGATATCATCTACGGACGGGCTGGCGACGACGTGCTGACGGGCGCGGGCGAAGCCGACCTCTTCGTCACGCGGCGCGGCGAGGGCTCCGACACCATAACCGATTTCCAGGCCGGCTCCGGCGGAGACGTGCTTCGTCTGCAGGGCTACGGCCTTGGCGATTTTGCCGCGTTCCAGGCAGCCACGGTGCAATCGGGGGCCGACGTCTCCTTTACGACAACCGGAGGCGAGACGCTGACTTTGCGCAACGTCGAACGCGACGCGATGCTTCCTGAAAACCTCGAACTCGATCAGCCGCTCCCCGTCTCGGGCGCGCCGGCAAACTGGGACTCCACCGACGAGGCCGGCAGCACGCTTCTGGGCACCCAGACGAACGACCAGCTTGCAGGCAGCAACCCCGGGATCACCCTGATCGGCGGCCTTGGCGACGACAGCTACATCGTCTGGGACCATAGCAATACGGTGGTCGAGGACCCCGATGCGGGCATCGACACGATCTCGACCTACGGCGTGCACGGATACTCACTCACCTCGTCCGTCAACGTCGAAAATCTCACTTTGCTCGGCGGCGAGAATTCAACGGCGCGCGGCAACGACCTCGACAACGTCATCACCGGCAACAGCGGCATCAACCTGATCGACGGCGGCGCCGGCAATGACGTGCTGAGCGGCGGCGGCGGCCGCGACACGTTCGTCGTTCGCCAGGGCGACGGTTCCGACATCATCATGGACTTCCGGAGCGGACAGCGCGGCGACACCGTGGCGCTTGCCGATTTTGGATTCGAGAATTTCGCTGCCGTGAAGGGGGCACTGCACCAGGTGGGTGCGGACTCGGTCCTCGACCTCGGCGACGGCTCGACGCTGACCTTCCGCAACAGCCAGGCGAGCGCCTTCTCCGCTAACAATTTTTCGCTCGGCGCCGACACCGCTTCCCTCGTCCCGACCTTCAACGACGACTTCACCGAGTTCGACCGCTTCTCGGACGGCAGCGGCACGTGGCGCACCCGCTTCGAATGGTGGGGCGACGGCGCCTTCACGCTGGCGCAGAATGCCGAGCGGCAGATCTACGTCGACACCGACTTCCGCGGCTTGTCGAACACCGAGCGGAGCGAGCCGCTCGGCTACAATCCCTTCTCGATCGAGGACGGCAAGCTGGTGATCACGGCCGAACCCATTGCGGAGGAAAGCGCGGCGACGAAGCATTACGACTTCACATCGGGCCTGATCTCGACGCATTCGTCCTTCTGGCAGACCTATGGCTATTTCGAGATGACCGCGGAACTCCCAGAGGATCCAGGCACGTGGCCGGCTTTCTGGATGCTGCCTGTCGACAACAGCTGGCCGCCGGAGATCGACATCCTCGAAGCCTATGGCGACATCCCCAACCAGGTCCATACGGCGGTCATCGGCAAGGGCGGCACCACGGACACATGGGCGCAGGTGGACACGTCGGAGGGGTACCACCGCTACGGCATGATGTGGACGCCCTACGAGATCACCTTCTACGTCGACGGCGTGGAGACGACGGCGGTGGCTACCCCTACCGAGTTGAACGATCCGATGTACATGATCGCCAACCTGGCGATCGGGGGCCTCGCCGGCAACCCGGATCCCGCGCTGGTCACGCAGTTCAACGTCGACAGCATCAGCGCCTGGCAATTGCCGGAGTACACGCTCGAAAACTACGCGCTGCGCCAAAGCGCTGAATCCACGGGCTATATCGATGAGACGCGGGGTCCCGTGCACGGCACGAGCGGCCACGACTTCATCAACGGGCGCGCCGGGGCCGACACGCTGATCGGCGGGCTCGGCGACGACACCTACAACGTCAACGACAGGAATACGGAAGTGCATGAGGACTTCGACGGCGGCATCGATACGATACGCGCCTCCGTCGGCTACGCGCTGCCGGCAAACGTCGAGAATCTGACGATGGTCGCCGACGGCGAGAAATACGCCACCGGCAACGCGCTGCCCAACATCATCACCGGCAACGACGGCGTCAACGTCATCACCGGCGGCCTCGGCAACGACATCCTGACCGGCGGCGGCGGCCGCGACACCTTCTCCTTCCAGCGCGGCGACGGCTCCGACGTCATCACCGACTTCGAGGCCGGCAGCGGCCCCGATCTCGTGCGTCTCGCGGATTACGGCTTCTCGACCTTCGAGGAGGTCCAGTCCGCCATGACGCAGGTCGGCGACGACACGCATCTTGCGCTGAGCAGTTTCGAGACGCTGGTGTTCCGGGACACACAGGTGTCGAGCTTCAACGCGGGCGACTTCCTGCTGCCGGATGTCCCGCCCGAGAGCCAGGCGTGGATCCGGGCCAACATCGGTACCGAAGCGGCCGACACGATGCTGGGCAGCGCGTCCAACGAGCGGTTCGAGGGCAAGGGCAACGCCGACACCTATTCAGGCGGCGTCGGCGACGACACCTACCTCATCGACAACCCAGACCAGCAGGTCATCGAGCGGACGCGCGAAGGCATCGACACCGTCGAGGCCTACATCTCCTACGCGCTGACCGACAACGTCGAGAACCTCAAGCTGCTCAATCCGGGGACGAGCGGGACCGGCAACGATCTCGCCAACCGACTGACCGGATCGGACGGCGGCGATGTGCTCGACGGCCGCGGGGGCAACGACCATCTCGTCGGCGGCGCCGGCGCGGATGTGTTCGTCTTCGAGCTCGGAAACGGCTCCGACACCGTCGCCGACTTCAGCGGCAGCAATACGGAGGAGGGCGATACGTTGCGCTTCGTTGGCTACGGTCAAGACGCCTATCTGACAAATGTGGAGGACGACTGGACGATCCATTATTCCGGCGGAGAGGAGACTTTCCACCTGACCGGGGTTACTTCGCTTTCCCCGACCGACTACGCCTTCGCCTGATCGCAGTCTCTGGCGACGCGACGATTCGCCTGTGAAGCGGCACCGTCTCAGCTGGCGCCGCCGCGGGTCAATGTAAGCGAAATGGAATGGCGATTTCCGCTGCTGAAGCAGGCAAATGGTGGATCGCCGACTACGCCGGATGGCTAGCATCTTCTACCACCTTCGAGAGTGCAGACAAGATTTCGCTGCAGCGCAATATTTTGTGAACTAATGCAAAGCGGAGGTATAAACTTTTATATCCAAACAATCTTACATATGAATTCTATCATAATTGTCAAAACATCCATAAATACATCGTGAACGTTGCAGCGCAGCATGACAGTTTAAAGGCCAGTATATTTACCCTATCTTGTGTTGGTCGCGCTGCCTTTACGGTATATTTGCGCGGCTAAACGACGGAAATACCCACTTGATCGCATTCGAGATCGATGATTTAAATTTAGTGTTCGCGAAGGGGCTGGGCGGCTCGCGGATAGCGTTGATGGAGACGTCTGATGCTAAAAGCCGAAAGCTCCGTGGACAGTGCCGGCGGTTCGACTATCGAAATTGTCGGCACCGGATCGGCAAGATATTCGCCCGGCGGCACGCTCAAGCGTGCCCTTGATATCGCCCTGGCTACGATAGGTATCGCCATCCTGTGGCCGTTGATGCTCATGGTGGCGGTCGCCATCCGCTTCACCGATCCTGGACCTGCCATCTTCGGCCACGAGCGGATAGGCCTGAACGGCCGTCGCTTCAAATGCCTCAAGTTCCGCTCGATGATCACCAATTCGGACGCCGCGCTGCGCGAGTTGCTGGAGCGCGATCCCGGGGCGGCTGCCGAGTGGTCCCAATCCCAGAAGCTGAAGAACGACCCGCGCATCACGAAGCTCGGCAAGCTCCTCAGGGAAACCAGCCTGGACGAGTTGCCGCAACTGTGGAACGTGATGAAGGGCGACATGAGCATCGTCGGGCCGCGGCCGATCGTTTCGGCGGAGGTGCGTCGGTACGGAAATCACTTCCAGACCTACGCGGCCACAAAGCCCGGCATCACGGGCCTCTGGCAGGTCACCGGGCGCAGCGACTGCAGCTACGACGAGCGCGTGTCGCTCGACGTCGCCTATGTCCAGAACTGGTCGATCCTGCGTGATGTGTGGATCATCGCCAAGACGGTGATCGTCGTGTTCGGCCGCAAGGGCAGCTACTGAGGGGTGGTCGGCTTCACTGGCCAACCCGGACGCTCACGGCTCCTCGCCGATCTGCGGTTTACGCGGAAACCCCAGGTCGCCGGATACGCGGGCGTCGGTGGCCCTTCCCGTCGGCTTCGTGTTCCAGGGCCTCGCGATGACCAGCATGGTGATGAAGTATGCGCATTCGATCACGAGCAGAGCGATGAGCGCCGCGCCCAACGCGGACAGCGGGCCGTCGGAGCGGGCCACATATGCGCCGACCAAGGCGGGAACCACGGCCATCAGGCCGACCGCCACGGCCGAAAGCCGTATCAATCCGCAACCGACGCCGATGGCCATATACAACAAGACTATACTGACGGTCATCGGTGCCCCTTCCGTTGACCCGTGCGTTATTGGCCCGCTGTCAAGTTTCGCTGAAACACATCAGTCAAGGCCAAGGCGATGCATATCTTGGTAGCAGCCAGTGAAAGAAATGCCAATAAATTAGTCGGCTTGCGCTGCATGGGTTTCCACCTATCCGGCCAGGTGTTGCCGGGCCGCATCAAAGGGAACGATCAATGATAATACGGACGTCGATCCAGGACAGTTCCCGCGACCCGTTGTTTTCGATCGTCATGGTTACATACGCTCGCGACCACCTCGTCCCGGAGA